>JAEUHW010000148.1 GCA_016793245.1 Planctomycetota bacterium
AGCTCGCTCGTCGCGCGTCCGTCGAGAGCGAGGATCTCGTCGCCGCGCGAGAGCGCCGGCGCGGACTCCGCCACGCGATCGACGAACATGCGCCCATCGAAGAGGCGGAACGTGAACGGCAGATGCGTGGGCGTCTGCTCGCGCCACTCGTCGAGTCGCTGCGGTGCCTCGACGCGCGTGTGCCCACAGCGCACACGCGCGAGACCGACCGCGACCTCGCGCAGCAACTCGAGCTCATCGATCGCACCGCGCGTCGCGCGCGCTTCCCATGCCGCGAAGAGGGCGAGGCGTTCCTCGCGCGACCAGTAGCGCTCGAGGCCGGGATGGATGGTCTCCAACGCGCGACGCAGGATGTCGATGTCGCGCAGCGCTTGCGCGCTGGTGAGGACGCGCGGCACGTAGCTCGGCGCGGGTTCCTGCGCGGGAGCGGTGGCGAGGCCGGAGCAGAGTATGAGCAGGAACAGGCCAGGGTTTCGGAGCATGCGATCCCTCGGAGAGAGAAGAGAGGAAGCTCGGCCGCGCGTCGTGCGCGGGCTCAGCGCACGATGCGGAGGACTTCGCCGGCGCGCGGCGCGAGGGCGAGGCTCTCGGTGACGGCGTCACCGCGCCGCAGCTCGAGGAGGCGCGCGCGCACATCGAGCGCGAGGACGCCCGAGCGCCCCTCTGCGAGGGTCACCTCGGCGCGTCGCGCATAGCCATCGGCCTCGAGGCGCGCGAGCTCGAGCGGAGCACCGCTCGCGTCGAGCACGCGCACGCGCTCCGCGGGATGGTCCCTGTCGAGCGCGACCTCGAGATAAGCGCGCGTCGCGAGCTCGAGCGTCGAGTCGGGACCGTCGCGCAGCGTCGCGAGTGGATGCACTCGCGGATTCACCGTCGGTCCGTACACGTGCAGGCCGGCGAGCTCTCCGAGAGCCGTGTTCCAACGGAAGCGCCCCTCGGCATCGCTGCGCAGGCGCCTTCCGAGGAAGAAGCGCTGCACGCGCGCGCGACCCGCTCCGAACGCGAGTTCGACGTCGAGGGGCGAGAGGAAGCCTTCGATCTCGACGGCCGCGAGGGGCGTCCCGACCGCGTCGACGAGCTGTGCTTCGTAGAGCCGCGGCGGCGCGTCGAGCAGGAGCTCCACTCGAGTGTCACCGGCCGCGACGCCGAATCGTCGCGTGCCGCCTTCGAGCTCCGCGTCGACGGCGGCCAGTGTGTAGCGCCGCGTAAGGAGACCGTCGAGTGAGAAGCTCCCGTCATCCGCGCTGGTGGCCCAGCGCAGCGCTGCGCTCGGCGCACGCGCCGGCGTCGCGGAATCGAAGAATGCCTCCGGCGCGATCCTCGCTTCGTCCGCGAGCGAAGCGAGCGCCTCTTCCGGAAGCGGCGCTCCCGCGAGCGCGGCCTCGAGCTCGATCGGGAAAGCGCCGAGCTGCCCGAGGCGCGTACCATCGAGCAGCCAGACGCGCGCGTTCGCGACCGGAGCACCTGTGCGATCGACGACGCGGCCGGCGATGCGCGTCGTCGGCGGGCCGAGCTCGAGCGCGAGGGCGGCACGGCCGCGCTCGGCAGAGGCGAGAGGAGGAAGTGCGATACGCGCGGGCTCATGGCCGAGCTCGAAGGCCCAGAGCTCGCGTTCGCTCTCGTGGTCGCGAGCGTCGCCGCGCTCGTCGCCTAGCGCGAAACTCCCGTCGCTGCGCGTGCGCGTCCAACGCCCATCGCAGGTAACCCACGCGGAGCTCGCGGCGCTGCCATCGGCCCGGTGCACGTGTCCGCGGAGCGCCCGCGCGTCGTTCTCCGGCGGCTCCGTCGCGCGAAGGAGGAAGCGCTCTTCTGCTCGCGTGGGGGCGAGCTCCTGGCGCGCGATCACGCCGGCGGCCGTGGTCGCCACGAGCTCGAGGCCCGGCGCGAGCGGCGCGGAATCGAAGTGGAACGCTCCGCGCGCGTCGCTGCGCTGGCGATAGCGCACGCGTGAGGACGCGGCCAACGGCTCGCGGATGCGCGCGGTGCGACTCTCGCTCCAGCGCAGCTCGACGAGCGCGTCTTCCACCGCGCGCCCCTCCGCATCGACGATCGCGCCGGCGACCACGCCGCGCGGCGCGACGATCAGCAGCGGTTCGATCGCCTGGGTGTTATCGAAGCTCGCTTCGTAGAGCGCGGCATGGTCCATCACTTCGGCCGACAGCGCGAAGCGCCCGCGCGGAGCGAGCACGTCGAGGCGCACGCGACCCTCCGCGTCGGTGAGCAGCTCCGCCGTCTCGGCGTCGGCTCGATCGGCCGAAACGAAGGCGATGCGAAGATCCGCCACGGGCTGGCCTTCGAGATCGAGCGCTCGAGCGCGCGCGTCGAAGCGCGCGAGGGGGATCGATCCCGGCGTGGTGGATTCCTCCGCCGAGGCGATGCGGTGTCGCTCGATGCGCAGGGCGCTCGGGCGGCGCTCTCCGTCAGGCGCTGCTTCCGTGCTCTTCTCGAGCACGAAACCGCGCGCGGCGCTCTCTTCGCTCTCGCGCAGCGCGAGCACGCCGTAGGCCGCCGCGGCGACGAGCCCCGCGGCGATCGCGGTCGTCGCGGCGGCACTCGGTCTGGCCGGCGCGAGCAATGGAGCCAGCGCGATCATCCAGGCGCGGCGATCGCCGAAGCCGCGATCGAGCTCGGCGCGAAGCTGCGCGAGGGCGCGCTTCAAGCGGCTCTTCACCGTCTCGACCGGCACGCCCTCGCGCGCCGCGATGCGCCGCGGCGAGAGGCCCTCGTGATAGCGCAGCAGCAAGGTGCCGCGAAACGGCTCCTTCAGTGCGAGCACGGCGCGGGCGAGCTCGCGCTCGCGCTCGACGCGCAGCACCAGCGCGTCGGCCTCGGCGTTCCCGTCCTGTTCCGGGCGCGCGGCCTGGCGTTCGCGACGCGCGCGCCGTGCTTCCGCGCGGCGCTCGCGCGCGACGAGGTTTCGAAGAACCCGCGCGAGCCAGGCGCGCAGATCGGCGACGGAGCTCGGCGCGCGCTCGAGCGCCAGGACCGCGGCTTCCTGCGCGAGGTCGTCGGCGCGGTGCGCGTCGCGCACCAGGGCGCGGGCGAGCGCGCGCAGCCACGAGAGCTCCGCGAGCAGCGCGGCGGAGGACGAGGCGGAGGACGGGGAGCTCATGTCCACCCTGAGCCCGCAGGTTCCGGATCGAGGCCCGGGAACGCGAGATTCCTCGCGCGGGCTCGCCTCATGGGAGCAGGGCCGCGCGCAGTTCCGCGCGCTCCTGCTCGAGCCCGAGGCGGCAGAACACACGGCGCGCGCGCCGATACCAGTACGCGGCGTTCGCCTCGTCGCCCTCCACGCGGTGCAGATGCGCGTGGACCCAGGCGGCGCGCGGGTCGTCCTCGTGCTGCACGAGCTCGTGGGCGCTCTGCCAATCGCCACGCTCCAGCGCGTCCAGCGCGGCGCGCAGCCAGTCCGGGGTCGCGCGTTCGTCGCTCGCTCCGCTCATCGCCTCCGCCTTCGCTCCTGTTCGCGGGTAGGGCGCCGGCGTCTCCGGTCGTCCTCGCCCAAGTTAGCCGACCCCGCGCGCGCCGGGCACGGCTACCTCGCCGGGCGCGGGCGGCGCGCCCTCCGCGGCGGCGCGCGCACGATTGGGCCCAGCCGAACGATTCGGCGGGATCTTCCCAGTGGCGCGCACGTTCCGCCCGCCCTTCAATCTCCGGCGCGGGCCGCGGCGCGGCTCGCCTCCGCAGGTCTCCATCCGCTCAACGACCATGCAACCCCGTCCCATCACCGTCGCGCGCGGCGACGGCATCGGCCCCGAGATCGTCTCCGCCGTCCTCCGCATCCTCGAGGCCGGCGGCGCCCAGCTCGCGATCGAGGAGATCGCCGTCGGCAAGGCCGCCTACGAAGCTGGAAACAGCACCGGGATCCCTCCCGAGGCGTGGGCCAGCCTCCGCCGCACCGGCATCCTGCTGAAGGGCCCGATCACGACGCCTCAAGGGGGCGGCTACAAGAGCTTGAACGTCACGCTGCGCATGACGCTCGGCCTCTTCGCGAACGTGCGCCCCGTGCGCTCCTATTCGCCCTTCGTGGTCACGGCGCATCCGGGGATGGACCTCGTCATCGTGCGCGAGAACGAGGAAGACCTCTATGCCGGCATCGAGCATCGGCAGACCGATGAGGTCTATCAGAGCTTGAAGCTCGTCTCGCGCCCGGGCACGGAGCGCGTCGTGCGCTATGCCTTCGAGACCGCGCGGCGACGCCCGCGGAAGAAGCTGACCTGCATGACCAAGGACAACATCCTGAAGCTCACCGACGGCCTCTTCCACAAGGTCTTCGACGAGGTGGCGAAGGAGTATCCCGACGTCGAGACCGATCACTACATCATCGACATCGGGATGGCGCGTGTCGCCGCGCAGCCCGAGCGCTTCGATGTGATCGTGACGCTCAATCTCTACGGAGACATCCTCTCCGACATCGCCGCCGAGGTCTCGGGCTCGGTGGGGCTCGCGGGCAGCGCGAACATCGGCGATGGATTCGCGATGTTCGAGGCGGTGCACGGCTCGGCGCCCGACATCGCCGGCAAGGACATCGCGAATCCTTCGGGTTTGCTGCAGGCCGCCGTGCGCATGCTCGTACACATCGGCCAAGGCGAGGCCGCGGCTCGCGTGCAGAACGCGTGGCTGCGCACGCTCGAAGACGGGATTCACACGCTCGACATCTGGCGCGAGGCGACGAGCTCTCAGCTCGTCGGCACGCAGGCCTTCGCCGCGGCGCTGATCGAGCGCTTGGGGAGCGAGCCGCGCCGGCTGCGCCCGGCGCAGTTCTCGAATACGCCGATGCCGACGCCGGTGCTGCAAGCGCGTGCGCCGCAGAAGAAGGAGCTCGTCGGCATCGACGTCTTCCTGCATCACGGGCAGCGCGACGCGGAAGCCCTCGGAGCGCGTCTCCGGGACGCCGGGACGAGCGCGCTGCGCCTCGAGATGATCACGAACCGCGGGGTGAAGGTGTACCCCGAGGGCTTCCCCGAGTCCTTCTGCACCGATCACTGGCGCTGCCGATTCGCGGCAGCGACCGGGCAGGTGATCGGGCACGGAGAGCTCCTGGAGCTCCTGCGCCGCTTGCGAGAGGCGGGCTTCGATTGGATCCAGACCGCGAATCTCTACCGCTTCGACGGGCAGGTAGCGTACAGCCTCGGCCAGGGGCAATGAGCGAGAACTCCGCGCGCGGCCGAGCCGCCGCGCGCGGCACCCGGTAGGATTCGAGGCGCACCCGCTCCCTCGCCGGATCCGCCATGACCCCGTTGCAACGCCGCTCTCTCGCCGTGCTCGGCGCGCTCGCCGCCTCGTTCGCCCTGCCCGTCGCCGCAAGGGCACAGGGCGGTCCACCGCGACCGGCTTCGATTCCGGTCTCGGCCTGGGTGCGCATCGACGCCGCCGATCCCGAGGTGCTCGAGAGCGCGCTGCTCGCCGCGGGCTTCGACGACGAGGCGATCGAGTCCGAAGCGCATGCCGTGCGCCTCGTCGTGACGCCCGACGAGTACCAGCATCTCCGCGCGCTGCGGCTCCATCCGGTCGTTCTCGAGCTCGCGCGACCGCTCTATGAGCGCCTCGCCGCGCTGAACGACCTCGAGGTGCCGACGGGCTACCTCGACAACGCGCAGATCCTCTCCGAGCTCCAAGCCAAGGTCGCGGCGCATCCGACGCGCGCGCGCCTGGTCGACATCGCCGCGACCTACGGCCCCGGTGCGACCTACGAAGGGCGGCCGATCTGGGCGCTCGTCGTCTCCGATCAGGTGGCGCTCGAAGAGGACGAGCCGAAGGCGCTCGTCGTCGCGGCGCATCACTGCCGCGAGATCGGAACACCGGTCGCCGTGCTCTACGCGATCGACCAGCTCCTGAACGGCTACGCGAGCGATCCGCGCGCGCGCGCACTCGTCGATGGCTACGAGCTCTGGTTCGTGCCGGTGGTGAACCCCGACGGCTATCACCACGTGTTCACCGCCGACAGCTTCTGGCGGAAGAACCGGCGGCCTTTCGGCTCGTTCACCGGTGTCGATCTGAACCGCAACTACCCGCTCGGCTGGAGCGGCTCCTGCACGGGGAGCACCTCGCCTTCGTCGGACACCTACAAGGGCCCTTCGGCCGCGTCGGAGGCGGAGACGCAGAGCCTGATCGGGCTCTCGCGCGCGCGGCGCTTCGAGCGCGTGCTCGACTTCCACAGCTACGGGCGCGAGACGCTCTATGGCTATCGCTGCTCGACCTTCCCGCTGCAGAGCTGGTACCAGACGGAGGCCGTGGCGCTCTCGGTCGCGGCGGGCTACGGCACTTCGGCGACGAGGCTCGCAAGCGCCGAGGGCGAGCACTACCAGTGGCAGCTCAACGAAGGCGGCGCCTACGCGTTCCTCACCGAGATGCAGACGAGCTTCCAGCCGAGCTACTCGAGCTCGCTCGCCGAGTCGGCGCAGATCTGGAGCGAGATCCGGGCGCTCCTCGAGCGCGCGACGCCCGCGCGCGGAGCGGTCCGCGACGCGCAGACGCTGCTGCCGCTGGAGGCCGCCATCGCGGCGCCGAGCATCGCCTACGCGATGGGGGAGCGGCGTTCGAGCGCGCCGGATGGGCGCTGGTTCTACTGGGCGAACGCGGGAACGCGCGCGCTCGAGTTCTCGCGCGAGGGCTACACCACCGCGAGCGAGACGATCGCGTTCTCCGCGGCGGGCACCGTGCAGCGCGATGTGGCCCTGCAGCCGATCGTGAGCGTCGCCGCGCCGCAGGGCGTACGCATCGGGCGCACCGCGATCTTCGAGCTCGAGAGCCGCTCCGACGCGCAGCGCATCTATCTCGGCCTGCCGTCGCTGAGCGCGACGCCCATCCCGCTCGGCGCGGGCCGCGTGCTGCAGGGCGGCTTCGACGTGCTCACCCAGCTCGCGTACGAAGGGCTCTTCGGCGGGATCAGCGGCGTGCTCGATGCCCAAGGCCGCGCGCAGATGACGCTCGTCGTCCCGGCTGATGGCAGCCTGGTCGGCTTCCCCTTCGTGGTGAACTACGTCACGCTCGAAGCGAGCGGCAACGCGCTGCGCCACGTCTCGCAGCCGCTCTTCGTGACGATCCAGCTCTAGCGGGCTTCGCCCCAGCCCCGCTCGCATGTGGGCTGGCGCAACGGCTCACGCCGTGGAGGCCGGAGTCGTCGACGCGAGATCGGTACCCGAACCAACGACGAGCGCGAACATGCGAGCGCGAGGTCCGCGACGACCGCTCCGCCAGCCCTCCGGCGAAGCAAGCGCCGCGCCCGCCGCGTGTGAAGGACGTCGAACGACAGCGCGCGTCGGAGCGTGCTTGACGTGAAACGCGATTCGAGAGCGAGCTCGCGGCGGTCACGTCGCTTGCGTCGCCTCCGGATGCGGCTCCGCTGCGTCGAAAGACGTCGTGCGCCGTTTCGGAGCCCGCTGGAGGCGGGGGCTCCGAAACTCATGCTACGGGAGAGCGCGATCGTCGACGCTTGAACCACGTCGCGAGACATTGGTTCGTCGCCCGCGCGGCGGTTGCGACATCGCGCGGCGAACAACGTCGCGCAATCAAGAATCCGACTTTCTAGGAAGCCAACGACGGCCCTTCTGCGTTCTATATGCGGGAACGAAGTCGGGGAAGGCGACGCGCAAAGAGGCAGAGGAAGCCAGATGCGCCGCAAGTTTCATCAGCTCGAGTTCGAGTTTCGTCAGCACGGCGGGAAGCGGAAGGGCGCGGGGCGGAAGCCGAAGAACGCCGAGCCTGGCATGCCGCACCGTCAGCGTTCAAAGAAGAAGCGCAACGAGCCGCTGCACGTCACCGTGAGTCTCGCCGATGGTCTGCCCTCGCTGCGCCGCGGCGGAGCGTTGAAGCTCGTGCTCGCGGCACTCAACGCGAGCAGCGATCGCCACGGAATGCGGATCGTTCAATACTCGATTCAGCGAGACCATCTGCACCTCCTCGTCGAGGCCGATGATCGCGAATGCGTGGCGCGTGGCATGAATGCGCTGCTGAGTCCGCTCGCACGCGCGTTGAACAAGCTCTGGTGCCGTCGCGGCAAGGTCTTCCCCGAGCGCTATCACGACGAGGTCATCACGACGCCGACGCAGGCTCGGAACGCGTTGCGCTACGTGCTGCAGAACGGCAAGAAGCACGGAGTCGTCGCGCCATCGTCGATCGACCTGTGCTCGAGCGCGCCTACGTTCGACGGCTGGATGGTGCGCCCATCGACCGCGTCGTTCCCGACAGCGCCAGCGGTAGCCACCGTCGCACCCGCCTCGACCTGGCTACTCACCACCGGCTGGCGCCGCCACGGCCTGCTCGACATCCGCGAGTTCCCGCAGCCCAACAAGCTCACCGGCCGACCGCGACGGAACCCCGCGCAATCAAGTTGCCGAGCAGCTTCGCGCTGAACTACGCCGCCCTACCGCCGCGCGGGCGCGTACCCCATGTCTTTCGACGTCGTTCGCGCATCGACGTCCGAACGCACCCATGAGCATGAGTTCCGGAGCCCCCGCCTCCAGCGGGCTCCGGAACGGCGCACGACGTCTATCGACGAAGCGGAGCCGCGCCCGGAGGCGCAGCAAGCGACGTGCACGACGCGCGACGCTCCGCGTTTCTCGCTCGCGTCGTTCGCGCGTCGATGTTCGAAAACAATCGACGTCATACGTGCGCGTCGGGCGCGGCGCTTGCTTCGCCGTAGGGCCGGGCGAAGCGCCTGCGCGGTCTTGCGCTCGCTCGCCTCTCGCTCCTCGCACCTTGCGTTCACGAGTTCACCTAGTCGATCCGCTGCGCAGCGAGATCGAGCCGTCCTTGGGTCTCGAATTCGACTCGAGAACAACGACGTTCGCGCTCCGAGACCTCTAGTTGGCGCGCCGCGGATCAACGCCGCGCCGCGCCGAGCGCCGCGACGCGCTGCGCCGCCGCGAGCAGCGCATCGAAGCCGAGAAGCTCGACCTGGAGCTCGTCTCCCGCGCGCCGACGCGCGAGGCGCGTGTCGGGAGAGACCGCGCCCATCGGGGTCGCCTCGGCGTCGATGCCGCCGTAGCGCACGGCCAAGCGCAGGCGATAGCGACCGGCCGAGGTCTCGATCGGCGTCTCCACGCGCTGCACGAGAGCGCCGTTCTCCTCGCGCGAGAGCCAGCCGTCGCTCCAGAGCGGGCGCAGCTCGCCGGTGTCCGCGTCCTGCAGGGAGCGCGCCGCGAGCAAGCGCGCGCGCATCGCCGCGGCGAAGAACGCGTGCTCGCGCGGCTGCTGCTCCGCGTCGTAGCCGGCGAGCGCCAGCGCGCTCGCGCGCTCGACGCCGTCGAAGAGCGCGTGGAAGCCCGGAGCTTCATTCTCGATGCGCGCGGAGGTTGCACTCGAGCCCTCGGCGCGTACGAGCTCGCCGGGAAAGCGGGGCGCGCGTCCATACGCCGCTTCGAGCGCGGGCAGGAGCTGCGCGCGCAAGAAGGCCGACTTCCGCTCGTTCCGACGCGGATCGGCGGCGCGCGTCTCGAAGAGGCCTGCGCTCGCGAGGTGTACGTGATTGCCCTTGCTCTCACCGCGCAGGCGCAGCGCGGGATCGGTCGTGATCCAGCCGCCCCAGGGCGAGCGCGCATCGAAGGCCTGGAGCTCGCCGATCGTCGCGCGCACGGGGAGCGGTCGCGCGGGATCGAGGGCGTTCCACTCGCGGCTCGGCCGCACGTGGATCAGATCGAGGCGCACGCGCAGGCGGTAGTCGCCTTCACGCAGCTCGACCGCGATGACGGGATAACCGGCGGGATGCGGCCAGCGGCGCGCTTCGCGATGCGGCGAGTAGACCGCGGTGCCCGCGGGATAGTGCAGCGGTTCCGAGGCTTCGCCCGCGTAGAGCCTCGAGCCGAGATCGAGCGCGTCGTGGCCCACGTCGTGCCCCGCGCGGAACGGCAAGTCGTCGCCGCCGGCGCGCGGCTCGGCGCCTTCGACTTGAGGCAGCGGCCACTCGAGCCCCGCGAGGAAGCGCGCGAGCAGGCGCGCGTGGATCGCGGCTTCTTCGGGATGGAGCAGCGCGTCGTGATGATCGAGCTCGAACGCCGCGGCAACCCACGTGCGGCGTTGCTCTTCCCAGCGCTGAAAGCCGAAGAGCTCGCGCTCCGCGAGCGGCGTGCCCGAGTAGCCCGCGGGTGCGAGTTCCTCGTCGTCGTCTCGCGCGTGAGCGCGCGGCGTCCACTCGTGCGCGCCGGCGCGGGGCGGCCGTGCGGTGCTGCGCGGCGCGCGCGGATCCGCGGCGTCTTCGGGCGCGGCCTGCAGCGCCGCGATCAAGAGCTGGCGTAGCTCGGCGTTCGCCGGCTCGTCGGCGAAGGAGGGGAGTCCCCGCAAGCGCAGCTCGAGACTCTCGCCTTCGCGCCGCGCGCGCACGAACGCGATCGGCGCGTCGCTCGCGGCGTCCACGCCGACCTCGCGCGCGGCGGCGCTCGGCGCCTCGACGCCGCGCAGCTCGAGCTCGAAGGAGAGCGCGAGCTGCGCACGGCGCCAGCAGAGCCGCTGCGTCACGCGTCCGCTGCCGTGCTCGAGCTCGCCGCCGACGATCAGTCGTCGCACGGGCTCTCCCGCGCGCAGCTCGTCGGCCCAACCCGCTTCGGCGTCGTAGAGCGCGCCGAGCGACACCGAGAGCTCGCCCTCGTCGTCGATGTGCACGGACTCCGGCGCCAGCGCGGGCCAGCGCGTCGCGCGGCGTGCGAGCGGCCACGTGATCTCGAGCGCGAGGCGCGCGACGAGATCGCGCAGCGCTTCGCGTTCGGCCGGCGAGAGCTCGCTCGCGCTCGCGATCCCTTGTGCCTCATGCTCCGCGAGGCGATGCAATCCGAGCGCGCGCGGCTCCGCTTCCTCGCGCACGGCCCACGGACCGCCGAGGCGCTCGCTCGAGAACAACGCGCGCCCGGACGCGAGCGCATCGAAGGCCCCGAGCTCGCTCGCGCCGCGCGCGTTCGAGGCCTCACGCCACGCGCGATCGAGCGGGAGGTCTCGCGCTTCGGCCGCGGCGCAGCAGGCCTCGGCCAGCTCGGAACCATGACGCTCGAGCAAGCAGAGGATCGCTCCGCGCGTGCGATCGCTCGCGGAGGCGCGGAGCGGCGCATACGGCAGCGCGCGCCGCAGCGCGCGTTCGCGCAGGCCCGCGGGCAAGGCGTCGATGGCGAAGGCCGAAGCGAACGCGGCGGCGCTCGCCGCATCGCGCGCGGCGAGGGAACGCAGCGAGGGATGCGCGCGCGTCGCGTGCTCCGCGAGCTGCAACAGTCCGCGACAGCTCGCGGCGGGCAAGAGCCACAGCGAGCGCCCGAGCGCGAGCTCGCGACCGCCGCAGTAGAGGATGTGCTGGCTCGGCTCCCCGGGCGGCTCCGGCAGCAGCGCGATCCGCGGCGCGGAGCGCAGCGCGTGCACGAGCGGGGCCGGAGGGTGCGCGAGGAGTGCCCGCAGCGATTGCGCCGCGACTTCTTCGAACGCGCGCCCCTGCGGATCGAGCCGCAGGCCTTCGGCGGGCAAGAGCAGCGTCGCGGCGGCCTGGGTCTCGCAGCGCCACGGGCCGAAGGCGAAGAAGATCTCGCCCTGCGGGTCGATCGCGGCGCTCCCGTTCTCGTCGAGCGGAGGGAACGCCATCGTCGCCGGCCCGAGCTCGAAGCGGAGGCGCGTGCGCGGGAGATCCTCGACGAAGGCGAACGGCGAGCGACCGGCGAACAGGATCGACTCGGGAGCGACGAGCAGCGCTGCGGCGGGGGCTTCGTTCCGCTCGGCCGACGCGGGCGCTCCGGCGGAGATCGGCGCCGGCGCGAGTTGGTAGCGCACGCGCAGGGCGCCGCGTCCGGGGAGCTCGATCGCGAACGGGAGGGGCGCGGCGCTCGCCTCCGCGGGGCGGGCGAGGAGCTCGATCGCTCTCTCGACGCCCTCGATCTCGAGAGCCTGCACGACGCCCCGCGGCAGATGGTCGGGGAAGAACAAGCGCCGCGGTGCCGCGCTCGCCCCTTCGCTCGGCTCGGGGATCGCGAGCTCGATCGCGAGCGCGGCCGCGCCGTTGCGCCGCACGGAGATCTCCAGCGCGGGCGCGCTCCGCTCTGCCGCGCCTGGGGCGGCGGCGCTCGGCGCGCGGAGCGCCGCGGACGGAGCGAGGAGGGCCGCCAGGACCGGCGCCGCGGCGAGGAGCGCTGCGGCGCCGCGGAGGGCGATCGACTCGGGACGGAGGAGGGGCATCTTCGCGCGCCGCGGCGCGGCGCTCGGGTTCCCCAACACCACCCGGGGCCTTCCCTAACATCCCCGACGCGGAGCGGACATCCCCGGGTCGGAATTCTCGCGCGCGACGCCGGCTCCGCGCGCGGATCCGATCGGCGATCGGCCGCCGAGAGCGAGGCCGGCGTCCCTCGCGCGACGAGCGGCCGCGCCTCGCGGGCTTCCTTGTGCCGCTCGGCTCCGCTACACTGCGCGGCTCCCCAGCGCCCATGATCCACCGCCCGAGTCCGAGCTGCACTGTTTCGGCACGCGCCACGCGCGTGCCAGCGGCTTGGATCGCGCCGCTCGCCGCCACCGTCGTCCTCGCATTCGCGTTGACCGCTTGCGGCGGCGACGATCGACCGGACGGGAGCTTTGCGGTCGAGCGCAGTCGCGGCTCGCGCACCGAGCGAGTCGAACCCGGACGTGCTCCCGCCGCCGCAGCGTCCGGGACCTCGGCATCGAACCCCGGCGCGGCCAATCTCGGGGCGGGCAGCCCTGGTGGCGCTCGCGCGAGCGCCGCTGCCGCGGAGAGCGGCGCGGGGCTCGTGTGGAAGATGCCCGAAGCGTTCGTGCGCGAGGCCGTTCCGGCGAGCTTCGCCGGTGTCTATCTCGACTTCTGTCGCCTGCCGAAGGCCGGCGTCGAGACGCACGACGGCATCGTCGTGAGCTCCGTCGTCGCAGGGACCATCGAGGCGAACCTCGAGCGCTGGAAAGGGCAGTTCGCCGGCGGCCAGGTCGTGCGCGAGGGTGCCTTCGAGCTCCCCGCGTCCAGTGGTGGAGCGCTGCGCGGAGCGTTGCTCGAGATCGAAGGGCCGACCTTCGCGATGCGCGGCTCGCTCTGGACGGAAGGGCCGCCGAGTCCGGTGCGCGCGATCTTCGCCGTGATCGAAGGACCGAGCGGACTGCTCACGCTGCGCTACGTCGGCCCACCGGCCGGCGGAGAGCGCGCCGCGGCGCCTTTCCGCGCGCTGATCGACAGCGTGCGCCGCGCCGATTCCGCCAGCGCGGGAGGCGGCAAGTGAAGCCGATCCCGCGCGCTGCGACCTCCTCCATGAGAGACGGGCATTCGACCCGTCTCTCCTGCGTTCCGGCACAGGATCCGCGCGCGAGCTCGCTCGCCCGCATCACTTGCAGGGCGGCGCGCATCGCCGCCGACCGCCCATGATGAGCACGAAGACCATGACTTCGATCGACAACGCGCTGAAGCTCCTCGCCGACCGCGGCAGCATCGATGAGTTCGCGAAGGTATGGAGGAGCGCCCTCGCCGACGAGCACGAACGCGCGGCCCTCGTGAAGCATCTGCCGGGGTTGTTCACCGCCGTGGAGACCGGCGATCGCGCGACGAAGGCGCGCGCGAGCGAGCTGGCTCACGAGCTCTTCGAGCGCTTGGAGAAGGAAGGCGAAGCGCGCCACGCGATCCGCGCGCTGCAGACGGTGGCGCGGAAGGGCACCGAGCCCACGGACGCGCGCGCGCGTTTGAAGGCCCTGGTCGAGCAGGCTCACGCCGACGATGGCTTGGCGAGCTTCGCGCTGCAGCGCGCCAAGCTCGAGGATCCCGCGACGGCGCTGCACAGCGCGATCGACGCGCTGGGCGAGCTCGCGCGCTGGCGCGAGGGCGCCGTGGTCTGGCACTCCGCCGGCTGGAACGAAGGCCAGGTGATGAAGGTCTCCTCGGCCACCGGCGAGTTCGAGATCAACTACATCGGCGGCCACAAACAGAAGATCAAGATCGAGTTCGCGCTGACCAACAAGAGCATCACGGTGCTCGAGGACAGCGACCTGCGGGCGATGCGCATGGTCGACAAGGAGGGCTTGCTCGAGCTGGCCGAGAAGGATCCGTGCGCGGTGATCCGCAAGGTGTGCGAGATCCACCTCGGCAAGGCCAGCACGCAGATCCTGAAGGACGAGCTCTACGACCGCGTGATCCCGGCCTCGAAGTGGAACGCCTGGTGGAAGGACGCGCGAGCGAAGGCGCTGAACGATCCGTGGCTCGCGCCCGAAGGCCAGACCACCCGCCCGACCTACGCGCTGCGCGCGAAGCCGCTCTCCCTCGCCGATGAAGCCGTCGAGATGGTGGGGCGCGCGTTGTCGGTCTCGGAGTCGATCCAGCGCGCGCGTCACTATCTCTCGCTCGATCTCGGCGCGGCCGATGCTCGCGCGCGCGTGCTGGAGCGCGTGCACAAGATGGCGCTCCGCGACGAGCGCATGCTGCGCGCCACCGATCCGGCGCAGCTCCTCGACGCCGCCCTCTACCTCGAGAAGGAGGGCGCGCCGATGACCGAGATCACCGCTCGCTCGCTCTTCGAGCAGGCCAAGGAGAAGCCGGGCGCTTTCGCGGCTCTGCTGGGCGGTCTCTCCTCGCCCGCGAGCCGCAAGGACGCGCTGGACCACCTGAAGGCCGACCTGCCGGACGGTTGGGTCGCGCTGCTCTTGGGCTCGATCACCTCCTTCGGTCCCGAGCTCGCCGAGGTCGCCGTCGATCGCCTCGTCCGCGCGAAGGTGTTCGACGGCTTGCGCGAAGTGCTCTCGAGCGTGATCCGCAAGCCGGAGAAGGCCCCGGCGGCCACGCTGGCGCTCCTGCGCGCGGTCTTCCATCGCGAGATCCCGATGGAGAAGGGGTGGCACGGCGAGGGCGAGGTGCTGATCGCGCTGATGCGCCTCGCGGTCGCGATCGAGTCGCGGCGCCGGGACATCCCGAAGGCCGCGGCGATGCTGCGTTCCCTCGTGCAGCTCGCGCAGTCGAAGGGCCAGCCCTTCTTCGAAGCGTGCTCGCAAGCCGAGCTCGACGGCTTGACCGCCTACACGCGCATGCCGGCGCTCGAGCCCGAGCTGAAGAGCTTCGTGAAGGATCAGATCGAGCTGCACAAGATCCACGACGCGGAGTCGCTGGCCGCTGCGGCCGCGGCGGGCAACGTGGGCTTCTGGGAGGGCAACACGATCTTCAGCACGGAGCAGGGCATCGCGCGCCGGCGCGAGGAGCTGCGGCTCCTCACCGACGTGAAGATCCCCGAGAACAGCGAGGCCATCCGCCGCGCCGCGGGCTTCGGCGACCTCTCCGAGAACGCCGAGTGGGACGCCGCGATGGAAGAGCAGCGCCTGCTCACGCAGAAGGCCGAGGAGCTCTCCGCCGAGCTCAAGAACTGCGCCGACCTCTCGCTGCAGACCTACGAGCCGGGCGTCGTCGCGCCGGGCACCAAGGTGCGCTTCGTGGAGCTGAAGTCGGGGAACGAGCGCACGGTCTCGATCCTCGGGCCGTGGGACATCGGCGTCGAGAACGTCATCTCCTACCGCGCGCCGCTGGCGCTCGGCCTGCTGAAGCGCAAAGCCGGCGAGGAGGTCGAGATCGAGCTACCCGGCGGTCAGCAGACCGTGCGCGTGCTCGAGGTCGAGAACCTCTGCCTCCACGATCCGAGCGGCTCGTGATCGAGTAGCTCCGGATCCCAGATCTCCTTCAAGCTCTCTTCACTCTCGTTCCTCCGCGACTCGGAGTTCGTCATGCCGCGTCCCGTTACTCTCTTCACCGGTCAGTGGGCCGACCTCCCGCTCGAAGTGCTCGCCGAGAAGGCCGCGAGCTGGGGCTACGACGGCCTCGAGCTCGCGTGCTGGGGCGATCACTTCGATCCCGAGCGCGGCGCGAAGGACAAAGGCTACTGCGCGAAGCAGCGCGGCATCCTGGAGAAGCACGGCCTGCAGGTCTTCGCGATCTCGCACCACCTGGCCGGCCAGCTCGTCTGCGACCCGCTCGGCGATGAGCACAAGGCGTTCGCTCCGGCCTCGACGCACGGCAGCACGGAGGCCATGCGCGCCTGGGCGATCGAGACGATGAAGAACTGCGCGCGCGCGGCGAAGAACCTCGGCGTGAAGACGGTGAACGGCTTCACCGGCTCCAGCATCTGGGCGAAGTTCTACGGCTTCCCGCCGATCTCGCCGGCGCAGATCGAGGCGGGCTTCCAGGACTTCGCCAAGAAGTGGAACCCGATCCTCGACGTCTTCCGCGAGTGCGGCGTGCGCTTCGCCCTCGAGGTCCATCCGACCGAGATCGCGTTCGACTATTGGTCGACGCAGCGCGCGCTCGACGCGGTCGGGCGGCGCCCCGAGTTCGGCATCAACTTCGATCCCTCGCACCTCGAGTGGCAGGGGATCGACTGCGCGCTCTTCGTGCGCGACTTCGGCGACCGCATCTACAACGTGCACGTGAAGGACACCCATATGAGCCGCGACGGTCGCGCCGGGGTGCTGAACTCGCACCTGGGCTTCAACGATCATCGGCGCGGGTGGGAGTTCCGCTCCCCGGGCCGCGGCCAGATCGACTTCGAAGCCATCGTGCGCGCGCTGAACGACGTGCGCTACGAGGGCCCGCTCTCGGTCGAGTGGGAAGACAACGGCATGGACCGCGAGCACGGCGCGGCCGAGGCGGTCGACTTCGTGAAGAGCTTGGACTTCCGTCCGAACAAGGCGCTCTTCGACGACGCGTTCCAGGTGAAATGAGCGCGCGAGGCTCGCTCAGCGGTACGAGAAGGCCTCGTAGCGGAAGGCGTTGAAGTAATCCGCCACGGGGCGGATCTCCACGTCGATCGCGGCCTTCTCGTCGGTGAAGGCCTGCGGGATCTCGAAGTCGGTGTCGATCCAGCCGCGGTAGGGGTTCACGCGGATCGTGCGCCAGCGGCCGACGCGCTGTCCGTCGACGAAGACGTCGGCGAGCTGGAACCAGCTCTGGATGCTCGAGCGACGGCGCAGCAACGCTCCGCGGTTCTCGGGGTCGAGGCTGAGGCGGAAGAAGGTCGACTGGCCCGGGTTGCACTCGAGGCCTTCGTCCACGATCAGGAGCGATGGATCCCAGCCGCCCTCGTAGGCGAGCAGCCGCCCGCCGAGCGGCGCGCCGCCGTTCGGGGCGCGGAAGTTGTGCTGCTGCTCGCTCGCGGGATTGCCGACGTCGAGGACGTCGGTGGAGAAGAGGACCGGATTCGGCCGCGCGTACCAGTAGGCGACGGAGCGGTAGCTCGCCGGCACTTCGCCGAGGGGACCGACCTCGAAGGCGACGCGGATCGAGGAGTAGAACGGCACGTAGTCGGCGTGCATCGTGCGATACATCGCCGAGTAGTCCTTGGTGCCTTCGATCCAGCGGCTCGGATGGCCGTGCTCGGGCAGGGCGAAGGTCGAGGCGCCCGGCATCTCGTACCAGCCCCAGTTGAAGAACTCCTCGGTGCCGGTCCCGTGCAGCGCGGGCGTGCGATTGCCATCCACCAGGATGCGCTCGTCGCCTTCGAGATAGGTGAGGAGCTGGCGCTGGCCGTTGAAGCCGTCCGAGCCCATGGTCATGGACGCGCCGACGAAGTGGCCGTGGCCGCTCGTCTCCAGGACGACGTACTCCTCGAAGAAGTTGGTGGGGTTCTGCTGACGGAAGTTGGCGTGAAAGGTCGCCACTTCGCTGCCCGCGGGGTACGCGGAAAGGCGCAGCTCGGAGTCGACCGCGATCGGCTTGCCGATGTCGTTGCGCACGCGCACGACGCAGCCGGTGCGGTACGGCATCGGGAAGTGCGTGTAGTAGCCGCGCTCGGGATGCCAGCCGATCAGCAGTCCCGAGCGCAGGGACTCGGAGAGCTCGTCGCCGAAGAAGAGCCCGAGAGGTGCGCTCACCTGCGCGCTCGTCGCTCCGTCGAAGCTGATCTCGAGCTGCAAGGCGCGCAGGTCCTCGCGGAGCAGCGGTCGGCCGAACTGCAGCGCGAGCGAGGTGATCTGACCTGACCCGCTCAATGCGGCGATCGTCGTCCAAGCACCCGTGGGAAGGTTGTGCTGCCCGTTCTGCTGCACGTCGCCCGCTCGCGGCGGCGTCGGGATGGCGGGCAGTGATTCGACGGTGCGTTCCCAAGCGCCGTAGCGGGGCAGGCGCGTCGGATCGAAGCTGCGGATCGGCGTCCCGTGCGGATAGCGATGGAACTGCCAATCGAAGTAGTGCATCACCTGGTCGGAGATGACGCGCAGGCGCCGCTCGAAGGCGATCGGATACGAGATCAGCGGCCCGCCGGGGGAGGTGCGATCATCCATCGCCAGCGGATAGACGAAGGGCGGGAACGCCCCGGACACGAAGTCCTTCGCCTTCATCCGGAAGCGCGGCACGGGCTCGTCATCGAACTGGAAGTAGAGCTCGTACTCGTCGAAGCCCCCGTTCGGGATGATCGAGTCCACGAAGGCGAAGTGCAGGCGGTTCAGCACGCCCGGGCCTTCCTCGTCGAAGACCACGAACCAGGGGAAGCCGTTGTTGCCCTGCACGATGTGGCGGAACGAGTTCACGCCGCTCAGACCATCGTCGTTGAAGCCGATGGGATCGAACGACGAGGCCATGTAGCAGCGCACGCCGCGCTTCGCGAGCGGCAGATGGGAGAGGTCGAAGACCTCGCGCTCCCAGGGCGAATTCTGGGCGATCGCCGATCCGGCGAGCGCGCCGAAAGCGCAGCAGAGCACGGCCGCAGCGCGGCGCGCGCGCGCCGGAGAGCGGAGGAAGCGGGACATCGAAGCCCTGGGCAGGGGATCCGCGAGCAGGTGGGGAGCCCAAATATAGGCGGCCGCTCCCGGACTGGTAGCCCGGAAGCGGCCGAGTTCTTCACTCCGGTCGCGGATGGCGGGATCGCGGAGCCTCTCAGCTCGCGCAGCTTTCCCAGGCGCCGGTGGTCGTCGAGCGGAGGACGGCGTCGAGCACGGCCTGGCAGCGCAGGCCGTCGCGGAAGTCGGGCGAGACGGCCTTGCCGTCGCGCACGGCGCGCAGGAAGTCCAGCACCTCGTGGGTGAAGGTGTGCTCGTAGCCCAGGATGTGTCCCGGCGGCCACCACGCGGCGACGTAGGGATGCTGGCCTTCGGTGACGTAGATGCGCCGGAAGCCGCGCTCGGTGGCGCGGTCCTCGTTCGAGTAGAAGCGCAGCTCGTTCAAGCGCTCGAGATCGAACTCGAGCGAGCCGTGCTCGCCGTTGATCTCCCAGGTGAGGTGATTCTTGCGGCCCGCGGCGAAGCGCGTCGCCTCGAAGCTGCCGAGCGCGCCGCCCTGGAAGCGCGCGAGGAAGAGCGCCGCATCCTCGACGCTCACCTTGCCGCGGCCCTTGCCGTCGACGGTGGGGCGCTCGTGGATGAAGGTCTCCTTCATGCCGCAGACGCTCTCGATCTCGCCGATCAAGTAGCGCGAGAGGTCGATCAGGTGGGCGTTCAGGTCGCCGTGAGGACCGGAGCCCGCCTGGTCCGCCTGCAAGCGCCAGACGAGCGGGAACTGCGGATCGAGGATCCAATCCTGCAGGTAGCGCGCGCGGAAGTGGTAGATCCGCCCGAGGCGGCCCTCTTCGATCATGCGCTTCGCGAACGACACCGCCGGCACGCGGCGGTAGTTGAACGCGGTCATGTTCGTGATGCCGGCCTTCTCGACCGCCTGCACCATCTCGCGGGCTTCGCCCAGCGTGTTCGCGAGCGGCTTCTCGCAGATCACGTGCTTCTTCGCCGCGGCGGCGGCGAGCGCGACCTCGCAGTGGTTCTTGCCGGTCGAGGAGATGTCGACGGCGTCGATCTGCGGGTCCGCGACCGCGGCGCGCCAATCCGTCGACCAGCGCTTGAAGCCGAGCTGCTGCGCGGCCTGCTTCAGCGCGGCCTCGTCGCGGCCGACGAGCAGATCGAGCTCGGGCTTGGGGCAGTCGGGGAAGAAGTGGTGCACGGTCCGGTACGCGTGCGCGTGCACGCGGCCCATGAACCGATAGCCGATCATCGCGATCCGCACGCGTTCCATCGGGGGAGTCCTCGGGTTCGATCCAACGCGCGTGAGTTCACCAGACGGAGCCGCCCGCGTCGAGCGTCCCCGAGCGGAGAGCGCTTCGCGGACGGCCTCGCGAGTGATTCAGGCTTCGTTCTCTCCGACGAACGCTCCATCGACGAGGCGCAGGCGCCGATCGCAGGCCGCGGCCACGGCGGGGTCGTGCGTCACGAGCACCAAGGTCTTGCCGTGCTCGCGCGCCGTGCGGCGCAGCTCGGCGAGCAGCAGCTCGCCGCTCGCGCGATCGAGCGCGCCCGTCGGCTCGTCCGCGAGGAGCAGCGGGGGATCGTTCACCAGCGCTCGCGCGAGGGCGACGCGCTGGCGTTCGCCCCCCGAGAGCACGCTGGCGCGCGCTTCCGCGCGCGGCAGGAGCCCCAAGCGCTCGAGCCACGCGAGCGCGCGCCGACGGCGCTCGGCGCGCGAGGCCACCCGCCCCTGCAGCGCGAGCTCGACGTTCTCGCGAGCGCTCAGCACGGGTACCAGGTTGTAGAGCTGGAACACGAAGCCGAGCTCGAGCGCGCGCACCGCGGCGAGGTCGCGCCCTCTCGACCACACAGATCGCCCGGCCAGCAGCACTTCGCCTTCGTCGGGGCGCTCGAGGGTGCCGAGCACGGCGAGCAGGGTCGACTTGCCGCTGCCGGAAGGGCCGACGATCGCGACGCTCTCGCCGCGCGCGATGGCGAGGTCGATGCCGCGGAGAGCGCGCACGCGGCCGCCCTCGTAGGACTTCGCGACGGCGCGGAGCTCCAAGTGCGCCGCTTCACTCATAGCGCAGCGCCTCTGTCGGTGCCAAGCGCGAGGCGCGTAGGGCGGGCACGAGGGAGCCGAGCACGCCGAGGATCAACGCCAAGGCGCCGCCTTCGAGCAGCGTGCTCGTTCGAACCTGCGCGGTGACGAGCACCCAGTCGAGCCAAGCGACGGTGAGCTGTGCGCCGAGCGCGCCGAGCAAGAGCCCGGCAGCGCCGCCGAGCAACGCCAGGATGCAGCCCTCCGCGAGGATCATGCGCAGCACGCGCGAGCGCGTCCAACCGATCGCGAGCAGGGTGCCGATCTCGCGCGTGCGCTCGAGCACGTTCATCATCATCGTGTTCAGCACGCCGATGGCCGCCGCGAGGCAGGCGATCCAGGAGACCGCGCGCGCGAGCTGTCGCCCGAGGTCGAGCTCGGGATAGGCGTCGGTGAAGCTCGAGGGCTCGAGCGTCTGCAGCGTCGCGTGGCGCTCTTCGAAGCGCGTGCGCCACGTCCGGCGATCGACGCCTTCGGCGAAGTGCAGGAACGCGAGCTGGGCGAGCGGTCGATCCGGGAAGAGCGCATGGTGCTGCTCGCTCGTCGTCACTGCCGAGCCCGCGAGCAACGCGTTGCTCGAGGAGAAGATGCCGCAGATGCGGAGCGCGCCACCGCTGGCCTGCAGCTCGCCGCCCACGCCGAGCTCCAAGCGCTCGGCCGCGAGGCGCCCGAGCAGCACCTCGCGCTCGTTCGCGAGAGGCGAGCGGCCCTCTTCGATGCGGCACGAGCGCCAGCTCGCTCCGCCGGCCGCGAGGCCGAAGACGAGGAAGAACGGCTGCGCCGGTTGACGAGCCACGTGGGTCGCGTAGGTGTCGACCTCGGCGAGGGCTTCGTCCGCGCGCAGCTCCGCGAGCACCGGCTCGGCGATCGCGCTCAGGATCGGATCGACGACGCCGCGCGTCTGCACGACGAGATCGGGCTGGCCGAGCTGGCCGATGCGCGTCAGCGTCACCACGAAGCCGTCGGCGATCGAGACGAGCGCCACGTACGCCGCGACGCCGATCGCGACGCCGCAGAGCGCCAAGGCGGAGCGAAGGGGGCGGCGACTCAGGTTGCGAGACGCGAGGATCACGAGCGCACTCGCGCACGGGAGAGATCGTCGACCTGCAGCTCCACGTAGAGCTTTCGATCGTAGCTCGCAGATCGCTCGAACCACGGCTCGGTCTCGATGAGCATCTTCTGCCCGATCGCTCGTCGTTCCGCCTGCGTGCGATCGACCGAGCTCATCTCCGAGGCGCCTCGGAGGAGCGCCGATGCAACTTCCTCCCAAGCTCCGGGCAGCGGGCCGAGCGCCTCGAGATCGCGGTGCAGCGCAGCGGCCCAAGCGCGATCCGGAATGCTCGTCGCGAGATCCTCGTGCACGCGGATCACGAGATCGTCGAGCAAGGGAAACTTCCGGTAGCGCACGGCTGGGATGGCCTCGCGCGCTTGGAGCAGCGCACACGCGAGGAGCGCGGTCGCCGAGATCCCGGCTAGAGCGACGCGAGCGCTCCGCTGCCGGCGGAAGCGTTCGGGTACGGCGAGCCAGAGGCCGACGAGCAGCGCCCCGAGGACGAAGCCCGCGAGATGCCCGGCCCAGGAGACGACGGGCAAGAGGCTCCAGATCGCCAGCGTGATCGTCCAGTGCACGGCATAGCTCGTGAAGTGCGTGTCGCTGGTGGCGCGAGCATGCACGAGCGCCGCTCCGAGGAAGGCACAAACCACCCCGGAGAAGCCCAGGTGCTGGCCGGCTTGCAAGAGCGGCGCGATGGCGAGCGAGAAGCAGCCGACGAAGACGAGGAGCAAGGAGAAGGCGCTGCCGAGATGGGCCTCGACGCGGCGGCCGAGCAGCGCGAAGGCGGAGAGGTTGAGCCCGAGGTGCAGCGCTCCTCCCGCGTGCGAGAAGTTGGAGAGGAGATAGACCCAACCACCTTCGAACCAGCTCTGGTTCGGTCCGAGGGGCAAACCGCAGACGAGGGCATGCGCGCGGCTCGACGGCGCCAGGAAGTCGAAGAGCCCGCGCATCTCGGGGATCTCTCCGTAGAGCGTCACCTGCAGCGCGATCTGCGCGGCGTAGATGCCGATCAACAGCGCGGTGAAGAAGGCGGTGACGGGGAAGTGCCGCCAAGCGCCATCGCCTTCCTCGGTGCCGATGCGCACCGGGCGCGCGCGCTGCTCCGCGCTCGCGCCGCAGTAGGTGCACGCGCCGCTCGACGCGTCGTAGAGCGCGCGACAGCTAGGGCAGGGACGCCAGCGATTCGAGGCCAAGTGCTTCTCCGGTGAGGAACGGCGCGTGGATACCGCGGGGCATGGTAGCAGGAGGGGAGCGCGCGCCGTCTCGCAGCCGTTCGCGCGCGGCGAGGTCTCGCTTGCCGCCGCTGCGCTCGGCGAGAGTCGCTCCCTCGCGGAGCTCCTCTGCCTCGCCCATCGAGCGAGCGTCCTCCGCGAGTCATTTGCCTCGAGGCAACGCCTCGACGGCTCGCTTCAGGACGCGCGCGATCAGCGGGGACGCCAACGCCGGTTCTCCGCTCGGCGCGAAGGCGATGGCGGCGGCTTCGCGCAGCAGCTCCGGCTCGCCGCTCGCCATCGCCGCGCGCACGAAGGCCTCGCGCAGCGCCGTGGAGCTCTGCGGTGCGATGCCAGAATCGCGCAAGCTCTGCAGGGCTTCGTCCGCGCGGCCCATGGCCGTTTGCAGCCACATCCGCGCCGCCATCAAGGAGGCGCGTTGATCGCTCTTCACCAGGGGAGCGAGGCGCTCGACTTCCGACAGGATCTGCTGGGCTTCGGCTTCGTCCCAATGCGCGCGCGAGAGGTGCATCGCACGACCGATCATCGCCTCCGCACTGACTTCGAAGCAGCCGATCAATCGATACTCTTCGGCCACCTCGCTCTCGCGATCGAGGGCGATCAGCGCTTGTGCATGCCACAGCCAGAGCTGCGAGCGCTCGGGCTTCTTCATCATCTCGCACCAGAGCACCTTCTCGTAGAGCTGCGCGTCGCCGGTGCGGAGCGCGTCGAGCAGGCGCGCAGTGGCCGCCACGCCATCGTCGTGCAGGCTCTGGCCGGTCTGGAGCAAGGTCTCCTGCAATCGCGCGAGGCGCTCCGCGCGACGCAGCGCGAGGCGCGAATCGCCGCCTGCCGTCGCGGCAGCGGTCTCCATGGCGCGCAGGTCGACCTCGGCGGCGAGCGTCTGGATCAAGACGTCCTGCGGGAAGTGCGCCGCCAAGCTCGGTGCCGCCGAGGCGAGCTCCGTCCAACCGACGGGTTGGCTCGAGCGCAAGGCGCGCAGGTACTCGCGTCCGACTCGACGAGCGACTTCATCGCGCTGCCCTGCGGCATCGAAGCGCAGCCAGACTTCGCGTACCTGGCGCTGGGCTCGCTCGGGTTGATCGAGCGCGCTCCAGGCCCGCGCGCTCAGCGCCAGCAAGAGCGGAGAGCGCTCGGCTCGCGGGCCGAGCTGGAACAGCGCGGTCAGGACTTCGTTCGGTCGATCGAGCGCGAGCAGCTCGTCTCCGAGCGCGGCGATGCGACCGTCTTCGCCGCCCGGTGGTATGCAGAGGTGCGTGAGGCGTTGCGCCGCGATCTGCCAGCGCTGCTCTGGGGCGCCGACTTCGCGCACGGCGCGCGCGAGCAATTCCAGCGCCGGTCCCATCTCGGGCGAGAGCGAGAGCGCGAGCTGGAGGAGTGGCAGCACTTTCTCGTGTTCGCCGAGATCGAGGAGGGCTTCGGCGAGGAATAGCTGCAGCGTCGGGCTCTGCGGATGGCGGAGGAGCAGATGCTCGGCGATCGCACGCAAGCTCGTGGGTCGTCGACCTGCTTCGCGCAGGAGCAGCGCTTCGAGGAAGAGGGTGAGCTCGGCGGGCTGGAGAGCATCGACCCAGCTCGCCGCCGCGGGAGGAGCGATCACCGCGGCGCTCGGAGCTTCCGCGGGGGCCGCTCCTCCCGCGGCGCTCGCGAGGCGTTGCACGACGAGCATCGCGGGGCCGAAGGGATGGTCCTCGGGCCGTGCGTTCGCGAGAGCCGCCGCGGCTCCGTCGAGATCGCCCGCGAGCGCGCGCAGCGCGCCGATCCAGAAGGGGAAGCGCTCGGCCTTGGCCAAGGGGAGCTCCCCGATCAGCGCGACCAGGTCTCGAGCTTCCTCGAGGCGCTGCTGCGTGGAGAGCAGCAGGAAGAGGTCCACCGCGGCGCGCAGTCCTTCGGCATCGCCGCGCGAGAGCGATCGATCGAGCGCGATCTCCGCGCGGTGCCAATCGCGGCGCGCGGCGAAGGCGAGCCCTTGTTGGCGATACCACTGCGATCCACGAGCGCTGCCCTCGGGAGGTACGAGATCCAGGATCTCCAAGGCTTCTTGACC
This sequence comes from Planctomycetota bacterium, assembly GCA_016793245.1. Taxonomy (GTDB): domain Bacteria; phylum Planctomycetota; class UBA1135; order UBA1135; family JADKAF01; genus JADKAF01. The sequence continues at coordinate 25,068 of JAEUHW010000148.1, forward strand.
GTAGCCGCGCTCGATCAGGGCCCAGACGGTGGGGGCGATCTCCTCTGCGGGCACTTGCGAGGAGGCCCTCACGCTGCGCACTCGTTCGGTGATCGCCGATCTCAGACTCTCTGCGGACGAGCGGGATCTCAGCGCGAGGCGCAAGGCGAGGAGTCGCGCGGCGCCGATCGAGGGCGCGTTGGACGAGAGACCATCCAGCAGATCCAGTGCCTCCGCGGGCCGCGAGGCCTCCATGGCTCGCGCGAGCAGCAAGACGAGCTCGCTGCGCTGCTCCTCGGAGAGGCTCGCGCCGCGCGAGAGCTCGAGGGCTCGATCGATCTCTCCCTCGGCGACGAGGCGCCGCATGAGCTCGAGAGGTCCGCGCTCCGGCAGCGTCGCCCGCAGGGCGCGGAATCGGATCTCGCGGCCTTCGGCGTCGCTGACCTCTTCCTCTGCTTGGGCCAGCAGCGCCTCGAGCTCGAGCCAGGCCGCGGCATCGCCGGGAACGAGGGCGAGGTACTCCTGATAGGCCTTCACCGCTCGACCGTGATGACCGAGCTGCGCCCAGGCCTTCGCACGCAAGCGCTGCAGGGGCGCGAGGCGCGGTGCGAGCTGCGAGAGGTTCAGCAGAATGGGCAGCGCTTCGAGCGCGCGCTCCGTGTCCACGAGATGTTCCGCCGCGAGGAACAGCACGCTCGGATCGAAGAGGTCCGCGCGCAGGCTCGTCGACTTGATCGCCTGAGAGGCCACGCCGGCGAGGCCGACGCCAGCGCGCGCGAGGAACGCCTCCCCGATCCGACGCCAGAGCGGCATCCATTCGAGCGCGAGCGGCGGCTCGGCCTGCATCGCGCGCAGCAGCAAGCGCGAGGACTCCTCGTACTCGAGTTGGCGTTCGAAGGCGCGCCGCGCGAGCTCCGCGTAGACGCGCGAGGGGTTCTCCAGGAGCGGCAGGAGGCGCTCTTGGTAGCGATTGGCTTCCTCGGGCTCGCCGAGCTCCTCGCAGATGGCCGCGAGGCGCAGGAGCGCTTGCGGGAGGCGCTTCGGTTCGCTGCGCTGGTTGGCCTGGGTGAGGAAGAGCTGCAGGTTCTCCCGAGCGCGCGCGAGCTCTCCCACGCCGGCGTTTCCGAGGCCCTCGTAGTAGGGGAGCGCGCGCGTGACGCGGGGGTTATTGATCTGCAGCGGTTCCGCGCGCACCAGCTCGATCAGCTCGAGCACGCGCGCGCTCTCGCCGAGCTCGGCGAGCAGGTCGATGTGCTCGAGGAAGATCTCGCGGGTGACGATCTGCGGGTGGACTGCGTAGAAGCTCTCGAGCGTGCGGCGCGCGGCGAGGGGACGCCCCACGGCGCGTTGCGCGCGGGCCCGCGCGTAGGGCACGACTTCGTACTGGGGATGATCGATGCCCACCCCGAGGAGCTTTGGTCCGAGCGGATGGTCGAAGAGCGTCGCCAAGTCGAGCACGCGTTCCCATTGCTCGGCCCCGGTGGCCAGCTCGAGCAAGCGCGACAAGTTCTGCGCGTTCGGCCGCTCCTCGATGCTCTCCTCGAGGAATCGCAGAGCCGCGCGGCGATCTTCGCGCGCCGCTTCCGCGCCGCTCAGGATCTCCTTGCGACGGAGCTCCTCCGCAGCCGAGAGAACGCTCATCAGCTCCTGGCGCAGGTGCTCGGCTCGCGACCCCTCCTCGAGATCGGCGCACAGCGCTTCCAGCGTGCGTACGCGACGCAGAGGGTCGGTGCCGTCGTTCAGCCCGAGGAGAATCGTGCGCATCTGCTCGATGCGCGCCTCCGCGCGCGAGACATGGCAATACGCCCGCGCGGCGGAGAGGCGTCCGTTCTGCTTCGCGACCGGGCTGGTCGGCGAGGCCGCGGCCTGGTCGAGGAACTCGAAGGCGCGGTCGAAGGCCTCGAGGTTCTCGAAGCGCCGACCGAAGTTGATCAGCGTATTGACGATCTCGAAGACGGTCTGGATGTCGTTCGAAGGATCGAGTTCGATCACGGCCTGGAAGTCGAGCAGCGCGGGCTGGAAGGCTCCCAGGTGATGCAGGATGGAGCCGCGCTGGAGGAGCGCGTCGCGCAGCACGCTCGTCTGGCCCGTGCGCTGCGCGATCGCGATCGCGCGATCGACGGAGGTGCGCGCTTCGGCGAGAGCCGCGGGATCGCCAGTGCGCTCGCGCAGGATCTGGCGCGCGCGCTCGAGGTGGATCGTCGCGTTGGGGGCGGCGATCAGCCCGAAGTAGGCCACCACCGCGCAGCCGACCAGCGCCAGCACGAGAAGAGTCGTTCGCATCATGGGCATCGAGGCGAGCCAGCCCCTTCCGCGATCCGATCGGACGCGGGAGGCGGCGCGCTCAGCGATCCAGGAGACCGTACTTCTTCATCTTGTTGAAGAGCGTCGCCCGGTTCACGTCGAGCATCTGCGCCGTTTTCTGGCGGTTGCCCTCGTTGCGCGCGAGGGCGCGCTCGATGATGCGGCGCTCGGGCTCTTCCAGAGCCACCTTGAGCGGGACCACCTCCTCGTCGCCGGGACCACCTCGACCGAGGTCGGCCGCGGGCTCCCGCAAGAGGTTCGGCGGCAGATCCTCGACGCCGATCGTGCGCTTGCGGCAGAGCACCACCGCGCGCTCGATCGCGTTCTCGAGCTCGCGCACGTTGCCCGGCCAGCGATAGGCGAGCAGGCGCTCCAGGGCTTCGCGCGTGAAGCCCTTGATGCGCCGGCCGTGCTCGGTCGCGTGCCGTTCGAGGAACGACTCGGCGAGCACCGGCACGTCCGCGGGGCGCTCGCGCAGCGGGGGGAGTTCCAGCGTGACGACGTTGATGCGGTAGAAGAGGTCCTCGCGGAAGCGCCCGGCGGCGACCTCGGCCTCGAGGTTCACGTTCGTCGCGAGGATCATCCGCACATCGACCTGCTGCGTCTCCTCGCCTCCCACGCGCTCGAAGACCCGGTCCTGGATCACGCGCAGGAGCTTCACCTGTAGGGCGGGGGAGGAGGTCGCGATCTCGTCGAGGAAGATCGAGCCTCGGTCGGCGAGCTCGAACTTGCCCGGCTTCGCGCGATGGGCGCCGGTGAACGAGCCCTTCTCGTGGCCGAAGAGCTCGCTCTCCAGGAGGTTCTCGGGCAGCGCGCCGCAGTTCACCTCGACCAGCGGCTCGTTGCGGCGGGCCGAGTGGTGGTGGATCGCCCGGGCGAGCAGGGTCTTGCCCGTGCCGCTCTCGCCCGTGATGAGTACCGTGGCGCGCGTGTCGGCGACGGTCTCGACGATCTGGAAGATGCGGCGCATGCGCGCATCGCGCCCGATCAAGTTGTCGAAGTGGAACTTGAGGTCGAGCTGCTGCTCGAGATCCGAGCAGCGCGCGGCGAGGCGGCGTTGCTCGAGCGCTTTCGCGACGACCAGCGCGAGCTTCTCCTCGACGAGGGGCTTCTGCAGGTAGTCGCACGCTCCGTGACGCATGGCCTCCACGGCCTCTGCGATCGTGCCGAACGCCGTGAGCACGAGGACCGGAGGCGCCTCGGAGCTGGCGGTCAGATCCTCGATGCAGCCGAGGAGATCGCCTTCGATGCTGCCTGTGTCCAGGATGAGCAGGTCCGCTCCGCCGCGCTGGGCGCGCTCCAGCCCGCGCGCGCCATCGGTCTCGTGCTCCACCGTGTAGCCGCGCCGCTGCAGCCACGCGACGAGGTCGCGCGCGCTGCCGTCGCCGTCGATGAGCAGGATCTTCGCCGCAGGTCGTTCCACCGCTCCTCCCTTCCGTCTCGCGCTCTCGCCGGCCGGGCGTCGAGAAATCGCGACACCCCCGTCTATCGAGCGCATCGCCGCCTTCCTTTAGGGAGGAGCCGACTCAACGTCGACGCCGCCGCGGACGATAGAGAGCGCGGGTCTCGCGACGCGAGGCCGCGCGAAGACGAGGAGCCGGGCTTGAAGACCTGTCGGAAGTGCGGGGGAGCGACGAGCGACCCGGCCAACGGCTGTCCTGCGTGCGGGGGATCCGACGCGGAGCGCCCCTCCTCCGTGCAAACGGTCGAGCGCAGCGCGCCGCGCGCCCATGGAAGCGGGCAGCCGGCGCGCGTGAGCGAACCTCCCGCGGGCATGATCGCGATCCCCGCGGGGGAGTTCTTCTGCGGCACGAACCGCGAGCGTCGCGCGCTGGATGCCTATTGGATCGATCGCACGCCCGTCACGAACCGCGAGTTCGCGAACTACGCCCGCGCGACCGGGGCGCGCATGCCGGCCCACTTCTCCGATCCCCTGTTCCTGGATCGCAAGGGCGAGCATCCCGTCGTCGGGTTGAGCCTCTTCCAAGCGCTCGCGTATGCGCTCTGGGCGGGGAAGGACCTGCCGACGGAGGAAGAGTGGGAGAAGGCCTGTCGCGGGACCGACGGGCGGCGCTATCCCTGGGGCGCGCGCTTCGACCCGTCGCTCTGCAACACCGCCGTGAGCGATCGACGCGACACGACGCCGGTCGCGGCGTTCCCCGGCGGCTCTTCGCCCTACGGCGTCCTCGATCTCTGCGGCAACTGCTGGGAATGGACGCGCACGCCGACTCCCGAGGACGAACGCCTGACCCTCGTGAAGGGCGGCTCGTGGTTCGATCCGCCGGGCGTCGCGCGCGGCGACGGGCGCTTCACGGCGCGTCCGAACTTCGTCTCCGCGACGCTCGGCTTCCGCTGCGTGTGGAGACCGGGAGCTCCGTTCCGCACGATCCCGGGGAGCTTCCGCTATGCCTACGTACCGCCCACCCCGAAGCGCCGGCCGCTGGCGCAGAGCCCGGGCGAGTGGGCCGAGCTGATCGCCGACGTCGAAGGGCGCGAGCTCGACCTCTCCGCCCTCGGCGACGAGGACTCGTTGCTGCGGGAATGGGATGTGGACGCCGCGCTGGCCGCGGCGGAGGCGGTGCTCGGGAGCGACGAGGAAGCTCTGCGCGCGAGCGAGCGCGAAGCGTTGCTGCAGGAGGCCGAACAGGCTTTCCGTGAAGGCCGCGGCCTGGCGGCCGAAAAGGCGCTGGAGCGCTACGCCTCGCGCGGCGGAACCGACGTGCGCGCTCGCGAGCTCTCGCTCCGCCTCGGCAGCGGCGAGCTCGCGCTGCGGGGCGAAGGGCCCTCGCTCGCCACGTCGCGCATCGGGCCGTGGACGCTGCTCGCGCTGGCGCTTGTCAACCTCATCCTCCTCGTGGTTCAGTGGCTCCTGTGACGCAACCGGGTCTCGACGAGGATGGAGCGGCGCCGAGAGGCGCACCGCGAGCTGAGGTACCGCCGGCCCTCGAGGCGGCGGTGGTGGAGGCGAGCGTCCCGGGGGCGCCGTCGCGCAGCCGCGATCCCTATCTCTCGGTCGTCGTGCCGATCTACGAGGAGGAGGAGAACCTCCCGATCCTGCAGGCGGAGATCGCCGCGGTCTTCGACCGCATGCCCTTCGCCTGCGAGGTGATCTACGTCGATGACGGCTCGCGCGATCGCTCGCGTCAGATCCTGAAGCGCTTCTATCTCGAGGATGCGCGCGTGCGCGTGGTGCTCTTCCGGCGCAACTTCGGCCAGACGCCGGCGCTGCAGGCCGGCTTCGATCACGCGCGCGGACGCCTCGTGGTGACGATGGACGGCGACCTGCAGAACGATCCCGCCGACATCCCGCGCCTCATCGCGCACCTGGAGACCGGCTACGACATCGTCGCCGGCTGGCGCAAGAACCGACAGGACGCCTGGCTCTCGCGGCGCGTGCCCTCGATGATCGCCAATCGCATGATGGCGCACCTCTCCGGCGTCCCCCTGCACGACTCGGGCTGCACGCTGAAGATCTTCCGCGCCGGCGTGGTGAAGAACCTGCGCCTCTATGCCGAGCTCCACCGCTTCATCCCGGCCATGGCCAAGACGACCGGGGCGCGCGTCGCCGAGCTCGTCGTGAACCATCGCGAGCGCCGCTTCGGCCGCTCGAAGTACGGGATCATGCGAACGGTCCGCGTCATCTTCGACCTGATGACCGTGAAGATGCTGATCCAGTTCGCGTCGCGCCCGCTGCACTGGTTCGCGCTGATGAGCATGCCGTTCCTGCTCGCGGCCGGGCTCTTCTTCGTCTCGGGCCTGATCGACGTCGAGCGCTGGCGCATCGTCGGCGAGTTCAAGGTGACCTTCCCAACCATCGGCGTGCTCTTCCTCATCCTGGCCGTGCAGCTCTTCCTGCTGGGCCTCCTCGGAGAGCTCGTGGTGAAGAGCAGCGGTGTCCACCGCCGCGTGATCCTCGACACCATCGTGAGTGAAGTGCGGTGAGTCAGACCCTCGAAGCAGAGCCCGTGGTCACAGCGCCTTCGACGCCCGTCGCCGGCACCGTCGACGTCTCGATCGTCGTGCCGATCGACAATCTCGACCCCGACGTCGAGGTGCTCGTGCGCGCGCTCGGCGCGGAGCTCGTGCGCGCCGGCCGCTCGCACGAGTTCGTCTTCGTGCTGGATGGCGTCGATGGGGGCTTGAAGCAGCGCATCCTCGCGCTGCGCGGACCCGGCACCGAAGTGCAGCTCGTGTCGCTCGCGCGTCCCTTCGGATACTCGGTCGCGCTGAGCGCCGGAGCCGAGCGCGCTCGCGGCGCCTACCTGATCACCAGCCCCGACTACCTGCAGATCGACCCCGTCGAGATCCGCCGCCTCGTCGCGGCGCTCGACGGCGGCGCGGACTTCGTGACGCCGAAGCGCGTGCGGCGTGTGGATCCCTGGCTGAATCGCTTGCAGTCGCGGCTGTTCAACGCGCTGCTGCGCTTCATCATCCGCATGCCCTTCCACGACCTGAACTGCAACTTCCGCGCGATGCGCTCGCAGGTCCTGAAGGACATCTCGATCTACGGCGATCTCTTCCGCTTCCTGCCGGTGATGGCGCATCGCCAGGGCTTTCGCGTCGCCGAGGTCGATGTTCGCCATCTGAAGGAGAAGGGCCGCGCGGGCTTCTTCGGGGTCAGCGTCTACATGCGGCGCTTCCTCGACATCCTGGCGGTCACCTTCCTGACCAAGTTCACCCACAAGCCGCTGCGCTTCTTCGGAATCATCGGCTCGGTGATCGCGCTCGCGGGGCTGCTCATCTGTCTGCAGCTCACCTACGAGTCGTTCCTGCCCGGCCGCGAGTCGCTCTCCAACCGGCCGATCCTCATCCTCGGGACCATCCTCATCGTGCTCGGCGTGCAGTTCGTCGGGATGGGCCTGATCGGTGAGATCATCATCTTCACGATGGCTCGCAATATCCGCGAGTACAACATCGAGCGCGTCGACGAATGATCGAAATGGCAACCTCTCCCGTCGCGATCGCACCCGCGGCCCCGGAGCCCCTCCGCGTCGAGGAACTCTCCGCCGCCGCGCACGGCGCGTGGGATGCCTTCGTGCGGAGCGCGCCCACGGGCACCCCTTTCCATCTGCTCGCCTGGCGCCGCGCCATCGAGCGGGTGTTCGGTCACGAGCCGGTCTACCTCGTCGCGCGGCGCGGCGACGCGATCGTCGGCGTGCTTCCGCTCTTCCGCATCCGGTCGCCCTTCGTCGGCCGGAACCTCCTCTCCATCCCGTATGCGGTCTACGGCGGCATCGTCGCCGTGGAGGACGACGCCGCGAGCGCACTGCTCGCGGAGGCCTCGAAGATCGCGCACGCCGAGCGCGTCGGCTGCATGGAGCTCCGCTATCTCCACGAGCCGAAGGGCGACGACGCTCCGACGACCGACCTCTACTGCACCTTCTTGCGCGAGCTGCCTGCGTCGCCCGACGAATGCCTGGGCAGCCTGCCGAAGAAGGCTCGCGCCGCCGCGCGCGCCGGGCGTGACAAGCATTCACTCGAGCTCGGCAGCGGCGAGTGGTACCTCGAGGACTTCTTCGAGCTGTTCACGCGCAACAAGCGCCAGCTCGGTTCGCCGGGACTCCCGTTGCTCTGGTTCCGCACGCTCTGCGAAGAGTTCGGATCGGATTGCCTGGTGCACGTCGTGCGTCACGAGCTACGCCCGGTCGCGGCGGTGTTGAGCCTGCGCTTCGGAGCGTCCTTCCTGCCGTACTACTCCGGCAAGCTGGAGGAGGCGAATCAGTGGAGCGTCGACAACTTCCTCTACTGGCAGCTCATGGAGGAAGCGGTGCGCGGCGGGGCGCGCCTCTTCGACTTCGGCCGCTCGCGCAAGGACAGCGGCCCCTATGCGTTCAAGAAGAACCAGGGCTTCGAGCCGACGACGCTGCACTACCGCTATCACCTGGTGCGCCACAAGACGCCGCCGCGCTTCAATCCGTCGAATCCCAAGCTCGCGCTGCCGCGTCGCATGTGGTCGAAGATGCCGTTCTGGGCCGCTCGCGCGCTCGCTCGTCCGCTCTCGCGCTATCTGCCCTGACGGTCGCTGTTCTCGCGATGAAGATGGCGCGCGGGCTCGGGCTCCGCGGAGACCGCGCGCGCACCGCGCGAACTTGGCGCCGATCTCGGCGCGGTCGAAGTTGCGGCCAACGAGGCGTCGCCGGCCGTGTGGGTTCGTCGATCGCGTGCGCTTGTCGATCGTATGGGCATGTCGATCGCGTGAACTCGCCGATCGAGAGGGCTCGTCGGTCGTGTGGACACGCCGGCCGCGTGCCTTCGCCAGCAGTGAGGGTTCGCCGGCCGACAAAAAAAGCCCGCGCCACCCCTCCCCCCGGAACGGATGGCGCGGACAGCCGATCCGCGCCGCCCTCGATAGAGGAACGACGTGGGAGCCGCGACCGGTGGCCGCGGCTCGATACCGGCCGGCGCCCTCCGTAGCCGAGCCTCGAGAGCCGACCGGGGCAATCCGACTTTTTCTCGCGGGCTTTTCTGAAGGCCGGCTCGTTCTTGGCACCGCTTCCTTGCGGTCGATGCTCGAGCGCTGCCACCGACGAGGCGATTCCGCGGCGCGCGTCAGACTCCTGGCCACGTCAGCGAGCGGTACACCGCGACACCAAGCCAGTACGCGCCCACGGTGACGAAGACGGCCAGGGTGTTGCGAATGCCCAACAGCGCCAGGTTGTGGATCGGGAAGGGAAAGGGATGCGGCGCCGCGCTGCGCAGGACCGGGACGCGCAGGGAGCCGAGCGCCGCGCCGAGCACGGTCAGCGAGACGACGCCTTGGAAGAAGATCAGCGTGGCGTTGCGCTGGTGGGGGAAGAGCTCGCCCCCGCACGCGCTTTCGAGCGCCACCGAGACCGCGAGTGCGAGCAGTGGAAGGAAGACGCCGAGGCGCAGCGCCGCGCGGTGCCGGCAAGCGAAGTGAAGGAACGCCTGCGCACGACGCTCCTCATCGGGGTCGCGAACGGCGAAGTGGATCTCCTCCGCTCCGCTCTGGACGGCGATGGAGATCGTGGCAGTGCCTCCGAGACTCCGACCGCTCCAGAGCGAGCGCGCTTTCGCATGACGCAGCGCCCACGGTCGCGCGATGCGGCGGTGGCCCGCGATGATCGCTACCGCCAACAGAAGGGCGATCCCCGGACCGAGTGGCTCCGGGGGGCGCGTCAGCAGGACCAGGACCAGCGGGATGAAGAGGAAGAGCAGGAGCCCTTCGCGTCGCGGTCGGTCGAGAATGGGATCGGCGGTCCGGTCGAGGTCGCGGAGGCTCACACCGTCGGCTGATCGTTCAGGTAGTCGTCCTCGACCGCGTCCATCTTCACCGTGCCCATCATCATCTGGAGCTCTTTGTCCTTCTTCATGATGTTGGGCACGACCTCGAGGATCAGCGCTTCCTGCTCTTGCGCTGGGTAGAAGATGTACTTGCCGGAGCGCAGCAGCAGGAACTCGAAGACGTCGGTGATCTCCATCTGCCGCCGCAGGTTCGGCGTCGGGTAGCGACGCGATTTCCCGAGGAAGCCCGTGTAGTGGATGATCGAGTTGCCTTCGATCTCGAAGTAGTTGAATCGCGTGTGGAAGACCACGCAGCCCGCGACGATGGCCATGAAGAGCGCCAGCGCGGTGTAGAACTGCACGTCCGCGAAGGGCTGCAGCCTGCGGAAGAGATCGGCGAGCGGCCCGATGATCTCGAAGTGCACCAGGAAGAGCAGCAGTGCCACGCCGCCGAAGAGGATGACGAGCCCGCGCGTGCGCGGGAAGTCGAACGAGAAGATGATCAGGTTCAGGAGGAACACGACCATGAAGGTGTTCCCGAGCCAGCGCGGCGGGGCCTTCACGACGTGCGCGACCTCGCCCGTGCTCGCGCTCGCGGCCGAGCCTTCGGTTGCCGTGCCGGCGCTGGGATTCTCGCTCGCGACCGCTGCCGGCGCCGGATCGGCGGCGCGCTGCTGCACGTAGGGAACGCCGCCCACCTGCGCCCAGACGGCGCAGATGATCGCCAGGATCCAAGTCGGATAGAGGAAGACGATCTTCGGCAGCGGCCGGATCACGATGCGGCGCGGTGCGTGTCGTTCCGCCATGGCGGGCTTTCCTTCGAGGTTCGCGGGTGCGAGCGTGCTGCGGTAAGGGGCCGCATCCTCGCGTCGACGCATTGGAGCACGCCGCGCGGCGACGTGACAAGGTAGGGAGAAAGCAGTCTGGAACGGATCGAGAACGAGGCGCAACGGTACGGCGGGCCACTAGGATATTCGGCCCTCGTCTTTCCTCGGTCGCTCCGGAGTAGGTCATCCATGTCGCATGCTCGCTTCGCGCGCCTCCTCGCCGCTGGTGCCGCGGTACTCGCGTTCGCGCTCGGCGCACGCGGCGCCGCGACGACGCAGGAGCGCGCACAGGAAGCGTCCTCCGAGGTGCTGCGCTTCACCTTCCGCGCGATGCCGGACGACGAGCGCGTGCGCGAGCTGGAGCAGGCGCTGGCGATCGCTCTCGCGCGCCAACTGCGCGGGGCGCTGGTCGAGCTCGCGTTGCCCGGAGACGCCCCGTGCGCGGTGGATGTCGCCGCGCTGGAGCGCTTGCGCGCGGCGGTCGCGCCGGCGCGAGGCCTCGATGTGGCGGTGCTGGCGACGTGGCCTGGGCAAGGCCCTGCGACGGCGTTGCTGTGCGCGGTGCTGCCCGAGGTTCATGCGCTCGCGGGTTGCGAGTCCTTCCGGCCCGAACCGCGCGCGAAGGTCGGCGACGCCGCCGCGCTCGCGGCGATCCTGCGCGCGCTGGGTGGGGCGGCCGGCGAGATCGACGAGCAGGCGCGGATCCTCGCGCGACTCGGAGAGCCCGGCGCCGAGGCCCTGGGCGCGAGCGAGCTGCGCCGCTTGGGGTGGATCGATGGCGTCGCCGCCGATCGCGAGAGCTTTCTCGCGGCGCGCTTCGGCCTCACCGCTCCGGTGGAGCTGAAGGACAGCGCTGAGCTCCTGCGCGAGGGCGGGCCGAGCTCCGCGGAGCCCGAGGGCCGCGGCGTCGAACTGAGCCCGGAGGCACGTGCCGCTCGCGTCGTCCTCCGCATCCCTCTGCGCGACGTGGTCGATGATGCGATGGTCGGCCAAGTCGAGCGCGGCCTCGCTCGCGCGCGGGCCGAGTCCATCGACCTCGTGGTCTTCGACATCGACACTCCGGGCGGCGCCGTGGTCTCGATGTGGGCGATCGCCGAGGCGATCGGCGCCTACAAGGGCGAAGGGCGTCGCGCCGTCGCGTACGTGTCGAACCACGCGATCTCGGCGGGGATGGTGATCGCGCTCTCGTGCGCGACGATCTGGATGCGCGAGAACTCGTCCATCGGCGCGGCCACGCCGGTCATGGCCGGTCCGAGCGGCATCGAGGCACCCGGAGACGAAGGGCGCTCCGATTCGGCCGAGAAGGTGATGAGCTTCTTTCGCGCCGACGTGCGCAAGCTCGCGCAGAAGGTGCGCGCCGATCGGCAGAACGCCGTGCTCCTGGCGGAGGCGATGGTCGATCGTTCGATCGCGCTCGTGGCCTTCGAGACGAAGCGCGGCGAAGTCTTCATCTATCCGCGCGAGGAATTCGAGCGCCTGAAGCAGGAAGGCAAGGTCGGCGAACGAGAGGGGCGCATCTTGGAGGAGTGGGACGATCAGACGCTCGTGACGCTGACGCACGCCGAGGCCGCGCGCTATGGCTTCGCCGACGGCGTCGTCGCGAACTTGGACGAGGTGCTCGCGAAGGAAGGGCTCGCTTCCGCGCGGGTGGAAGAGCTCCCCATGTCGTGGAGCGAGGAGCTCGTGCGCGCGCTCTCGGCGTGGTCGTTCCTGATCTTCCTCGCGGCCTGCGTCTTCGCGTACGTGGAGTTCAAATTGCCCGGCTTCGGCTTGCCGGGCATCTCGTCGATCGCGCTCTTCGCGCTGCTCTTCTTCGGCAAGTACCTCGGCGGCATCGCGGAGCTGCAGGAGATCCTGCTCTTCTTCGCCGGGCTCGTGCTGATCGGGATCGAGGTCTTCGTGCTGCCCGGGACCTTCGTCTTCGGCGCCGCGGGAGCGCTGTGCGCGATCCTCGGGCTCTTCCTCTCGTTCCACGGCTTCGCGCTGCCGAGCAACGAGTTCGAGATGGAGACCGTGCTCGCGAACGTGGGGGCCTTCCTCGCCGCACTGACGGGCACGGTGCTCTTCTCGCTCGCCTTCGGTCGCTTCCTCCCGCGCATGCCCTTCCTCGGGCGCTTGGTGTCGCTGCCGACCGATGCCGGCCAGGCGGCTTGGAACGAAGCCGACCTTGGCGGTCCCTCGCCCTACCTCGGCAAACGCGGTCGCGCGACGACGGACCTCCGCCCCGCGGGCAAGGTGCGCATCGAGGGCGCGGTCCAAGACGCCGTCTCCGAAGGCGACTTCTTGCCCTCGGGCACCGAAGTCGAGGTCGTGCGCGCCGAAGGCGTTCGCCTCACCGTCGCGGCCGCGCGCTCGCCGCGCGTCTGAAGTTCTCCGCGCTCGTCCCCCGGCACACCTTCGAACGCACCACGCATCGCATGGAAACACTCGCGATCCTCTGCCTCGCACTGAGCGCGTTCCTGCTGCTCAGCGAGATCATGATCCCCTCGATGGGGCTACTCGGCCTCGGTTCGTTGGGCGCCTTGATCGCCTCCTACGTCCTGGGCTTCGGCGTGAGCACGAGCTTCGGGTGGGGGCTCGTGTGGGGAACGCTGGTCCTCGCGCCCACGACCGTAGCACTCGGGATGAAGCTCTTCCCGCGCACGCCGTGGGGTCGGCGCATGATCGTGGATGGCACGAGCTTCAGCGCGGAGGAAGGGCGCGCGATCGATCGCACCCTCGCGGCGCATGTCGGGCAGGTGGGCACCGTGGTAGCGACGCTGCGCCCGGCCGGAGAAGTGCGCCTCGGCGATCGAAGGGTCTCCTGCCTCTCGCGCGGCGAGTGGATCGAAGCCGGCGTCGAGGTGCGCGTCGTCGCCGTGGTAGAAAACACCCTCTGCGTCGAGCGCCTCGACCAAGGCGATGGGGATCCGAGCTAGATCGCCGCGCCGTGTGCCTCTCTGCGGCGCGCCTCCACGGCGCGCCTCCCTGCTGCTTCGCTCCGCCTTCTCGGCGGAGCCTCCTCGTCTCCTGCTGCTGTTCTTCCGTTGTTCTCTCTCCTCGAGTCACGCGCGATGGAATCCTGGAGCTCGTCGATGTCGCTTCTTCGTCCGCTGCTCGCCGCGAGTAGCTCCGCGGAGGACTTGGCCTGGGTGATCGGCCTGGTCGTCCTCGGCCTCTTCCTCCTCGGCTTCTTCGTCTTCGCCTTCGGCTACTTGAACCTCTGGGTGCAGAGCATCCTCGCCGGCGCGGAGGTCGGCTTGCTCCAGATGGTGGCGATGCGCCTCCGCAAGGTGAACCCCGCGGTGATCGTGCGCGCGAAGATCATGGCGGTGCAGGCGAAGCTGCCGTCGATCGATGCGCGCGACCTCGAGGCTCACGCCCTCGCCGGGGGCAACGTGCTGCGCGTGATCGCCGCGTTGATCTCGGCGAACCGCGCCAACCTGGACCTCGACTACAAGACCGCGACGGGCATCGATCTCGCCGGACGCGACGTGCTCGAAGCGGTGAAGACGAGCGTCATCCCGAAGGTCATCGATTGCCCCGACCCGCGGAAGGGCAAAGCCGATGTCGCGGCCGTGGCGAAGGACGGCATCCAGGTACTCGCGCGCGCTCGCGTCACGGTGCGCACCAACATCTCGCGTCTCGTCGGCGGCGCCGGCGAGGAGACGGTGATCGCGCGTGTGGGCGAGGGCATCGTCTCCGCGATCGGCTCCAGCGCCTCGCACAAGGAAGTGCTCGAGAACCCGGACCGCATCTCGCGCACCGTGCTCTCGCGCGGGCTCGACACCGAGACGGCCTATCAGATCGTCTCGATCGACATCGCCGACGTGGACATCGGGGTCAACATCGGCGCGCGCCTGCAGGCCGACCAGGCCGAAGCGGACAAGCGCGTCGCGCAAGCCAACGCGGAGAAGCGCCGCGCGATGGCCGTGGCGCTCGAGCAGGAGAACCGCGCCGAAGTCGTTGCGAACCGCGCCAAGGTGATCCTGGCCGAAGCCGAAGTCCCGCGCGCGTTGGCCGATGCGTTCCGAACGGGCAACCTCGGAGCCTGGGACTACTACCGGCTCCGCAACGTGGAGGCCGACACCAAGATGCGCGACACCATCGGAGGCTCGAGCGCCGGCAGCCAGCCCGCCAATCCGCCCGAGAAGTAAGCCGGGTCCTCACCTTCTCGCCGCGAGCGCTCTTCACCGTGCCCGATCTCGATTCGCTGCTGAACTTCCTCTACATCGTCGCCTTCCTGGCGGCGATGATCCTCCCGTCGTTCCAGCGCCAGCGCCGCGAAGAAGCGCGCAAACGCGCCGAGGCGCAGCGCCAGGCGGAGGAGGTCCCGACCGTCGAGGAGCGCTCGCCGGAAGACGTGCCCGAACCGACGATCCGTCGGGCGGCGGCGTCGGCGCCGGAGCCCGCTCCGAGCCCCGCCGGTGGTGCGCTGGTCGATCTCGCGTCGATGGCGCCTGAGCCTCGCTCCGAAAGGGAGCCGCGTTCCGCGGTCGATGCTCGCCCCACTGCCGCGGCCGAGCTCGCAGCTGCCGCCGCCGCGAGCAAGGTCGGAGGTTCCGACCTCACGGACCTGGACGAGGTGATCGACTTGACCGCGCTCGACGAAGAGATCGACGTGACGTCGATCGACGACGGCGAGCGGCGCGAGGACCGCTCCAAGGTCGTGTCCGAGGAGCCCGCGCGCTCAGAGGCTGCGCCGCGCATCGCGGTGGGCGATCCCGCCGCGTTGCGGCAAGCGGTGATCTTCTCCGAGCTGCTCCAACCTCCGGTGGCGCTGCGCCGAGGGCGCAGCGTACCGCCTTCGTTCTGAGCCGGCGGCCGTACGCGCCAGCTCAACGATCGAGGGCGCGCTCCCCGAAGCGTTGGATCACCGAGGCGTTGGATCGCGCAGGCCTTGGCTCTGGCCGGAAGGCGGGGGAGGCCGGCAGATCAGCCGGCAGGCGGACAGCGCGGGTCGCCAAAGTGCAATCCCGCCGCCTCTCGTGGCGGAGCATATATGGAGAGCGCTCGGGAGCGCGAAGCGCACCGCCGCCGAGGTCGGGCATCCGAACGCGCAAGCGCCGCGCTGCCGAGGCGGGCGATTTCCGAGCCGCCGGGTTCAGCGCAAGAGGACGCGCACGTAGCGCTTGAACTCGGGCCAGAACTCCTCGGCTTGCTGCTCGATCTTGCCGCCGATGAAGCTCATGTCGTGCTCGAGCTCTTCTCCGGCGCGATCGAATTCGCGCCCGACCCAGCCAGGGGCCCCGAGGATGTCGCGCTCGAAGCTTTCCACGTTGTTCTCGAAGCCCCGCTTCAGCACCTTGCCCTGGAAGGCGAGGCCCTCTTTGCTGCGGCGGTAGTCCTCGGCCACGAAGACCTGCAGGTCTTCGGGGATCGCCGCCGTCGTCTCGGCGTTGCGCCGCACGTGGCCCGCGATCCACTGACCGTCGTCTTCCAGCGCCTCACCGCTGCGCGCGAACTCGCGCTCGATCCAGGCCGGTGCCCCGGTGAAGACGCTCCAGTCTCCCTTCAGCGCTTCCCAGGTCGGGTCGTCCGTCGCGCAGCCGCTGCCGAGGGCGAGACCGAGGAGGGCGGCCCCGCGCAGGAGCGCCGAGCGAGAAGCTGGGGAAAGGGAGAACGGCATGGGTCAGCTCGCCGGAGGTTGCTGGGGATTGTAGACCGCCTCGAGCGAGCCGTCAGCCAAGCGCGCGACGCGGTGGCAGCGGCGCACGAGGCGATCGTCGTGCGAGACGATGACGAAGGTGGTCCCCTGCTCGCGGTTGATCTCGAAGAGGAGATCCATGATCTCCTGGCCGGTCCGCGAGTCGAGGTTCCCCGTCGGCTCGTCGCAGAGCACCACGGACGGATTGCCGAGCAGCGCTCGGGCGATGGCGATGCGCTGGCGCTCGCCGCCCGAGAGCTGTGCGGGCAGGTGGGAGAGACGGGCCGAGAGACCGAGGCGAGTGAGCAGCGCGCGCGCGCGCGCGCGCTCGCGCCCGCGCTGCAGCAGCCAGGTCCAAGGGCGCGGTGCGACCATGGCCGGGAGGAGCGTATTCCCGAGCGCGCTGAGCTCGGAGATCAGGTGATAGAACTGGAACACGAAGCCGAGCTCGCGATTGCGGAGCGCGGAGCGCCGCTGACCGCCCTTCGAGGAGACATCCTCGCCGCGGAGATACACCGCTCCGCGCGAGGGCACGTCGAGCAGGCCCAGCAGATGGAGCAGCGTGGACTTGCCGGCTCCCGAGGCGCCGACGAGGCCCAGGACCTCGCCCTCGCGCACCTCGAGGTCGATGCCGTTCAGGACCGGCACGGGGACGCGTCCCATCGTGTAGGACTTGTGCAGGTCGACGCAGGCGAGGATCGGGCTCGAGCTCATCGCGAAGGGGCCGCTCTCATTCGTAGCGCAGGGCCTGCACCGGGTGCTTCGCCGCCGCGCGGATCGCCGGGGCAGCGCTGAACACGATGGAGGCCAGGAAGGTCGTGACGAGGATCACGGTGACGGTGCTCGCCTCGGCCTCGGCGGGCAGGTGATCGAAGATGTAGACCGTGGGGTCGAACATCTTGAAACCGAAGTACTCCCAGAGGAACGTCTCGATCGCGGCGATGTTCTCGACGATCAGCATGCCGCCGATGAAGCCCAGCACCTCGCCGATCAGCGTGATGAAGACGCCCATCGTGAGGAAGAGCTGGAGGATGCCGAGGCGCGAGACGCCGAGGGCCGAGAGGATCCCCACGTCGCGCGTCTTCTCCGTCACCAGCATCCACAGCGTCGTGAACATGTTGATGCCGGCGACGAGGATGATGAACATCAAGATGAAGGCCATCATCTTCTTCTCGTAGTCGATGGCCTCGAGCTGATTGCGGCGCTCGTCCTGCCAGCGGCTCACGGGGAAGCTATAGCCCGGCACCTTTCGTTCCAGCGTCTGGCGCACCAACCGTGCGAGCTCGCGGCTGTGCTCGTCGTCGAGGGTCTCCGCCTTCAGCACGAGCTCGGTGAAGTAGCCGTCGGGGTCCTTGCGGATCTCGAGCAGGTTCCGCGCCATGTCGCGCCGGTCGAGGAAGATGATGTCCTTGTCGAGATCGTAGGTGCCGGTGCGGAAGGTGCCGGTCATCACGACCGAGCGGTAGCTCTGGGTCAGCGTCGCGCCTTGAGCTCCCGAGCTCAAGCGCTCAGGGCTGGAGGTCAGGAGCGAGATTTCGCAGCCGCGGTGGAAGAACTCGTTGATGTCGGCTTGGCGCGCCGTGCTCTGGATCTTGGCCGCGAGCCAGGCGCCGAGCACTCCGGGCATCGCGTTCCGCTCGCCGTCCTCGCCGCGGCGGAGGAGCTGGTCGGGCAGGAGCGCGCCGTCCGCGGGGCGCTTCACGCAGAAGGGATCCTCGATGTCGGGGACCGGATAATCGGTCACATGGCGCGTCGGGCGCTGCTCGAAGCCGCGGAGCGCCGTGCCCACGTTCGTCGCGCGGCGATCGGTGTCGAAGTCGATCCCGATCACTTGGCAGAAGAGCGCTTCGTCTCGGCGCAAGAACGAGTCCGCCTCCGCGCCCGTGACGCGCGTCCACTCGAATGCCCCGTTCGGAGCGAGGCGCCGCAGGTTGATGCCGACTCCCGCGATGAGCGCGAACCAGGTGATGCGCGGCGAGATCGCCTCGGGGTCGATCTCCGGGATCTCGGAGAGCGCCTCGCGCACGGCGGCGAGGTCCGGCGGCGGGGCGCCCTTCTCGTGCGGCTGATAGCGCACGATGAGATCCGAGAGCGAGGAGCGGATGGAGGTGCGGATCTCCTTCACGAAGCCGTTCATCACCGAGGTGACGACGATCAGCACCAGGATCCCGACCGCGAAGCCGAGCACCGAGAGCCACGCGATCCAACGCGTCGTGATGTAGCGGAAGCCCAGCAACACCGTCGAGGCCGACGGGAAGCAGAGGCGGAGAGCCGCGGAGAAGGGATTGCCGAACGGCAGGCGCATGGGCTCGCTGCGAGGTCGAGGGCTCGAGATTCTCGGGAAGTGCGGGAGCGGCGATCAGGTGCTTTGCACGGCGCCGCCTCGCGGCATCGACCGGCGCCGCGGCGAAGACGTGGATCCGTCGAGAGCCGCTCGCGCGCGCGGCGCGAGCTCGCTGCTGAGGGGCGCGCGTCCGCTCACGGTCGCCATGCCCCAGAACCAGCCCACGCCATAGGTCTCGAGGCGCACGCCCTCGAAGCCCGCGGCTTCGAAGGCGCTGCGCAGCGCCTTCGAGCGATGGATGCGATGGTGCGCCGGATCGAAGACGCGCATGCCCAGGTCGATCGCGCGGAAGCGCCAGCGATCGGTGCACCAATCGGTGAGGATGCAGGTGCCGCCCGGGGCGAGGACGCGGCGGAACTCCCGCAGCGTCTCCACCGGCTCGTCGAAGTAGTGGAACGCGTTCAGGTTCAGCACGACGTCGAAGGCGGCGTCCGCGAAGGGCAGGTGCTGCGCGTGCCCGCGGAGCCAGCGCAGCGCGAAGCGCGTCGAGAACTTCGCCCTCGCGATCTCCAGCATGTCCGTCGATAGATCGAGGGCCGCGAAATGCAGGTCCGGGAGCAGGGGCAGCAGGAGCCGCTCGACCTCGCCGGTCCCGCAGCCGATGTCGAGGACGCGCTCGTCCCCGCGCCACGTGAAGTGCTCGAGCGAGCGCCGCAGGGTGCCCACGGTGTAGCGGGCCCAGTCGGCGTCGTAGCGCGCGGCCTTGCGGCGGTAGCGCTCGACCAGGTGGCGGTCCTTCTCGGGGCGGGGCGAGGTCAAGGCTGGGAGAGGAAGAGGGGACGGAAAGACGTTCCGCAGTCTCGCACAAACGGGGGACGACTTCACCTGCCCCGCGGCGCGGGCCGAAAGACCTTCCACCACTCTTTTCGATAGCGGGATCGGCATGGCGCTCAAGGGAGATCTAGACAGTCTGGACCTGGGGCAGGTCTTCCAGATGCTCGCCATCAATCAGAAGGATGGCGTGCTGGGGGTCTTTTGCGAGGGCCGGCCCAAGGCCTTGCGCTTCTCGTCGGAGGGGGTGACGCTCCAGTTCGATCCGGCGCACTATGAGACCCGCATCCTGGAACGTCTGCGGCGCCAGGGGCGCCTCTCCGCCGAGCAGATGCGCTTGGTCGAGGCCAATCGACGCTCCTCCGGACGCTCGACGCTCGATGTCCTGATCGAGATGGACTTCATCGATCAAGGTGAGGTCGATCAGGAGTATCGCGGCTTCATGGAGGAGGACATCTACGAGATCTTCTTCCAGAAGGGGGCGCGCTTCGAGTTCTTCGAAGGGCGACTCCTGCTCGAGGAAGCGGGCGGCTTCGTCGACGATCGCTACTCCTTCAACCCCGGCTCGGTGGTGATGGAAGCGGCGCGGCGGATGGACGAGTGGGAGATGATCCGCCAGCGCATCCCCGATCGGGGCGAGGTCTACATCAAGACCTCGCGCGCCGGCGACCCCGCCTTGCTCGACCTCGCCTCGAGCCGCACGGCCTTGGCGCTCGCCGATGGCTGGCGCTCGATCGATCAGATCCTCGGCGCCTCGGGGCGCTCGGAGTTCGACATGACCAAGGCGATCATGTCCTTGGTCGACACCGGCATGCTCGCGCCTCTCGATCCGCGGCAGTACGCGGCGACCGGGGTGAGCGCGCTCGCCGAAGGTCGCTGCGCGGAAGCGGCGAATCTCTTCGAGCGCGCCGGTCAGCGCGGCTTCGGCCTGCCCGAGGTGCTCGGCGCCGCGGGGCGCGCACGAGAGGAGAACGCCGACTTCGCCGTCGCGGCGGCGCGCTATCGCGAGTACGCGGTCGCGCTGAGCCAGGAGTCGCGCATGGCCGAGGCCGCGCGCGCGCTGCTCGACGCCGCCGAGCTCATCCCGACCGATCTCGCCGCTCGCAAGGAGCTGGTGCGCATCGGTCTGCAGGCGCCCGAGGTCGCGCGCGCCGCGGGCTACGACGCGCAGGCGCTGGGGCGCGCGCTGCACAAGAACTTCACCGACGCGGCCGACTTCGACGGCGCGCGCGAGCTCCTGGGCTGGATGATCGAAGCGAACCCGGACGACATGGAGCTCCGGCGCGCGCTCATCACCTGTGTCACGGCCTCGGGCGACCAGAAGGCGTTGATCGAGCTCTACGAGCAGTCCGCGGATCATCTGATCTCGCGGCGGGAGCCCAGCAAGGCGATCCCGTATCTGCAGAAGATCTTGATGATCGACCGCTCGCGCAACGACGTGAAGGAGCGGATCAAGGACCTCTACAAGGCCGATGAGCGCCGGCGACATCGGCGCAACGGCACGGTGACGCTCGCGCTCTGCGGGGGCTTCTTGGCCGTGCTCGGCGGTCTCTTCGCGTTCTACGAGCGCTCCGCCGCGGCGGTGCTCGAGACCGTCGACGTGGACTCGATGATCGCGCGAGCGGACTTCGAGGGCGCGAAGGAAGCCCTCGAGGGCTTCCGCGAGCGCTATCCGCTCTCCCTCTCGGCGTTCCGGTCGAACGAGCTCGTGGCGAAAGTCGCCGCGGCGAAGCGCGGGCACGAAGCCAACCTCGAGCTCGAGCGCCAGCAGTTGCAACGCTTGCGCCTCGAGCAGGCGAAGCGCGCGAGCGAGGTGCTCGATCGCGCTCGTGCGACGGCCTCTCGCGGCGATCTCGTTGGTGCCTTGAGCGGCCTCCGCGAGACCCTCGCCGCCGCTCCGGAAGCCTGGAAGCACACTGCGGAGGTCGAGGCGGAGATCGCCGGCGTCGAGAGCTATCTCGCGCAGGCGGCGAAGACCTTCGCCGAGGCCCGCGATCACGAGGCGAAGGGCCAGCTGGAAGCGGCGCGAGAGCTCTACGCGTCGGTCCTGCTCCGCTTCGCGGAAGCGCCGGTCGCCAAGGACGTGCGCTTGCCCGTGCGCATCGAGACGACTCCTCCCGGAGCGGAGATCGAAGCCGACGGGCGGGTGCTCGCGGAGCGCACGCCTTCCGTTCTGCATCTCCTGCCCCGCAGCCGAGCCGATCTCGCGATCTCGCGTCCCGGCTACGAATCGGTGCGCATCGCCTTGGAGACGGGGGAAGGTCTGGCGGACCAGTCGATCGCGCTGAAGCGGCGTCCGGCGATGTCCGCGCCGCTCCCGGCTCGGGCCTTGGCCGCACCGGCCTTCGACGGCGAGCTCGCCTTCGTGGCGCTGGCCGGCGGGCGCCTCCAGACCATCCGCGTGAAGGACGGCGAGCGCATCGCGAGCTACGAGGTGCCGAACCTCGGCGAGCTCTTCGCGACGCCGGCCGTGGATCGCGGGACGCTCTACTTCGGCGACTCCAACGGCCGCTGCGTCGCGTTGCACACCAACGGTCGCACGGAGAGATGGGTCGCGCGCGTCGATGGCGCCGTGCGAACGACGCCGCTCGTCCTCGACGACATCGTGCTGTTCGGGACCGCGAACGGCGTGCTGCACGCTCTGGACCGCAAGTCGGGAGAGCCCGTGCGCAAGCTCGCGCTCGGCGGGCGGATCGCGACGGCGGCTCTGCGCGTCGGCGGCTTCTTCGTGCTCGGAGTCGAGCTGCAGCAGAAGGGCGAGCTCGTGCTGCTCGATCAAGGCGCCGCGCAGGTCGTCCGCCGGATCGCCCTCGGCGTGGCTCCCATCGAAGTCTTGCCCCTCGGCGAGGCCCGGGTGTTGGTGGCCACGGATCGCGGCGGCCTCGCGGCGCACGACGTCGCCGTCGAGGAGTCCCTGCTCTGGTCGCTGGCCGGCAACGGGCCCACCGAAGCGCGACCGGTCGTGGAGGGCGGCAGCGTCTTCTTCGCGCCCGATCGCGAGCTGTTGGAGCTCGAGAGTGACTCCGGCGTCGTGCTCCGTTCGAAGCCGCTCGCCGATCCGATGAGCAGCGCCCCGGCCTGCGTCGCGGGTCAGTGGCTCTATTACGCCAGCGCCGGGAGGTTGGTGGCGTTGCGCCGCAGCGATCTCTCCGAGGCTTGGCGCTTCGGGGACGAGCTCCGCTTCGCCTTCGTGCTCGCTCGCGAGGACGCCGTGCTCACGGCCGAGTGGTCGGGCTCCAGCGAAGCGCAGATGCGCCGATTCGACAGCGCCGACGAGTGGCGGCGCTGATCGGCATCGGAAATGCGGGGACGCACGCAGCGCCAATCAAGTCGCTGTCGAGAACCGGACGATAGGACCAGGAACCAGGCGCGAAGGAGGTCTTCGCGCGCTCACGAGGAGGACGGAGTGGGGTTCTTCCGAAGACTGATGACGGCACGAGGCCTGGCCTCGAAGCGCCGTGCGGTCGCCGCGGCTCCGACGATCGAGTCCTATGCGGATCTCGCCCGCGGCTACGCCTCGCTCAACGACTACTCCGGAGTCGTGCGCACCTGCGAGGAAGGACTTCAGCACTTCCCGAGCGCGGGAGAGCTGAAGCGCCTGCGCCGCATGGCGCGCGCCGCGATCCTCGGGGAGCGGGTGAGCGAGATCCGCGACGAGCTGAATGCGGCGCCGCGACCCGGTCTCTACCGCGAGCTGGCCGAGACCTATCTGGAGCTCGGCGATCTCGCGCGCTGCGAGAGCGCGTGCGTGCAATGGACCGCGCGATTCCCGCAGGACGACGGAGCTCGTCTGGCCTTGGCGCGCGCGCGCATCCGCCGCTTCTACCAAGAGCGCAACGCCGGCGACGGCCTCGGCGCGGTCGAGCTGCTGAACGGCGTCTGCGAGCGCGATCCCCAGAATGCGAAGGCGCTGCGTCTGCTCGCGGAGCTCGCCACGCGCGTCGGCTCCTACGAGATCGCGCGCGAGACGCTGGCGCGCTTGCTCGAGCTGATCCCCGGCGAACCCACGCTCGAAGGCTGGTACCGTCGAGTCAACGACGAAGCAGAGGGCGCGCCCGACCTGCTGCAGGCGATCCGCAGCGTGGAGCTGAACGGGCGCTTCCCCGGGCTCGAGCAGCGGGCCCACCCGACGCACGAGGACGCGCCGGCGGTCGATGCGAACCATCAAGCGCAGCGCGGCAGCAATCTGCGCGCGGATCTCGATCAGATCGCCGCGATGAAGAGCGCCGGGCGCGTCGCCTACCTGCGCGGTTCGACCGCGCTCGTGCGCGGCGCGGCGAAGGGCAGCGGCGATCCGTTCGCGCGCATGACGCGCTCGCTCACCACGATCGCGCGTCGCTCGACGCGCCGCATGGGCTTCGGCTCGTTCAACGCCGGCTTCATTGAGTCGCCGCAGTGCAAGATCCTCCTCGTCGCCGGCCACGACAACGCGGCCGCGGCCGAGACCGCGCCGACGGCGCGACCCGAGCCCTTCCTCGACTCGCTGCGCGAGCTGGTCTCGCGGCAGTTCGAAGCGGAGCGTACCGATGCGTAGCATCCTCGAATACTTGGTGCAGGCGCCGGAGATCCGCGGCTGTCTCGTCCTCACGAAGGACGGCGTCGTCGTCGAGAAGGCCCTGCCGGCGGGAGTGAACGGCGACGCGTTCGCCGCCCTCGCTTCACACATGGCGATCGAGTCCGTGCGCGCGACGCGCCGCGGTGGGATCGCCGACTTCCAGCGCATCGTCCTCGCGGCAACGCGCGGGACCTTGGTCCTCACCGCGCTGGAGGACGTGGCCTACCTGGTCGTCGCCGTCCAGAAGTCGATGGACCTGGACCAGACGATGTTGGACATCGAAGGCGCCGCGCAGCGCCTCATTCGCAAGATGCAGCTCTCCGCGGACTAGAACACAGGCCGCGCGAGAGACTTGGGTGCGGGATCCGAGGCGTGGCTTCGGGCCGCGTTCGGGACGAAGACTTCGGGAGTGACGGGCGCGCCTCGCACGAGGAGCGGCCGAGGATTCGAGGCACAAGATGGTTCAGATCAACTTCGCCCTGAGAGAGGTCAACTGCAAGATCGTGTACTACGGTCCGGGGATGAGTGGCAAGACCACGAACCTCGAGGTGGTGCATCAGAAGGCCCCCGACCAGAACAAGGGGGAATTGACCTCGATCAGCACGGATGGGGACCGCACGCTGTTCTTCGACTTCATGCCGCTCGACCTCGGGATGATCGCGGGCATGCGCACGAAGTTTCAGCTCTATACGGTGCCCGGTCAGGTCTACTACAACTCGACGCGCAAGCTCGTGCTCCAGGGCGTCGACGGCGTGATCTTCGTCGCCGACTCGGATCCGGCGAAGATGCCCGAGAACCTGGAGTCGCTGCGCAACCTCGAGGAGAACCTGCGCGAGTACGGCAAGGAGATGAAGGACTTGCCGCACGTCGTGCAGTTCAACAAGCGCGACTTGCCCGAGGTCATGAGCGTCGCGGAGATGAGCTCGAAGCTCAACCCGTACGGCGTGCCGACCTTCGAGGCCGTTGCTCCGACCGGCCAGGGCGTCTTCCCGACGCTGAAGGTGCTCGCGGGCATGGTGCTCGAGAGCATCAACAAGACCGACCGCAAGCCCAACCGCGTCAGCGCGCGGCCGAAGGCGACGGCCGGTCCGGGTGCCGCTCCCTCGGCGTCGTCGGCGGCGCCTGCGCAGCCGGCGGCCGCGCGTCCCGCGGCTCCGGCGCGTCCGGCCGCTCCGGCCCAGCCGGCCCGTCCTGCCGCGGCCGCCGCCGCGCGTCCGGCTCAGCCCGCGCGCCCCGCGGCTCCGGCCCCCGCCGCGGCGAGTGCGAAGAGCGCCTCGAGCGCTACCGCCGCGCGCCCCGCGGCGAAGAAGGAGGCGGCTCCGCAGCCGAACGTGGGCGGCTTGATGCGCAGCAGCAAGCCCGCCGCCGCCGAAGCTCCGGCGCGTCCGCGCGCTGCCGCGGCGCCAGCCCGTCCAGCGAAGGCCGTCGCGCCGACTCCGGCAGATGCCGACTTCGAGGACGACGTCGCGCCGGCGCGCACCGCGCAGCGCAAGGGTGGCAACCTCATCTACGGCGTCGTGTTCGGGCTCCTCGTCGCGGCGGTCGCCGCCGTCGTGGCGCTCTACATCCTGCAGTGACGCACCAGCGGAGGACGCTCACCGTCGCACGGCGGTGCTCGTTGTCCGCGAAGTCGGTTCCCCCGTGCGCACGCAGAGCCTGCACTGAACGAAACACGAGGAGTCGAGAGAGATGACCGTCGACGAAGATCTCCGCCGCAACCGCTTGATGTTCTATCGCCGGGACGTCGAGCGCATCGATCGCTGCTTGTCCGAGTTCCTGAAGATGTCGGGCGCGAAGAGCGCGCTCCTCGTCGATCGCGAGGGGCATCTGGTCGCGCGTCAGGGCGAGACGCTGACCATCGACATGGACACCATCTCTGCGCTGGTCGCCGGCTCGTTCGCCGCGACGAAGGAGATGGCGCGCCTCCTCGGAGAGGACGAGTTCACCGCGCTGTACCATCAAGGGCGCCGCGACAACATCCAGCTCTCCCTGGTAGGGGATCGCACGCTGCTCACCGTCCTCTTCGACGATCGCACGACGCTCGGCATGGTCCGCCTCTACGCGGCCGAGTCGACGAAGAAGCTCGAGGCCGTGTTCGACGACATCCTCGCCAGCGGTGGGGCAGGGAAGGACGCCGACGAGGATCTCTCGGCCGACTACTCCGACTCCGCGATCGGAACGCTCGACGACGTCTTCGGCGGTTGATCGATCCGCTGCAGAGCGCTCGCTCTGCAGGCCACATGCCGCGAGGTGCACACGCACGGCGTGTGCGCCTCGCGGCGTCTCCGCGTTGATGGGCAAAAAAAACTCGGCCTCGACTCGGTGCGGAGCCGCGGCTCTCTGCGCGCGAGCGCACTGGTGAATTCTCGAGCTCGGCGCCATCTATATCCTGAGTCTCCTAGGAAGTCGCATAATGGGTGATGCGCTCGGAGCGCTTGGCGCGCGCGCGCCGATCGCTGCAACTCGTGATTTTTTGCGGGTTTCCAGGCAATCCTCGAAATCGCGCTGCCGATCCAAGTCGCGTTCTCCAGAAGTTCCGTGCGATCCCGTGCGCGCGGAAACCTCATTGCCCAATCCTCTCAAGGAGGGAAGACATGGCAGCTCGCAAGAAGGCAGCGAAGCGTTCGGCGAAGAAGGCCGGCCGCAAGAAGGGCGCGCGCAAGGGCGCCAAGAAGGGCGCTCGCAAGGGTG
Source organism: Planctomycetota bacterium (assembly GCA_016793245.1). GTDB lineage: Bacteria > Planctomycetota > UBA1135 > UBA1135 > JADKAF01 > JADKAF01. The sequence goes on from JAEUHW010000148.1 coordinate 51,410, forward strand.
CGAAGAAGGGCGCCAAGAAGGGCGGCCGCAAGAAGGGTGGACGCAAGAAGGCGGCGATGTAGTTCGTCGCGCTCGCGTGATCGCGCTCGCTCCGCGAGCTGAGAGTCGCGCCGCTCCGCTCTGATGTCGTCGTCCGCCGCCTCAGCGTGAACCGGACCGTCGGAGATCGGGAAGGCGCTCTCTCGTGCGATCCCTCGAGCCTGCACTGCCCCGGGCGCCTCGGGCGCCCCGCGCATCGATCGATCGCTCTCGAGCGGCCGATCAAGGATGCGCCATCGAGCGCCTCCGCGGCTCTGCCGCGGAGGCGCTCTGCGTTTCTTCGCCGCGTTGCGCGGCGCTGGTCAGCGCACTAGACTCCGCGCCACGTTCGACGGCGCCTTCGCTGCGCCGTGTCTCCGCTCCCTGCCGCTGCTCCGCCCATGCCCTCCAAGTACCGGGAACTCGACTTCTTCGACTCCAGCGAACTCCTGAACGACGAGGAACGCATGGTGCGCGACACCGTGCGGAACTTCGTCGATGCCGAGGTCCTGCCGATCGTCGGTGACCACTACGAGCGCGGCGAGTTCCCGGCCGGCCTGATGGGCAAGATGGCCGAGCTCGGCCTCTTCGGCGCCAATCTCCCCGAGAAGTACGGTTGCGCCGGCCTCGGCGACACCGCCTACGGGCTGATCATGCAGGAGCTCGAGCGCGGGGATTCGGGCATCCGCTCGGCGGCCTCGGTCCAGGGCGCGCTGGTGATGTACCCGATCTACGCGTACGGCTCCGAGGAGCAGCGCACGCACTGGCTGCCGCGCCTCGCGAAGGGCGAGGCGATCGGCTGCTTCGGACTCACCGAGCCCGACTTCGGCTCGAACCCCGGTGGCATGCAGACGCGCGCGCGCCGGACCGACCGCGGCTGGGTGATCCACGGCCGCAAGATGTGGATCACGAATGGCACGGTCTCCGACGTCGCGGTCGTCTGGGCGCGCGTCGAGGACGGCTCGATCCGCGGCTTCCTGATCGAGAAGGGAACGCCGGGCTTCAGCGCGCCGGAGCAGCTCCACAAGTTCTCCCTGCGCTGCTCCGTCACCAGCGAGTTGGTGATGGAGGAGGTCGAGGTGCCGGCCGAGGCCTTGCTCCCGGGCAGCACGGGGCTGAAGCACGCCTTGGGCTGCCTCACGCAGGCTCGCTACGGCATCTCCTTCGGCGCCGTAGGTGCGGCTCAGGCCTGCTTCGACGAGGCGCTCGGCTACAGCAAGGAGCGCATCATCTTCGACAAGCCCCTCGCCGGCTTCCAGCTCGCGCAGCAGAAGCTCGCCGACATGGCGACCGAGATCACCAAGGCGCAGCTCCTCTGCTGGCGCCTCGGGCAATTGAAGCAGCAGAAGCGCCTCACCCATGCCCAGGTGTCGATGGCGAAGCGCAACAACGTGCAGATGGCCCTGGATTGCGCGCGCTCGGCGCGCGACATGCTGGGAGCCAACGGCATCGTGCTCGAGTACCAGTCGGGGCGTCACCTCTGCAACCTGGAGACGGTGAACACCTACGAAGGCACTTACGACATCCACACGCTGGCGATCGGCCACGAGCTGACCGGGATCCCGGCCTACCGTTGAGCCCGAGCGCTGTCGAGATCGCCAGCGAGGCGGTGCCCCGCTTCCGCCCCCGCCCGCGTCGTCGGGTTCGGGGGCTGCGCGCGCTGAGTCTCGGGTTGGCGCTGCTGCTCGGGAGTTGCCGCAGCGACGCGAGCTGGGGTTCGAACCGCTGGAGCGATTTCGGTGAGGTCGTCGATGCCGACGTCGGATTCGCCGCGGGAGCGCACTTCCACTTCGGGCTCTCTCACGTCTTCGCGGCGGGGCTCGGGAGCTACGAGGGCTCGCGCTTCGGGCTGCGCCATGGAGACCTAGGCGCGTTCGACGAGCGGCGAGCGGAGATCTCGATCGGACCGTTCCAGCTCCATGAGCTCGATGTCTGGCCGTCGAGTGATGCGGTGCTGGGACATCGCAGCGTCGAGTTCGCGGAGCCGGGATTTCGCGACGGCTCCTATCTGCCTTGGGAGGCGCTGAGCTCGGACCGCGCCCCGTTCGACCTCGGCTTCGAGGTCTCGGCCATCGTGGGGCTCAGGCTCCGCCTGCGCACGGGCGAGCTCGGCGATTTCCTGGCGGGGATCTTCTTCCTCGATCCGGGGCGCGATGATCTGCGCGAGCTGGACGAGGCCGAGCTCCAGACGCTGCGGCGCGACCTCCGCTCCGCCGATGCCGCGCGGCGCGAGCGCGCGGTGCGCAAGCTCCGGCGCATCGGCATCGAGCTCCCGCAAGACGCGCCGCGCTACTTCCGCTACGCCGATCCCGAGGTCCGGCCCTACGAGCAAGAGCTCGCCGCCGAGGCCTATCTGCGCGCGCTCGACGAGTTCGCGACGCGCTGACGCTGCTGCTCGAGCTGCGTCTGCAGCTCTTCGAGGATGGCCGAGAAGAGCTGCTCTTCGCGCGGGCTCAAGTTCCCTTCGGTCTTCTCGCGGAGCATGCCCAGGTCGTCGAGCAGAGCCTCCGCATGATCGAGCTGGCAGCGCTTCTCTCCCGTCACGGGATTCGGCAGCAGTCCGAGCGAGAGGAAGGTCTGGATGCGCAGCTTCTGCAGGAAGAGGGCGAAGTCTCCGCCGGGAGGGGCCGAGCGCGCCGGCGCCTCGTGCGCCGCTTCGAGCTCCGCCTCGTCATCGAAGTCCATGGCTCGCTCCATCACTCGCGTCCGAGCGGCGGAACCGCGGTGGCCGCCGAGAGATTCGGCGCGCTCTCCCGACCGTGCGCATGCTCGACCGCAGCGGCGACGAACGCGCGGAAGAGCGGGTGCGGCGCCCCCGGCTTGCTCTTGAACTCCGGATGGAACTGCACGCCGACGAAGAACGGGTGATCCGTGATCTCGACGATCTCGACCAAGTCGCTGTCCGTGTTCACGCCGCTCGCGACGAGCCCGAGGGCGCGGAACTGCTCGCGGTAGGCGTTGTTGAACTCGTAGCGGTGGCGATGGCGCTCGTGCACGAGCTCGCTGCGGTAGGCCGCGGCCGCGCGAGTGCCCGGAACGAGGCTGCAGGGATACGCGCCGAGGCGCATCGTGCCGCCCATCTCGCGCAGATCCTTCTGCTCCTCCATGAGGTCGATCACCGGGTGCGGCGTGTGCTCGTCCATCTCGCGCGAGTGCGCGCGGGCGAGCCCGGCCACGTGGCGCGCGAACTCGATCACGGCGCATTGCATGCCGAGGCAGAGGCCGTAGAACGGAACCCGGCGCTCGCGCGCCCAGCGCACGGACGCGATCTTGCCCTCGATGCCGCGTTCGCCGAAGCCGCCGGGGACCAGCAGGCCCGAGCAACCCGCGAGCATCTGATCGACGTTCGCGTCGGTGACCTTCTCCGCGTCGATCTTGCGCATGCGCACCTTCGCGCGATTCGCGATCCCCGCGTGCTGCATCGACTCGTAGACCGACTTGTACGCGTCGTCGAGCTGCATGTACTTGCCGACGATCGCGATCTCCACCTCGCGCTCGGGGTGGATCACGATCTGGACCATCTTGCGCCAGTCGTCGAGGTCCGGGGTCGCGGTGAGCGGCTGCAGGCGCAGGTGATCGACGAGCAGGCGATGGATGCCCTTCTCGACCAGCGCGATCGGCACCTCGTAGATCGTGTGATCGACGTCGCGCTCCTCGATCACGGCCTCGGGGCGCACGTTGCAGAAGAGCGAGATCTTGGAGCGCATCTCCTCGGTCATCGGCTGCTCCGTGCGGCAGACCAGGATCTGCGGCTGGATGCCGATCTCGCGGAGCTTGCCCACCGATTGCTGCGTGGGCTTCGTCTTCATCTCGCCCGACGCGCGCAGGTAGGGCAGCAGCGTCAGGTGCACGAAGATCGTGTCCTCCACGGGGCGCTCGAGGCAGAACTGGCGGATCGCCTCGACGAAGGGGAGGCTCTCGATGTCGCCGATCGTGCCGCCGATCTCGGTGAGCGCGACGTCGGTGCCGGGCTGCACGCCGTCCTTGATCGCGGTCTTGATCGCGTTGGTGATGTGCGGGATCACCTGCACCGTGCGGCCGAGGTAGTCGCCGCGGCGCTCCTTCGCGATCACCGTCTGGTAGATCTTGCCGGTCGTGTAGTTCGAGTTCTTGGTGAGGCGGGCGTGCGTGTAGCGCTCGTAGTGCCCGAGATCGAGGTCGGTCTCCGCGCCGTCGTCGGTGACGTACACCTCGCCGTGCTGGAACGGGCTCATCGTGCCCGGGTCCACGTTGATGTACGGGTCGAGCTTCTGCATGGAGATCTTGAGCCCCATGCGCTCCAGGATGAGGCCGATCGAGGCCGAGGTCAGGCCCTTGCCCAGAGAAGATACCACGCCACCGGTGATGAAGATGTGCTTCGTCATGGGAACTCGTTCTCCGGTCAGGCGACGGGGGGGCTCGCGAGCTCGGCGAGGAAGCGCGCGTAGTCGGCGGGAGTGTCGATGCCGCGGGGGGCACGGTCGATGAGGGCGACTTCGATCGCCACTCCGTGTTCGAGGAGGCGCAGCTGCTCGAGCGCTTCCAGGCTCTCGAGCTCCGAGGTCGGCCAGGTGCCGAACTCGAGCAGCGTCGCGCGGCGGAACGCGTAGACGCCGACGTGGCGCAGCGCGCGATCGTGAGCGCCGGCGGCGCGTTCGCGCGCGTAGGGGATCGGTGAGCGACTGAAGTAGAGCGCGCGTCCGCGGAGATCGAGCACCACCTTCACCGCGGCGGGATCGGCCATCTCCTCCGCCGAGCGGATCGGCGTCGCGAGCGTCGCCACGGCAGCTCCCGCGCGCAGCTTCTCCACCAGGAGATCGAGGTGGTCGGGATCGATCTCGGGCTCGTCTCCCTGCACGTTCAGCACGAGCTCGAACTCGGGGTGCGCGCGCGCGACCTCGATCACGCGATCGGTGCCCGAAGCATGGCGTACATCGGTCAGCACGGCGGGCACGCCGACGGCGCGCGCGGCGTCGAGGATCTCGGGCGCGTCCGTCGCGAGGATCGCGCGCGAGATCCGCTGCGCGGCGGCGACGCGGTGGTAGACGTGCTCGAAGAGATAGCGCCCGCTCTCGCGGAGCAGGGGCTTCCGCGGGAGCCGCTGAGAATGGAGGCGCGCGGGGATCACGGCGAGCGCGCCGCGCTCTCCGCTCTGCTGCTTCTCGGCGGTGCGGCTCTCTCGAGCGCTCGCCTGCTTCCCCGCGCCATCGATCATGAGCCGGATCCGCTCGCGCGGTTCTTCTGGCGCAGCGCTTCCTCGTGGCCGCGGCGGATCTGCTCCTGCTGGGCCTCGAAGTCGTCCGGCCGCAGCGTGGACTGCGTCTGGAAGCCCGTGGTCGAGTTATCGACCTCGGTGAAGATGTAGTAGATCTCGCGTGCGCGCCGCTGATCGGCGGGGCTCAGCGGAGTCGACTTCGAGTGGAAGATCGAGAGCACGCGAGTCTGGCCATCGCGCACGACCCCGATCAGATCCCACGCGCCCGCTTGAGGGCTGCTCCGCGCGAGCTCTTCGAATCCGCGGTCGTCGATCGCTTCGAGGAGCTGATGCATGCGCCAGTCGGGGATCGTCTTGCGCGAGGCGCGGCGCATCTCGAGAGCTTCGCGGACCTGCGGTCGATACTCCGTCTCGGGCAGCGAAGCGGAGACGAGCGAGTGATCGATGGTGCCGACCTTGTCGTCGCTGCGCACCCAGAAGACCTCGGCGGCGATCGGCGCATCGGAGGCCGAAGGATCGCTCGCGCAGCTCGCGAGCGACACCGCGGCGAGGACCAAGGCCATCCTGGCGAACAGCGTCAGCCGGGCGAACAGCGTCAGCCGAGCGAACAGCGTCAGCCGGGCGAGGAGCCGCGCGGAGCCGGCGCGTCGCGCACCGGGGGAGATCCTGCGCGCGGAACGCGCTGCGGGCGGGGTAAGAGCGAGAGGACGAGGCATGGCGGGCGGCTCGAAGGCGGCGAGGGCGAGCGCATTATTCGCAACGCGGAGAGGCCGAACAAGGGCGCGTCGCGCTCAACGCCTCGCCGCGTCGTCGCGCCGCGGGAAGCTGCGGTCCGAGAATCGCTCCGCGACTCCTCCGCCGACCCGCGCGAACCCGTCCGCGCTGCGCGGAAAGCGGCTGCGATCCAGCGGCGAGAGCGCCACTCCGCGCGCATCGAAGAGCGCGACCCAGAGCGCAAACGCGCCGCTCGCGCGCTCGGCGGCGAGACCGCGGAGCGGCAGGAGCACCAAGTCCTCGCGCAGCTCGAGGGCGGGCCACGACGCAGCTTCGAAGAGCCCGCCGCCGATCGGCCCGTCCACTTGGCGCGCTCCCGGCCCCGCCGTCGCGCGCCGCGCCGTGCGCGCGAGCTCGCCGACGGCCAGCTCGCGGGAAGCACGCCAGATCCAGCGCGAGAGGGCGAAGCCGTCGCGCGCCCAGCGCGGCTCGATCTCCACGCCGACGAGCTCGATCACGGGCCGGCCCTCCGCATCGACGAAGAGGAGATCGACCGGTTGGGAGAGCTCGTCGCGGAGCGCGGCGTGCCGCGCGCGCTCGTGGCGGCGCGCGAAGGACCAGCCGCCCGAGGCGAGATCGGCGCGCGCGAGTACCCAGAGCTCGTCGAGGACCTCCGCGCCGCGCGGCTCGGCGAGTGCCGCGCTCAGCACGTAGCTCTCGTTCAGGAGGCGCAGCAGCTCCGGCTGCTCGCGGAAGCCCGGGGCGTGACCAAGGAGGTAGTGCGGCCGCGCGTCGCCGAGCTCCAGCGACTCGAAGCCCTGTGAACGCAGCTCGCGCGCGAGCGGAGCGAGCGCTCGTGGCTCTCGCTCCAGCTCGAACGCCGACGCGCCATCGGGGGCGCGCACGACCCGGAGTTCCGCGGGTTCGCCGCCCAGTGTGTTGGCCACGTCCTGCGCGCGCTGCCTCGCGCTCGCGAGATCCCCGCTCGTCGGTCGGAAGAGCGCGTGCTCGCGCGGCGCGAAGAACCCGCGCAGCGCTTCGCGTTCTCG
>JAEUHW010000022.1 GCA_016793245.1 Planctomycetota bacterium
GACGCTCCCGGCGCACCGTGTGTCGCTGTGAACCTAAGGGTATGCCACGATCCGGAGAAGTCCGCGCCGAAGAGGCGGACGCCACACATGGGAGAGTACGTCGGATCGATGGGCTCGAAGGTCGCGGGAACGACACCGGCGACGAAGGCCATGGTGAACGCCTGCGACGAGCCTTCGAATCCCGAGCCGCGGAACGACGCGTTGCAGAAGAGCCTGATCCGAATCCGCGTACTTGCCGGCGCAGACACGGGCAGGGTGACCGAAGCGGAGTGACTCCCGTTCAGCACGAGCTCGTCCGTTCCATCCACGCCCAAGTCCACCGCAACCCAGACCTGGGCCTGCGGCGTGGCCGTTGCGATCGACGTGACCCGCAGCTCTCCGGCATAGGTGGAGGGCAAGGTCCACAACCAAGACTGCGGTGCGGCGGCACCGGTCCCGTTCAAGGTGGACGCGGAGACCATAGATCCGGTCGAGCTCGCGCCGCATTCAGAGTCCAGGTGCATTCGATCGCCCTGGGAACGAGCACGTACCTCGGTCCTCGCACCGCCGCTCGCGAAAGCGCTCATGGTCGCAGCGTGCGACACGACGAACCCGGCGGGGAAACCCCGGACCGACGAGCTCCAAGAGTTGCCCGCGAACACCTCGCAGGCGGTCTCGGTCGAGAGGACCGGCTCCTGCGCGGAGAGGGCGGCGGCGAGAATGGTGACGGTGACGAGGGCGTGAATGGTGCGCATGGGCGGTTGAAGGACCTCGAGGCTGGGTCGAAGGCAATCTGCGTGCCAGCGAACGCGGATGGCGTCCAGGACTTGGCGACGCACGAGATCGACCCAGGCCGGCGCACGCGAAGCGCTACGGAAGCCACCCACGGGCTTCTACGGGCGGACCTCACCGCGACCCGAGCGACTCCACCACACGCCCATCCCTATCCGCCACCTCGACCACGCCGCCTTCCTCCGAAGACCGCACGCTCGCGACGACTGACCCGCCGGCCCAGAGATCCACCGCACTCGGCGAGATCGTGACGGTCGTGCCGTGATCGGAATGGCCGACGTGAACGACTGGGGCACCATCGTCACCGACCTGCATGACAAGAGCAGGCTCGCCCCGCGCGTCGAGCAGCGAGAGCCGCACGGAAGGAACAGCGCCGTCGCCGCCGGTCTCGAGCACGGCGCGCACGCGGCCATCGTTGGGTTCGCGGAGAACGAGGCGCTCGACTGTGAGCTCGTGGATGCGCTTCTTCCTGAGCGCACACACAGCCGAGTCGGCGCGGCGGCAGCAAGCGCGAGCAGCTCTCTCTCCCGCGACCTCCTGGCATCCTACGCCCGGATATCCGGCAAGCATCTTTCAGCCCGTGGCCAGCCGCGCCGCTGGGGCGACCACGTGGCTGAAACGACGAACGTGCAAACTGGCCTATCGCCTCGCGACGGCAGCTTCCGACTTGTTGCGATCACGCGCCGGTTCGTTGCCGGGCTTCAGGATGACCTTGGTCCACCCATCCCTGCGTTCGTTGAACCGCGCGTAGGCTTCTGGAGCGGCTTCGAGCGGCAACTCGTGCGAGACGATGAAGGAGGGCTTGGCCTTGCCCAAGTGGATCAACTCACGCAATTGCCGGTTGTACGCCTTGACGTTGGCCTGGCCGGTGCCAAGGCTGAGGCCCTTGAACCAGAACTGGCCCCAGTCGAAGGCTATCTGACCCTTCTTCTCGAGCTTGTCCTTCGCCTTGGGATCTTCCGGTACGAACACGCCGACCACTCCGATCTTGCCGGTGGCCCGGACGGACGCCACCAGGTTGTTCATGGTGATGTTCGGCTGCTCCTCGCCCTGCGGATCGTGGGCTTGGTAGCCGACGCATTCACAGCCCTTGTCGGCACCCATGCCGTCGGTGTGATGCAACACCTGATCGATCGCGTCCTTGGCGGAGAAGTCGACAGCGATCGCGCCGATCTGTTGTGCCAACCGCAGCCGATCGGGGAAACGATCCACCACGATCACCTTGCTCGCGCCGCGGATGAATGAAGACATCGCCGCCATCAGTCCCACCGGTCCCGCGCCGTAGACGACCACGGACTCGCCCGGCTTCACGCACGCCATCTCGGTCGCGTGATAGCCCGTCGGGAAGATGTCGGCCAGCATCACGTAGTCCGCCTGCTTCTCCTCGGCGTCCTCGGGCAGTTTCAAGCAGTTGAAGTCGGCGTGCGGGACCCGCAGGTACTCCGCTTGACCACCCTCGAATGGCCCCATGCCGGCGAAACCGTAGGCTGCGCCCGCGGTACCTGGATTCATGGCCAGGCATGCGCCGGTCAGACCGCGCTCGCAGTTCTTGCAGTAGCCGCAGCTGACGTTGAAGGGCAGGCAGACCCAATCGCCCACCTTGACGTGCTCGACGGCATCACCCACCTCGATCACCTGACCGAGGTTCTCATGCCCGAAGACACGGCCCTCCTCCATCGCGGTGCGACCCTCGAACATGTGCAGGTCGGATCCGCAGATGTTGGTGCTGGTGACCCGGACCAGGGCATCGCCCGGACGCTCGATGACCGCGTCGGGTACGTCTTTGACTGCGACCTTGTTGGGTCCTTCGTAAACGAGTGCTCTCATGTCTGGTGTCCTCCTGACGGCAGCTGGTGTCGGGGATGGATGGAGATCACAAGCTGTCTGCCGATCGCTTGGGAAGTCGGCCGTGACTGCAAATTGCCTGCCGCCACGCAGATCAGCAGCATTTCAGATTGCGACGCCTTCGATGACGGCGATCGTCGGACCTGCGAAGACTCGTCCAGGGCGAAAGCCGCTGTTGCGCAACAGCGTCGCGAAATCCTCGCGTGATCGTTCGCGGCCGTCGGCGCAGGCGACCATCATCTGGAGGTCGGTGAGCACGGCGAAACTGGTCGTGTCGTGGCGATCGAGCAGCCTCTCCACGAGCAAGGCCTTCGCCCCGGGTGCCATCGCCTGGCGCACGACGCCGAGTATCCTGGTACAGGTCGTGTCATCCCAATCGTGTAAGATATGCTTCATGAGGTAGGCGTCATGTCCTGGAGGTACCCGCTCGAAGAAGCTCCCCGGCGCCAGCGTGACACGGTCGATGACATCGCATCGGGCCAGCAGTTGCCCGGCCGAAGCGAGCACCGCCGGCGCGTCCACCAGCACGCCCGCCACGCGAGGATTCCGGAGCAGGATCTCGCTGAGCAGCACCCCGCACCCGCCCCCGACGTCGCAAATGACCGCGACCTCAGCCCAGGGGAACAGGGATGCGACGAAGGGTGCGTCGCCGAGCTCGAGCCCCATCAGTGCGCGTCCGAAAGTCTCGCGCTCCTCCGGGTGCTCTGCGAACCATGTCCAGACGTCCGTTCCGTGGGCCTTGCCGAACCCGTTCTCGCCGGTGCGGAGCGTGTGCGTTAGGAAACTCCACGCGTCCCGGTTGCCGCGCGACGTGAAGTAGCGGACCAGTTCACGGCTCTGGCTCGGGTGATCGCTGCGCAGCACTCGGCCGATGCGGGTTGCTGTGAATCGCCCGCGACGATCGAGCGTTACCAGGCCCATTTGGGTGGCCGCCCGCAAGACGCGGAACAGGCGATCGGCGTCGAGCCCGAGACGACCCGCGATCTCGGCAGCCGTCGTGGGGCGGCGGAGCTCGTCCATGACTCCGAGCGCGACGAGTGCGCCGAGCACCTCGGATCGCGCGAGACGCACGACTTCGGTGAAGACCAGGGCTTCGGGGGTGAGAACACGCCTCGCTAGGCGCTCGAGCAGCCGATGCAGCCCGAGGGCGGCGCGCACGATCATGTGGCTCGGGGCCTTGACCCGATGGTTGCTCCTGATCATCCGATTCGGGATCCTGGCAACGATGCCGTGGCAGTCGACCAAGGGGAGAGTGCCGGACGCCGGGCCCAGGTAGAAACCGCGCAGTGATGGGAGCTGGACGTGCCTGAACGAGCGCACCAACGGACATGTGCATTCCGTCGATGCCAAGCTCCGCGATCGGTCCTTTGTACAATGGTGAAGAGACCGCCGAACGTACCCGGGGGACCTGGTTGCACCCCCCATGCAGCGTGGTTGAGGGCGCTGCGCATGGCCTTCGGAAGCTGGGCGAGGCGAGACCGAACGAGACTTGTGCTCATGATGCTAGGGGGCAAGTGGTTCCCTGCTGCGGAGTCCACCAGTCGCAACAAGCGAGCCGAGGCGGAACAATCGAGCCGAGGCGCAGGAAGGCCTGGCCTTCGGTTCGCACGACGCAAAGCACCAAGCCCTCCGCCTACGACGACTCCGCGTTCAGGGGAGTCTCGTCTCGGAGGTGGGCTGGGTCTTGGCCTACCCGTAGTAACCACTCGAGGCGCGCGCGAGGTGGCATGTTCATTGCTGTGACTCGCTCGAATGCGCCATCCGACGTGACCTTCATGTAGGTCCGGTGGGGTGCGGACAGGACGAGGATGGGGCGCGATGACAAGTTGGAATGCCTCGAAGTCGTGGATCACGTTCGCGGGCTACTTGGCCGTCGTAGCGGTGCTCTACGCGGCGCAGGAAGTCGTGGTGCCGGTCATTCTCGCCGCCCTCCTGGCCTTCGTGCTCTCCCCGTTGGTTGCGTGGTTCGAGCGGCGCCTTGGGCGCGTCACCGCCGTGTTAGCCGTCGTGCTCGTGGTGTTCGGGGCACTGGGCCTCGCCGCTTGGGGACTCACGATCCAGCTGAACGGCCTCCTCGTCGACTTGCCCCGCTATCGCGTGAACCTGGTGGCAAAGCTCGCCGAGCTCCGCGATGCGAGCCAAACGAATGCGGTCGACCAGCTCACGCGCACGATCGAAGAGGTTCAGGACGATCTCGCGACGACCGAGGAACTTCCGCCTGGCGGGTCCCCACTTTTGGTGTTGTCGAAGGACGTGCGCGGTTTCTCGATCTTCTCCTGGCTCGGTCCGCTCTTCGGTCTCGCGGGCGCGTGCGGTGTCGTCATCGTCCTCTTGATATTCATGCTGCTCGAGCGCCGCGACTTGCGTGATCGCCTGATCAAGGTGGTGGGCCGGGGCCACCTCGCGCTGACCACGAAGGCGCTGACGGAAGCCGGCGACCGGGTCGCACGCCAGCTCTTGGTACAAACCGGCGTGAACTGCATCTTCGGCGTCGGCCTCGGCCTCGGGCTCCTGCTGCTGCATGTTCCCTACCCGCTGCTCTGGGCCGCGCTCGGCGCCGCGCTGCGCTTCATCCCCTATGCCGGACCCCTGCTCGGCGCGGGAGGTCCGATCCTGATCAGCGTCGCGGCGATGGACGGGTGGACCGGGCCTCTGCTCGTCCTGGGCCTCGTCATCGTGCTCGAGCTGTTCACGAACCTCGTGCTCGAAACCGTGCTCTACGCCGGCGCGATGGGCGTGACGCAAGTGGGGCTGCTGGTCTCTTTGATGTTCTGGACCTGGCTCTGGGGTCCGCTGGGCTTGCTGCTCGCCACGCCGCTCACCGTGTGTCTCGTCGTGCTCGGCAATTATGTGACAAGCCTCTCCTTCCTCTCGACGCTGATGGCCGACGAGCCACCGCTCTCTGCTAGCCAAGGGTTCTACCAGCGGTTGCTCGCGCGCGACACGAGCGAAGCCGTCGAAATCATCGAGCGGCATGTGAAGACCGCCGAGCCACGGTCGGTTTACGACGCCTGATCGTGCCGGCGCTGAACAGCGCGGAGCTCGACCGCCTCCAAGAGCGCCTGACGCTGGAGGAAGAGCGCAGCCTCCTCGAGGCGACGAAGGAACTCCTCCCGGACGTCGTCTTCCTAGTGCAGCGAAAGGAAGAGGCCTCCTCAGGGGAAGTGCCTGTTCGCGTACTCCCGCAACCGCTGCGCGTTCTGGGCTACTCGACGACCGGCGAAGCCGGTGCCGTCGCGCTGCAAGCGTTCGGGCAGATCCTCGACGACTTGCCGATCATCCTCGAAGTCGGCTCGAACCTCCTCGCGTCCGGCCTCGTCACCTGGATGCGCGAGCAATCGATCTCCGTCGTGTGCATCGCCGATCTGCCGCCGAATGGCGACTCGCGGGTGCGCACCTTGGTGAAGAGGCTCCGCGCTGCCGCTCCTGAGCTGCGCATCATGGTCGGACGCTGGGCTTCGCCGAGCCTGGCGGACGAGAACACGGAGCAGCTCACTGCCGCGGGCGCGAGCCATGTCAGTTCCACGCTTGAAGCGTCACGCGTCTACCTCCAGAAGATCGTGGCCTTGCTGTCGAAAGCGGAGCTGGAATCCCCGCCGACCAGCGTCGAGCCCAAACGGATCAGACTCGCGAATGCCAAGTGAGAACGGTACGAGACGATCACGAACTAGGCACAGTAGGGAGTCATACTGTCGTCAGACCGCGCCATACTCCGCGCCACCAGGTAGGGAACGGCAGACCACGAGCGGAGCGAGAGCCGCGCCCTTAGTGGATAAGGCGGAGTCAGGCTCGGGCCCTTTGACGTCCGAGAGGGCGATCGCGGCGCCGAGGGACTAGGCACAACTAAGGGCTGCCAACGGGCGGCCTTCGCATTAGAGCACAACGTTGCTTACGATTGGCTCTAGTACCATCGCCACGCCCATCGATCCTTGAATGTGCACCGAGGCGACTCCGCGCTCGCTACCCCGCCATGGACTTCTCGCACGAACATCCCTTGCGAGACGCAAGGCTCCACAATAGCGACGCCGCAGCGTAGCCTGAGGGCTCGGCGATGAACGCTTCTTCATCGAGCTATCCGCTCAATGACAGAGTTGGGCTCCGATCTCGTGCTACCATGGGCTCCTCCCCCTTCCATTCGCACACGGCTGCGGCCGATCTCCCATGCAGCGCCCCATGCAGCACAGCTTTAGCTTCGTACTCCAATTGCTACTGCTCGGATCCGCGTGCATGGCCCTCACTTGCACGGGCGTCGCGCAGGAACCATCCGGCGAAGCCGGGGAGCCGCAGAAGCCACTGGATTCCGCGAAAGCTGGGATCTCTCCAGTTCCCGTGAAGGTAGACGTGAAGCCAGTCGCACGCGATCAAGAGATTCGCGAGCGGATCCAGAGCGTCCTGGACGCCACCGACTGGTTCACCGATCCCCGAGTCCGGGTCGAGGAAGGGGTCGTCTTCCTGAGCGGTCGGGTTGAATCTGCCGACCTCAAGAAGTGGGCCGGTGACTTGGCGAGCAAGACGCAGGATGTCGTAGCCGTGGCTAACCGAATGGAGGTACCCGACGCGCCGATCTGGGACTTTCGTCCGACCTGGAACGGGCTGTTGGTGCTGTGGCGGGACTTCATCCGATCCCTCCCCTTCTTCGCGTTCGGGCTGCTCATTCTCGCCTTGTCAGTGGGGGCCGGCATCCTGGCAATACGAGGCGCTCGGGCGCTCCTGCGAAAGAAGATCAGGGCCAATCTCCTGCGCAATGCGGTCGCGTATGGAGTAGGGGCGCTCGTCTTCCTCTTCGGCCTCTACATCGTTCTGAGAGTCTCGGGCCTGACGCAGCTGGCGTTGACCGTAGTCGGCGGCACCGGCCTGATCGGCTTGGCCGTTGGAATCGCGTTCAGGGATATCACCGAGAACTTTCTTGCCAGCATGTTCCTTAGCATGCAGCGGCCGTTCGAGATGGGCGATCTGCTAGAAGTCGCCGGCGTGACTGGTTACGTGCAGCAGTTGAACGTAAGAACGACAATCCTGATGACTCTCGATGGGAATCTCGTCCAGATCCCGAACGCTACGGTCTACAAGAGCAATCTCCGCAACTTCACGACCAACTCCAACCGGCGCGAGGATTTCATCGTTGGCATCGGCTATGACGATTCGATCAACGACGCACAGGAGATCGCACGGAAGGTCTTGGCAGATCACCCGGCCGTCCTGAGCGACCCCGAGCCCTCGGTACTGGCGGACAGCCTAGGGAAGTCGACCATCAACCTCCGCGTTTACTTCTGGCTGAATGGCCGCGAACACAGCTGGTTGAAAGTACGGTCCTCCGTGATCCGCCTGGTGAAGCTCGCCTTCCAAGAGCATGGCATCTCGATGCCCGACGAGGCCCGAGAGATCGTGTTCCCCCAGGGTGTTCCCGTCACCCTGCTCGACAAGCCACGGACAGACACAGATGGAGTCATTCCGGAGCAGCAGATCCTTCCGACTCCGCGCCACGCCGCTCTCGCCGCAGTTTCTACGAAGGCGGAGGCCGGCTTGTACAGCGAAGCCGTCGCCATCGAAGAGCAAGCTCAGCAATCGCAGATACTGAAGCGCGGGGAGAATCTATTACCAGCGGCTTCCGGATCCGCGACCTCCGAGAAGCCGCCGACAGAAGCAGGGCCAGGCGGCTCCGGAAGTCGCAAACCGCCCCACTAGCTGTTGCCGAAGAAGCTCTTCGACAGGCGACCTGAGGGCTCGCGCCACGGCCCGAGCCCCATTAGCCTCGCCGCGCGCCCCCACGCTTCGCATCCGCGCCCTGCGCCGCCAGTTCCCCGCCGTGCTCCCCGTAAGCCCGAACCGGACTTTTCGCGACGAGTCTCGCCACTCCGGTTCGGATCAGCGGCGCCGCGATCGACCTCGCTGCCCCTCCGCTCGAGCAGGCCTCGTCACCCACCTCCCGCGCTCGTCGCACAGCGCATCGCCCGGTACGCCAAGATGCAGCGCGAGAAGTTGCCGAGCACGGCATGAAGGTAGCGCCTGGTTCCATCGATCAGGCGAATCATCGTGGAGTCGATGTGCCAGGTCTCGTTGGGTTGCGAGGCTCCGCGTTCGCGCCAGACGATCGAAGCTCCGGCGCAGCGCGAGCCCCTCACTCTCCGCATTCCCTGCTCGATCGGGAGAACGAAAGATCGGCGAGAGGGACAGCACTTCATCGATCACGTAAGGCGGCTGGGATGCCGCACCTCCGGACGGAGAGGTCCTGCAAGGCGTGAGCGGGAGCGGCGCTCAGTCCAAAGCGAGCGCGCCCGTGCTATCCGCGAACGATTCGGTCGGCACGCCGAGCCGCTGCAGCATCGTCACGAACAAGTTCGCCAGCGGGATCTCCTCGGTCTTGAACTCGAGCTGCCACGGCTCAGCACCCCCATCCCATCCACCCGCGTAGGCGCCAGCCCCTGCATGATTCAGGTACCGACCGTGCGCGAAGCCCATACTTCCACCGCCGAGCAGGATCAGCGGGTAGTTGCGGGAGAGGTGGAAGGCGCTCGAAGCCGACCCAAACAGCACCAGCGTGTTGTCGAGCATGTTTCCGTCGCCGGAGGCCTCGGGGGTCGCCTTCAGCTTGCTGACGAAGCGTCCGAGCTCCTCGCTGAGGAAGCGGCAGTAGGTGCCGAAGTTCTTCCAACCGTCCGGCTTCTTCGTCTCGTGCGTGAGCTGGTGGGCGAGCGGGAACCCGACCGCACGACTGAGATGGTCGCTGAGCCCGATGCCGTTCTCGCGACCGATCTGGTAGGTCGCGACGCGCGTCGAGTCGGTCTGGAACGCGAGGTGAATGAGCCCATACATCACCTGGAGATAGGCACGCGCGCTGTCGGGCGTTACGTCGAGCTCCAAGTGCTCGGCATCGACTTGGGGCAACGGGATGTTCACCCAGCGCTTCGCCTTCTCGATCTTCTGCTCGGTCTCCCGCACCGAATCGAGGTACTCGTCCAGAGCCCGCTGGTCGCTTCCCGACAGCTTCTGGCGCAGCGACTTGGCATCGCAGAGCAGGTCGTCGAGTGCACTCTGATCGAGTGCCAGCCGTCGGGCCGCGTCGCGATCGCTGGTCACGAACAGGGCATCGAAGATCTTCTTCGGCCGGTGCGCCGCCGGGATCGCGCGTCCGTTGCGATCGAACGAGAGAGTCTGCGCCCCTCGCGGCGTGCCGGTGCCGCCGTCGGTCGACATGACCAGCGATGCGAACCGAGTCTCACCGCCGACGTGCGCGGCGAACTCCTGATCGAGCGAGATGGAGTTCTCGTAGTCTCCTCGAGGTCCGGTCGCAGCACCGGTGAGGAACTGGTCGGCGTTCGAGTGACCGTGGATGCCGCGCGCGGACGGGTGCGACAGGCCGGACAGCACCGTCAGGTCGCTGCGCAGAGGCTCGAGCGGCTCGAGGCACTTGGTGAAGGTGAAGTCCTTGCCCGCGCCGTGAGGGAACCACGCCCAATCCTTGTAGGCGGGATCGGCCGCGAGCGGCATCGGCACGCCGTCGGGGAAGTAGATGCAGGCGAGGCGCTTCGGACGGGCCCGGCGATGGGCGATGCCGACCGCGCCGGCGATCGACTCCAACCAAGGAAGCGCGAGGGCGATGCCCGATCCCCGCAGGAACCGGCGTCGGTCGAGAGATGCGATGTCGACGGGCACGGAGCAGACCTCACTTCGACCGAAACAGCGCGCTGGTCGCGATCGTGCGGACCATGCTAGCAAGCCCATCGCCGCCCTGGCGAACCTGGGCGGCGATCTCATCGACGGCCGCGCGATCAGAGAAGGTGAGCGGCCGGCCCAGCGCGAAGGTCAGCAGCTTGGTGACCATCGCCCGCACGAACTGGTCTTGTCGGTTCTCGAGCAGGAAGCGCTTCAGTCCGTCGATGCCGTCGAGACGCTGGCCGTTGAACAACACCCCCACCGCGTCGACCGGCTGGCCCTGCACCTCGGTTCGCCATGCGCCCACGGCATCGAAGTTCTCGAACGCGATGCCCCACGGATCGATCTTCACGTGGCAGGACATGCAGGCCGCGGCGTTGCGGTGGTTCTCGAGCTGCTGCTTCAGTGTCATCTTGGCGATCTCGGGATCGGCGAGATCGATCTCGGGCACCGCGGCCGGCGGCGGCGGCGGTGGATCGTCGAGCAGGCGCTCCAGCATCCAGACACCGCGCTTCAGCGGGTGCGAGTCCTTGCCGTCCGAGTTCATCGCCAGCAATCCAGCCTGGGTCAGCAACCCGCCGCGGCGCTGCTCGGGCTGAAGCTCGACACGGCGGAACTGGTTGCCAGGCACGTCGCTCGCCCCGTAGTGCTTCGCGAGCCGCTCGTTGGCCATCGTGAAGTCGGCGTGGAGGAACTCCAGCACGCTGTGGTCCTGGCGCAGAACCTCGGCGAAGAAGGCGACGGGCTCCTCGCGCATCGCCTCGCGCAAGGCGTCGTCGAACTGCGGGTAGACCTTGCCGTCGACGTGGAGGTGGTTCAGCGAGTGCGTCCCGAGCCACTGTCGCACGAACTGCTCGCAGAAGCGGCGCGACTTCGCGTCGGCCAACATCCGCGCCACTTGAGCAGCCAGGGTCTCCGAGCCGCGTAGCTGCCCGGACTTCGCTACCGCCAGAAGCTCCGCGTCGGGGACGCTGCACCACAGGAACATCGACAGCCGCGTCGCCAACTCGAGATCGGAGAGCGGTGCCTCGGCGGCCGGCTCGACCGCGTCCGCAGAAGGCCCAGACTCGACCAGATACAAGAAGTTCGGCGACGAGAGCACCGCCGCCAGCACCTCGATCACGGCCTGCTGCATGCTGTCGCACGCCGGACGCAGCCGCTCGTAGAGTTGCATCTTCTGCTCGATCTCCACGAGGCTGGCCTCGCGTCGCCACGCACGCGCCATGAAGGCAGCGATCACCGCTCTGGCTTGCGCTTTCTCGCTCTGGGCATCGGGAACATCGAAGAAGATCCGCGTGTGCGACGCCGGCGGCCACTCGGCGTACACGGGCGCTGTGACCTCGACGGCTTCGACGTGGATGTCACCGCCCGACACGGACGCATTGACGAGCTTGATGTATTCGGACGGACTGGGCAGGTCGCCGAGCTGGTTGAACTTGCGCACCAAGTTGCGCGGGTAGATCTGGCTGAGCGGCACGTCCCATTGGTAGATGCGCGCGGCACCGGGCACAGCGTCGACGACGGCGTCCTGTCTGCTGATCCGCACCGAGGCCTGCGAGTCGTTGCTCGCCTGCCAGCCGAACACGAGCTGCATGCTCGGCGCCTGGCCGCCATCGACGTTCGCCATCGACGCTCGCACGCACACACGCAGCGTGCCGTCGTCGGGGATCTGGTCGCCGAGCTCGACGATCAGCCCTTGCCCCCTGGGGATGACGGCCACCACCTCGGCGTTGGCAGGCAACTCGGTCGACTGCGGCGCGGGCGCCCACGCGAACTTCGCGCCGTCGTAGCCCCACGACTGCGCGGCCCGCCGCCCGTTGCGCCGATCGAGATAGTGCGCGCCGCCCGGGCGATGTTGGTAGCGCTCAGCCTGTCGCTGCAGCTCCGCCTGCAGCTTCTCGGGATCGGCCGCGTGTTCCTTCTCGATCCTCTCGAGCTCCGCCTTCTGCCGCGCCCACTCGACCGCCGACGCGGACTCCATGGAGACGCTCCAGAACAGCGGAGAGGGGCGCTCGCCCTCGACCGTTACCAGCCGCAGCGCGCGGAGTGCGGCCTCCCGGTAGGCTCGGAACTGGATCCCCGACAGATGCAGCACCTCGGAGCTGTTCTCGAAGCCGTCGGGCGACGTGGGGTCCGGCGGCAACGGATCGGCGAAGTCGTACGGCAGCCCGAGCAGGTCCTGCAGCGCATACTCGTACTCGTAGCGCGCCATACGGCGGAACGACGAATGCTCCTTGCCGGCCCGGCGCGCGGCAGAGGCCGTGTGGCTCTCTGCCGCCAGCCACTCGATCACCTTGTTGCGATCCCCGTCGGCCAGCTGCCCTTCGTCCTCGGGCGGCATCTCGCCATTGCTCAGCACGCTGAGCACGTCGAGCCAGCGCTCGACGTCGTTGCCGTGGAACAGGTCCGGGTCCAGCGTGTCGATGCGCACTTGGCCCTTCTGCTTCTCGGTCCCGTGACAGCGAGCGCACGCGGCCTCGAGGATCGGCGCGATGTCGCGCCGAAAGGTCTGCAGATCGGGCTCGGGCACGGCGCCCGTGACTCGCCCGGCCTCCGCCCGGAGCAAACTCGAACGCGCGAGCCCCTCCGCCTTGAGCGCGGCGAACGAAGGGGCAGGAGCCGCGCCGGACTGCGCGAGGACGATGCCACTCGTCACGCTGAGCAATCCGGCGACGAGGCAGAGGAGTCGATGCGAGGCTTTGAGCATGGGCGCTGCCCAGTCTATGCCAGACGATCCCCCGGTGGCAGATGGTGGGTGCAGCAGCTAGCTCCGCAAGGATCGAAGAGGGCCCTCCACCGTCGTGGACGGTAGAAACGAACCACCGCTCAGGCTCACTGCTAGCCGATCCGCGGCAGCGACTGCCTTGCTTCCGAGATCCCTTGCCAAGGGTCTTCGCGGAGCTTCGCCGCACGGCGAACGGCGCGTTTCAAGTCGAACTCGGCAGGAGCCTTACAGCGCGCGAGCTCGCTCCAGCGCAGAGGCATGGCGACCGGCGCACCGGGCCGAGCGCGCAGCGACCAGCTCGCGATGCTCGTCGCCCCGCGCGCGTTGCGGAGCCAGTCGATGTAGATGCGTCCCTTCCGCGCCGCCTTGGATGCAGTGGCGACATAGAGCGCGGGTTCGCGAGCGACCAGCGCCTCGGCGAACGCCGCGCAGAACGCCTTCACACGAGCCCAGTCCGGACCGGGGCGGATCGGCGCGACGACGTGGAGTCCCTTGCCTCCCGAGAGGCGCACCCAGCTCTCGAGGCCGAGGGAGGCGAGCGCGGCTCTCACATCGCGCGCCGCGCGCTTCACGGTCGTCCAGGGGACGCTCTCGTGCGGATCCAGATCGAAGACGATGCGATCCGGTCGCTCGGGTGAGCGCCTCCGCGCGCCCCATGCGTGCAGCTCGAGGACGTTGCCCTGGACGAGCTCCCGCAGACCTGCGGCGTCGCGCACGTAGGGGTAGTCCGCGCTGCCGCCCTTCGACTCCTCGATCGCGACGGCGTGTACGTGGGCCCCGAACTTCCGAGGCAGGTGCTTCTGGAAGAAGCACGCCGCACCGATCCCGTTCGGACAACGAAGCAGCGAGAGCGGCCGCTCGCGGAGCTCGGGCAAGAGCCAAGGGGCGACCTTCGCATAGTAGTCCGCGACGTCGCGCTTCGTGAGAGCGGCATCGGGAAAGACCACGCGGTCGGGATGGGTGATCTCGATCTCGGAGGATCGCTCGAGCTCGGGCATGGGGCGCACCTCGGGGCCTCGAACCGCTGGGTCTCGAACGGACTTGTCGTCGCGGTAGCGCACGAAGCTCGCTTGGCGGATCAGGCCCTCTTTGCCGCGACCTCGTGAATGCACGTCGACGACCAGCGTCGGGCGAACCCATGTCACCGTGCGCGCGGAGAAGGGGACGTGGCTCGGGAGCACGACGGCCGGTCGCGAAGTGCGCAAGCGCTCGAGCTTCCTCCGGCCCGCGCTCAGCGCTGCGGCATCGAATCCGCTGCCGACGCGTCCGCAGTAGCGGAGCCCGCCGCGCTCGGGAGTCGCGAGGAGGAGCGAGCCGAAGCCGGCGCGGCCGCCCTTCGGCGCAGTGAATCCGACGACGACGAATTCCTCGTCGGCGACGTTCTTCAACTTGATCCAAGCCTGCGTGCGGCCGCCGCGATAGGGAGCGTCCTCGCGCTTGCAGATCACGCCCTCGAGCCCGGCATCGACGCAGGCCTGCAACGCGGCGGCGGAGGAACCCGACAGCGGCTGGGCGTACTGGAGGTGCTGCGCAGGCGATGCTTCGAGGAGCTGCACGAGGAGCTCGCCCCTCCGCCGCTGAGACACTCCGCGCAAGTCGTAGCCTTCGAGGTGGAGTAGATCGAAGACCACGAAACGCAACGCAGAGACGGAGTCGCTCTCGAGATCGCGCTGCAAGGCGGCGAAATCGCTGCGGCCTTCGGCGTCGAGCGCGATGAGCTCGCCATCGAGGACGAGCTGCCGACCCGGCAGCTCTTCGATCGCCGCGACGAGATGCGGAAAGCGCGCGGTCCAATCCTCGCCGCCGCGCGATCGGAGGCGAACGGATCGGCCACGAAGCGCGAGCAGGCGATAGCCGTCCCACTTGATCTCGTGCAGCCAGCCGGTATCGCTCGGCGGATGCGCGCGCAGTGTGGCGAGCTGGAGCTCCACGTCCACCGGCATCGCCGAGCGCTTGGCGCCGAGAGATGCCGCGGCTTCCGCGACCAGCGAGCCCCCTGACGGGCGGGCCGACCTCTTGGGCGCGGAGGAGCGCTTCCGCGCGCGAGCAGTCGGTTTCGCAAGGGGACGCGGGCGCTCCTCCGCTCGCACGGCAGGCGATGCGCGAGGGTGCTCGAGAAGCGCATCGGCGTCCGCCTCGCGCGCGAAGCGATCTTCGCCCTTGATGAGCAGCCACTGCGGCTGCTTCGCTTCGCCGCGCGTCCGTACGAGCGTGAATTTTCCGCGGAGCTTCTCTCCGGCGAGCTCGAACACGAGCTTGCCGGCGTCGATCTGCGCTGACGCGCTCTGCTTCCCGCCGGAGCTCCACGTCCCGGAGTCGAAGATCGCGACGTGCCCCGCTCCGTAGTGGCCCGTCGGGATCTCGCCTTCGAACTTCGCGTACTCGAGCGGGTGATCCTCGACTTGGACCGCGAGTCGGCGTTCGCCCGCGCGGAGGGATGGTCCCTTCGGCACGGCCCAGCTCTTCAGCGCGCCATCGATCTCGAGGCGGAAGTCGTAGTGCCGCGCGCGAGCGTGGTGCAACTGCACGACGAAGATGGGCGCTCCGCGCCGCTGCGCCCTGCGCTTGCGGACGCCGGGCTCCGGCGTGCCGTCCAACCGCCGCTTGCTCACGTACTCGCGCAGGGTCACTCTTGCTCAGCCTCTCAGGCCGACTTGCGCTTGCGCGGCACCGACGCCTTTCGCGCGGAGCGCTTCGGCGCCTTCTTCGCTTTCGCCGCAGGCGCCTGGCGCGCGCTCGCACCGGGCTTCTTCGCCAGGCTGCGCTTCAGGATCTCGGCGAAGTCGATGACGTTCGTCGCGGCATTCTCGGGCAGCTTCGCATCGTCGACGGGCTCCCGGCGCACGACGCGCTTCGACTTGACGCGCTGCGAGATCACCTTGTGCAAGCGGTCCCGGAAGTCGTCCTTGTACTTCTCGGGCTTCCACTTCGTGCTCATCGATTGGATGAGCTGCTCCGCCATCTCCGTCTCGCGCGCGGAGATCTTCCACTTCGCGACCGCCCCCTCGGGCAGCTTGTAGTCCGTCGGATCGACGAGCTCTTGCGCATAGCGCAGCACCATCAGGATCAGCGCATCACCGTGCGGCATGACGAGCGCCAAGTACTCGCGCGTGCGGATGACCACGCGACCGACTCCTACCTTGCCGGTGCGCTTCAGCACCTCGCGCAGCAAGACATAGCCCTTCTCGGCCTTCTTGCCGGGCTCGAGCACGTAGGGTTTCTCGTAGTACGGGGGCTCGATCTCGGAGGCTTCGACGAAGGCGTCGATCTCGATCGACTCCTTGTTGTCGGGAGCCGCCGCGGCGATGTCGCCCTCCTCGATCACGACGTAGCTGCCCTTGTCGTACTCGAAGGCCTTCACCACGTCCTTCCACGGCACCTCTTCGCCGGTCTCCTCGTTGATGCGCTCGTAGCGCACCGGAGCCTTGTTGCGGCTGTCGAGCATGCGGAAATGCAGATCGACCTTGCGCTCGCCGGACATCAGCCGCACGGGGATGTTGAGCAAGCCGAACGAGATGGTTCCGTTCCAGATGGGATGTGCCATGTTTCCTGTGCCTAGTCGCCTCGATGCCCGGAACGGCTACGGACGATTCACAAGCAGCGGAGGAAAGCGACCAAGTCGACCTTCTCCGCCTTCGTGAGCTTGGTGCCGAGCACCAAGTTGAAGAACTCGACGGTGTCGTCGAGCGTGAGCAAGCGCCCGTCGTGAAGATACGGCGGCGAGTCCTTGATGCCGCGGAGCGGGAAGGTCTTGATCGGTCCATCGGCCAGGGTCAAGCGGCCGCCGATCGTCTTTGGCTCGTAGAAGCGCTCGACGCGCAAGTTGTGCATCGAGTTGTCGGTGTAATAGGGCGCGGGATGGCAGACGGCGCACTGCCCCTTGCCGAAGAAGATGCCTTGCCCGCGGAGCTCGGCTTCGGACGCGACGCCCTCGTCGAGCTTGCCGAGGAGGTTCAGCTTCGGCGCGGGGGGAAAGTCCATCAGAGCCTGGAACTCGGCCATGAAGTGCACCTGCGTCGCGCGCTCGAGAGGGTTCACCCCCTTCTTCGTCGCGATGACGGGATCGCCGTCGAAGTAGGCGGCGCGCTGCTCGAACTCGGTGAAGTCCTCGACCGACTTCAACGCGCGCTGCGACCCGAACAAGCGCTGGATGTTCACCCCGCGGAGCGTCGGTGTGTCGATGCGATGGCGGAGCTCCTGCGGGCGGATGTCGCCGACCAAGTGCGTTGCGCCGTTCGTATGGCCGTTCACATGGCAGTCGAAGCACGAGACGCCGAAGCTCGGCTTCACGCTGCGCCGATCGTCCGTCGCATTGAACTGCTGCTGCGGAAACGGCGTGACGAGCAAGCGCAGGCCCTCGATCTGCTTCGGATTCAAGATGCCCTGGAAGAGCTCGAAGAAGTTGTGCGTGGTGACGACCTGGCCCTGAGACACATCTCCCAGATCGGGGCGCGTCGTCAGGAAGATCGGCGGCGGGAACTCGGGTAGGAAGTGCTCGGGTAGATCGAAATCGAGGTCGAAGCGCTCGAGGTCGCGGCCCGTCTGCCGCAGCAGCTCGTCGATCGTCGTCTTCGGAAAGACCATGCCGCCTTCGGCGTGATGCGGGTGCGGCAACGGCAGGAACCCCTGTGGCCAGAGTTCCTTCGCGCGGATCTCCTGCGCTCTCATGTTCCCCAGGCTCTCCCACTCGGCGCCGGCCGATAGCTTCACGCGCACGCCGGACTGCACCGCTTTGCCGCCCGACATCTCCACGCCATCCGTCGCTTTGTCGCCGAGGTCATAGCGCGACTCCAGGAGAACGCGGTGCTGCTCCGCCAGACCCGGCTTCGCCTCGCTCATGCGCTTCATCACGGCGTCGAAGGGGTCCTTACCCTCCACGGGCGCATAGCTCGTCGTCGCACGCGGTCCAGGTTCCTGAGCGAGGGCGAAGACTGCTGTGCCACACGCCGCGACGAGAGCGACGGAACGACGAAGGAGGCTCATGAGTTCGGCTTCAGGGTAGGAAGGGACGTGGCGAGCGCGGAGCAAATGCTGCCTGGCTCCGGCAGAGGCATTATCCGTGTCGGCGCAACTCCTGTTCCGCGACGCGCCGCCTGGCACATTCCACTCTCTGCCACAGACTCGACGGCCTCGCCCGACGTAGCCAAAGCCGCCAGACATCCCTGCACTCTTCAGCTCGGTCTGGTCCGGACGTCGCCGGAGGTGCGCGAATGAATTCGCGCTAAGGCACTCACGCCGCCATACGCTCCAAGAGCAAGGAGTCGATGGCTACACGACCCTCGCCGAAGGACGCTTTGCACAATTGCCAAGGATCCTTCACGCAAAGCAACTACCAAGGAGCTATAGCGCGCGAGAACGCAGGGCATCCCGCGATGTATCGCCCCGCATCCACGGAATGCGGCACGAAAGGTGCTGAGGCGCGATCCCCGTCGGCGCGGTTCGCCGACAGAGTTCCACACCGTCGCTGGAGAAGCACACCATGATTCCCTCGCCCTCGGTAGCCCTTACCGTCTTCGGTCTCGCTGTACTGACTGGTTGCGGCTTTGCGCCGCCGCGCGAGGAGACTGTGGCCGATCGCTTGGTCGCGATGGAGTCAGAGTTCCGTGCGCCCCCTGGAGTCGCCTCGACGAGGACGGAATCTTCGGGGCTACACTCCCACGAGCCCTACTCCGGCATGCCTGCCCTCGAGGACCTGGAGATATCGGAGGTACCGGAGGACTCGCCTTGGCACCGCAACGTGCGCTTCGCGTTCCAGGACGAGGCGGACCCCATCGTCGGGAACGACGATCGCGATAGCCGGCTGGACCACGGCGGTCTGCACGAACGGGACGATGTCGAGGAGAACGACGAGTGGACCTTTCAGACCGGCGCGGGCTTCACGCTCGACCCCGACATGTTCCTGATACCCTTCGTGCTGGAGGCGCGGATCGCGGAAGACTTCTACCTCGGCCCCTCGGTGCAGCTCGCGCATTCGAACTCGCGAGAGTTCCTGGGCCTGGGAGTCGAAGGGCGTGTCGAGCTAGCCGACCCCGTGTGGGAGAGCGACGATTTCTTTGACCGCGTCGTGCCGTTCGTCACGGGCGGCATCGGAGCGGCCTACCTCGAGAAGCAGGACCGCGCACGCAAGGATGACGATTGGGCCCTGATGCTGAATGCCGGGATCGGAGCCGAATACCGCATCGACGAACACGTCTCGATCGGCTCGCGTGTCGTCCTCGACTGGTTCGCCGATGATCTCGTCGGCGAGCGCTCCATGTTCGCGTGGCACGTGGTGACCCTTCGCTTCCGGTTCTGACACCATCGGCCGCGCTCGATGAGCTGGTCGGTGCCGAGCCATCGAATCAAACCAGGGTGGTTGGCGGATCGCGGCGCACCGCCGCCAGCCTTGAGGCTCTCAGGCAGCTCGCAGCAATCTGAAGCGACGCCATCCAGTCGCTGATACCTGGCCGGACTCCGCGACAGCCCGAACCGCACAGTCCGCGCCGAGCTGCGCCCCGCCCCTCCCAGCGTCCTATGCCGGCCGCGATGCCGAGCTCCGCCGCCCGAGATCAGGGACGCCGATCCCCCGTACCGGCGGAGCTGGCCTTGGCCGGCGCAGAGTAGACCTCGCTCCCGTTCGCGCTCGCGGCATCAGGCTGCGTACGCCAGAAACCAGGGCCGATCCCGAACGGCGGCGCCGAGGCCAAACGTTCGAGCTCCTCTGGCGCGAGCTTGACCGTGCCCTCGATCCTGTTGTTCGCAAGCTGGTTGTCGCTGGCGTGGATGAGCTCGATGGCCACGCCGATGGCCCCGGTGATGTAGTTGCCTTCGATCACGTTGCCGCGCAGGACGGAATGTGCGAACGCAGCAGGCCAAGGCGGGCTGTCTGGCGGTGTCCGTAGCTTCACCGTGCCCTCTAGCACCGCCTGCTGCAGGTTGAGCAGTCGGATCGGGACGCCGCTCAACGGCTGCCCAGCGAGAGGAGGTCCGACGAACTCCGGGTACACCAGCGGGCGCACGCGCACCGTGTTGCCGCGCACGATGTTGCCCTCGCACACCGCACCAGGCCCATCGGGTGGCAGTACGCCGAGAATCACCGCATCCGTATGACCCTCGATGGCGTTGCCCTCGATGCGGTTCCCCGAGCAGGGCACTCCTGGGTCCGGTCGCACGCCGATGGCGATGCTCGGCCAGCCGAAGGGAACTTGCCACGGCTCCGGAGCGGCCACGTCGTTGCTCAGCACGTGCACGTTGCGTCCGCAGATCGCCACGGCGTGATAGGTGTTGCGGAAGGTGTTCCCGCGAATGAGCACCGCCGCATCGGCGTCCACGTGCACCTCGACCGTGGTCGAGTTGCGAAAGGTGTTGCCTTCCACGACGTGCCCACCCTCGGTGTTGGGGAGCGCCGACCGCGCGGAGCTCTCGAAGGGCGCCAGGATGGTGAGCGAGGCGGTGAAGCCCTCGAACGTCAACGCACGCACCTGCTGCCTCCCACCCGAGAGGGCGAGGCCGCAGCAGGATCCGAAGTAGTCCTCTTCGCTCATGGACGCGAGCTGGGCGTCACCGCAGCCACGCAGCACGGTGCCGCCGGAATCCCCTCGCAGCGTGACGTCACTCGTGCGCAGCTCCATGGGTTCGCCGCCGATCAGATAAGTGCCGACGGCGAACTGCACGGTTCCTCCGGGCTGCACGCGGTCGAAAGCGTCTCGCACGCTGGCACGGTCGCGCTCGCGATCGCCGGTAGGCGGTGCGACCTCGACCTCCAGCCCATCCGTTGCGGCGCAGGAAGTCATGATCAGCGCTCCGAGGAGTATCACACCGCTTCGCATGGCAAGACCTCGAGAAGGTTGTGTCGTGCCTACCCTATCCTGAATCGGAGGATAGCCCCTGGCGGCGCCGAGGAGTTCTCTCCAGCGCTCCGAGATCTGCCCATCTCCCCGCCATCCCGAACCGCACTCGCCCGCAACGAGCTCCGCGCGGCAGTCTCTCGCTGCCTGCGGGTGTTGCTGCCAGCGGCCCTGGATCCTGTGACGTATCCATCGCTGGGTCGCCCTTCGTCTTCGATCTTCGCGACGGTCGCGACCCGGTCGTCGCATGGCGCTCTCCGTCGACGGTTGCCTCATACCAGTACTGGGCGCCGATCGACGCCGGGCGCGCGCACGGTCGGGGTGGAGTGCTCGGGTCGCGGTCGAAGCCTATCTCGGTTCGCTCCCGATCACCGTCGAAGCCCCGCTCGGCGCCAACTCGCTCCCCTTGTCCCGATTCCGCAGTTGCTCCACCGTGCGAGAGCATCGAGAGAGCGTGGATCGCTCGAGCGGAGACGCGACGAGGTCGATCGCAGCCTCGTGGGTGTTGGGCGGAGCGACCAGCCTCGTCGCGAAGAGCCTGGTCGGCCTGACGAGCAGCATGGCTGCTGGAATGCCAGCCCTCCGTACGAAATGGCCCGGAGGTAGAGCGACGGGCCCAGAGTCGCCCTCGGCGCCGGCTCCATCGATGCTGGTCGCGTTTCTACAATTCGGACGATGCGGCACCCTTGAGCGCCGGCTTCGTGGCGAGCGCGAACCTGGTATTCGGGGACATCTACCTGATACCGCGGCTCGCAGGCGAGAAGCGGAGCCTGCTTCCGCTGGTCGTCGCGCTCGGGCTCGCCGAGCTCGGCTTCGTCGGGGCGCCGTGGGCAGGATGCTCTGCGTATCGCTCTGGCCGGCATCCACGCGCCGCTCGCCCGCTCCGAGCGCGCGTAGCGGCTCGCACATCTCTTCGGCAATCCCGCGACTTCGGAGGACCAGCTTCCGGCTGGCACGGAAGATGCACTGGGAGCGGCGTGAGAACCAAACGCCAAAGGCCACTCCCCATGAATCGGCACACCACTCTTCTCGGCATCGCCGCCACCACCCTTCTTTCCCTCGCGCTCGTCGCGTGCAAGCACGAGTCGGAAGCAAAGAGCCCGAACGGCGCGTTGCAGTTCGAGCTGAAGGCGCCCTCCAGCCAGACGATCACCCAGGGGACGACCAACCAGGTTCGCATCGGCGTCGATCGCAAGGACTTCAAGGGCGAGATCGACCTCAGCTTCGATCAGTTGCCGGCAGGTGTACGAGCCATCACCACCACGGTGATCCCGGCTAACCAGAGCTCTCTCGACGTCACGCTCGAAGCCGCGGGCGATGCTGGCCTCGTCGTCGACAAGGCCTGCGTGATCACCGCGAAGGGCGGCGGCGCGACGACCAACCAGACCTTCAAGGTCTCCGTGAAGCAGCGCTGAGAGATCGCGGCGCCAGATCGCCGCATCTCTAGCTGGCTGGAATCGGGCTGGCGCCCCGACGCGCGACGTCGAGGCTCCGGCCCGGTATCGTTCACCAAGCCTTCACCAGCGAACTCGCAGATGAACCCACCCGTCAGCTCCAACAAGAACATCCTCGGACTGTGTGGCTGGGTGCTGCTCTGCTTTGCGGCAGCGTCGCTCGGGGCGCTGTGCCCGCCGGATGAGTGGTATGCCGCACTCCGGAAGCCGTCGTGGAATCCGCCCGGCTGGATCTTCGGCCCGGTGTGGTCCGCGCTCTACACGATGATGGCCGTGGCGGCCTGGCTGGTGTGGAAGCGCGGAGGCTTCGCCGCGCAGCGCCGGCCGCTCGGGGTGTTCCTCGCGCAGCTCGCGCTCAATGCGCTGTGGACGCCTCTGTTCTTCGGGCTGCACTGGCCGGGCGTGGCGTTCGCGGAGATCCTCCTGCTGGGGCTGGCCATCGCGTGGACGATCACTCTCTTCTGGCAAGTACAGCGCGCCGCCGCGTACCTGCTCATGCCCTATCTGGCGTGGGTGAGCTTCGCGGCCGTCTTGAACGGCACGCTGTGGAGGCTGAACTCCTGAGTGCCGCTCGCCCCCGAACCGTTACCTCGTCCTCGACCCCCGTGCGGTCGGCGGGTTCACGGCGACGAAGGAGCTGAGGTTGGAAGGAGTGCCCAGGTCTCCTTTCAGCGACCTTGGAGGAGCTGGCGCTTCGCCCTCTCGACCGTCTCGGCGTGCGGCGTGACCACGAAGCGCTGCGGCGTGCTCGACTCGACGATCTCGAGCTGGCGGGCAGTGGGGCCGTGATTCGCCCACGTTCCATGTCCGTTGGGGCTCAACTCGAGCATCCACTCGAGGCGGTAGGTTCCGGGGCAAGGAACGCGCAGCGCGCCGCGCCCCGTCGCCATCGAGGCGCGGAAGTCGCGTTGGGTCCCGATCGCGGAGCCGAGATCCGCCGTCGGTAGGCGCAGCGGATCGAGCACGACGAAGAGCTCGAACGGCGCTTCGATCTTCGGCGCGTCGAGGCCGAGCTCGAGCTCGACCAAGAAGCCCGGCTCGAGGCGCAGCGTCTGCTCTTCCGCTTTCCAGCGCAGCGCGAGCGGCGCATAGCCCGCGTGCGAGAGCAGGAACGAACCGTGCTCGCTGAGGCAGATCGCCTCGAAGTGCCCATCGCGATCCGTCTCGATCCCATAGGCCCCCGCCGGGCCCTTCGCCGTGAGCGGTGCGAGCCGCATGTCGCGCGAGCGGCGGATCGGCTCGCCGTGCTCGTCGAGCACTCGCGCGCGCAGCTTGCGAAAGCGCCCGCGGAGATCGATGGAAGCGAGTCGCGGGTCCTCCGTGATGGGCGCTTCGCGGACCTGCAGATCCGCGATGTCGAGCAACGGCGCGATGCCGAGCTCGAGCTCGTCCCGAGAGTGGAACTGCCGCCCCGTGGCATCGATCAGGAAGCGGTACTTCCCGCAGGGCAGAGGGAAGCGGAACTCCGCAGAACCGAGCTGGACCCACTGCGCGAAGAGCTTCCCCCGTTCATCCACCGCATGTATCCAGAGCTTGGCTCCGGTGCTGATCTCGTCGACGAGGAAGCGGCCTTGCACGATCGAGATCTGCGGCAGGGCGAGCTCGAGCGCCAGCGCTTCCGCGCTCTCCGGAACCACGCTACGCAGCGGCGACCGCACGTTGCCTCCCGAGGTGGTCGCCTGCACCGTCGCTCGCTTCCAGGATCCGTCCTCCCGGAGCGCGAAGCGCCCCTCGGCGTCGAGCGCCGCGTACTTCGAGACGCGCGCCTGCTCGGGAGGAGCGGACTCCAGCACGACCTCCACCGAGACGTCGACGTTGGGTGGCGCGCTGCCGACCCGGACGATCCCGGAGACGAGCAACGGCGGTCGGCGGAGGACGATGTCGCCGAGATCGAACTCCTCGGGTGGCGGCGAAGCGATGCGCACGAACGCACGCGCATCGGCGAGCGCGTCTCGCCCGCGGAACGAAAGTTCGCTCCGACCATCTCCTACGGGTCCTTCCCCCGCCCATGCGGGCCATCGAAAGCGCCCATCCGCATCGGTCTCGAGACCCGTGGAAACGGAACGCGCTTCGATCGTCCCCAGATACTCCGCGTGCTGCAGGCTGATCAGCTTCTGCGCGAGGATGCCGCCGTCCTCGTCCAGCAACCGTCCGGTGAGAACGGGCACACGCTCGCCCAAGGCGATGCGTACGGGGACGCGCTCACCCACGCGCGTCGGCCCATCGACCTCCACTTCGACGCGCACGCGCGAGCCATCGCGATAGTTGAAGGCGACTTGTAACCGGCAACCCAGACCGATGAACGGCAGCAGGCCTCGCCCCTCGTGCAGAGGGACGTAGGTGGTGAGCAGCGATTGCCAAAGGGTACGACCCGAGGCGAGGTCGGCGGCGGAGGTCCCCGAGACCATGACGACGGGAACTTCGCTCGCGAACCGCCCTTGCTCGTCGACGACGGAGATCTCGAGGCTCCCGGTCGGTGGCATGCGAAGCACGAGCGGGGCTTCGAGCGCCGAGGCGAGATCGATCGCGGCATCCACGGGTTCGGCGACGGGGAAGGCCAGCGTCGCGACGACTTGGTCCTTCAGATGCTCGGGAACGCGTGCGCGCCAATCGCTCGGAAACGCGATGAAGCCGTTCTCGGCCGTGCTACCTTCCCAGAGCCCCACCTCCTGGTCGTACTTTCGACTGAGGAGTGCGACCGGCACCTCCGCGAGAGGCAGCTCGCCCTCTCCGAGCACGAGGATGCCCGCGCCCGTCGGCGCCGCTGCTTCCTGGCGTCGTTCCTCTGACTCAGCTGGAGACGTCGCGCGCGCGAAGAGCGCGGGAGCCGCTTCGTCCGCAGCTCCGGTCCGTTCGACGCGCGGTTCGTCGAGCGCCGAGGTCAGCGCGGGGGCGAGCTCGTCCTCACGCGTCGGCCACGCATACCAGCCGGCGGCGAGCAGAAGCACCATCAAAGCCGCCGAGCCGAGGATCTTGATGCTCATGAGGGAAGTCACTGCCGTGAGGCCGAAGGTGCCGGCGGCGCGAGCCACGTCGCAGGCGAAGGGGAAGGCGATGGGAGCGAGGGCTTGCCTCCACGCGTCGCCGCGACCATAGCGCGCTTCGAGGCGCTGCCGCAGGAGCCCCCGCGCGCGATGGAGCCGCGTGCGAACCGTCTCCGCCGGGATGCCGCCCTCGCGCGCCGCGATCTCGCGCGGCGGCAGCTCTTCGAAGTAGTGCAGCCAGATCGTGCGGGCATAGGGCTCCTCGAGCGCTTGCACTTCGGCGAGCACGATCCGCGCGAGCTCGAGGCGCTCGCTCGTGGTCTCGGGCTCGAGCTGTGCTTCCGGCTTGGCTACCGCGCGCTCACGAGCTTCGCGACGCCCATCTCTGCGGCGCCGTTGCAGCACCTCGATGCGCGCGAGACCGCGCAACCAGCCCCACGCGCTGGTCGAACGCGAGCGCCGCGACTTGCGGCTCGCGATCCACACTTCCTGCACGACATCATCGGCCGCGCTCTCGCTGCCGAGCATCGCGACGACCAGAGCGCGCAAGGCGCGCAGGTGATTGAGCACGTCATCGGGCATGGCGGGAGCGAACCGAGCTCGGTTCGCGCGTGCTAGCTGCCGCCGTCACGGGATCGTTTCGGCGCATCCCGGATTCTCTGTCCCCGGGCTTCGTCTGCGGCGCCTCCACCTCGACCAGGATCCGGACGCGCGCCGTGGAGCGAAGCTCGGCTCCTGCGGCAACGGAGGCGCCGCGCGCCCGGGATCGCGCGGGCTCGAAGGCTCTCAGCCCAGCCGCGGACTCCCGCTCCGCGCGACGCGATCCATCGCCGCGACCAGCTCGCGCGCGATCCCCGGCTCGTGCGAGCTGTGCCCCGCATCATCCACGATCACGTAGCTGGCCTCGGGCCACGCGCGATGCAGGTCGTCGGCGCCGAGAAGCGGGCAGACCAAGTCGTAGCGCCCGTGCACCAGGAACGCCGGGATGTGCCGGATGCGCTCGAGGTCGCGCAGCAAGCGATCGTCGGGAGTGAAGCGCTGGTTGCGGATGTAATGCGCTTCCAGCCGCGCGAGGGCCCAGCTCGTGATCGGGTTCGTGAGCAGGGTGAGGAACTCGGGGTTCGGCAGCAGCGTGCAAGCCGAGCCTTCGTAGGTGGCCCACGCGGATGCCGCCGCGCGAGCCGCCGCTTCGTCGGCGCCGTTCAGGACGCGCCAGTAGCCCTCGAGCAGATCCTTGCGCTCGCTCGCGGGCAGGTGCTCGGCGAACGCGCGCCACGCCTCGGGCGCCATCGCGCGGAGCCCGTAGAGCCACCAATCGACCTCGAACTCACGGAACAGCCAGATCCCGCGCAGGCAGAGCGAGAGCACGCGCTCGGGATGCCGCTGCGCGTAGTAGAGGCCGAGCGTGCTGCCCCACGAGCCGCCGAAGACGTGCCAGCGCTCGATGCCGAGGTGCTCGCGCACGCGCTCGAAGTCGGCGACGAGCGCGTCGATGGTGTTCTCCTCGAGCTCGCCGAGGGGCGCGCTGCGTCCGGCTCCGCGCTGATCCACCAGCACGACGCGGAACGCCCGCGGGTCGAAGAAGCGCCGGTCGGTCGTCGAGCAGCCCGCCCCCGGTCCGCCGTGGACGAAGAGCACGGGGAGACCGCGCGGGTTGCCGCACTGCTCGAAGTACAGCGTGTGGCGCGACGAGACGGCGAGCCGCTCGACGGCGAAGGGTTCGATCGCCGGGTACAAGCCAGGAGGTGCCATGCGCGGAGTCTCGCCGAACGGAAAGGCGCCGAACAGCCTGCACCGCCGCACGCTCCTGCTCCCCGCGGTGGCGTCGGCGCGCTCCGGCTGCGAATCTAGCCGCATGCCCGCGACCCTCCCGCCCAGCATCTTCAACGACGTCGTCGGTCCCGTGATGCGCGGGCCGTCGAGCTCGCATTCGGCCGCCTCGGTGCGCATCGCGCGGATCGCGCGCGATCTCTGCGGCGGAACCCCGGAGCGCGTGGTCCTCGCGTTCGACACCGAAGGCTCGCTGGCCACGACGCACGAGTCCCAGGGCTCCGACATGGGTCTCTTCGCCGGGCTGCTCGGCTGGGACGCCGACGATGCGCGCCTGCCGGACTCCGCCGCGGCGCTGCGCGCAGCCGGCGTCGATCTCCGCATCGACATCGCGAAGCTCGACGATCCGCATCCCAACACCTACCGCTTGCAGCTCTGGAAGAACGGCGTCGAACATCGGCTCGTCGCGCTCTCGACGGGCGGCGGCATGATCGAGGTCGTCTCCATCGACGGAGCGCCGGTCCAGCTCTTCGGCGACTACGCCGTCACGGTGATCGATGTCGCGGACGACGGACGCACGCTCGCCAACGCGCTCGCGGCGCGCACGGACATCGATGACGTGGTCGTGACCGGCGCCGAGCGGACACTGGTCGTCGTGTCCGCGCAGCGCTTCCTCGACGCCGACGTGCTCGCCAAGCACGCGAGCATCCGCCGCGTGCGCCACCTCTCTCCC
The DNA here is from genome assembly GCA_016793245.1 of Planctomycetota bacterium. Classification (GTDB taxonomy): domain Bacteria; phylum Planctomycetota; class UBA1135; order UBA1135; family JADKAF01; genus JADKAF01. The sequence goes on from JAEUHW010000022.1 coordinate 27,759, forward strand.
GTGCTGCCCGTGCGCTCGCGGCGCGGGCTCGCCGTTCCCTTCCTGCACGCCGGCGAGATGACGGGCGACCTCAACGAATGCCGCCTCTCCGATCGCGCTCTCGAATACGAGTGCGCGCGCGGCGGCCTCTCGCAAGACGCCGTGCTCGAGCAGATGCGGAAGATCCTCGCCATCGTGCGCGCCGGCGTGAAGCAAGGGCTCGCGGGCACCGAGTACAAGGACCGCATCCTGCCGCGGCAGAGCCACCGCTTCGCAGCGCTGCTCGCCGAAGGTCGCTTGCTCGAAGGCGGCCTGCTGAATCGCGCGATCCTCTACGTCACCGCGTTGATGGAGGTGAAGAGCTCGATGGGCGTCATCGTCGCCGCCCCCACCGCGGGCTCGTGCGCGACCTTCCCCGGCACGACGCTCGCCGCCGCCGAGATGCTGCGCTCCTCCGAGGAGGAGATCTTGCGCGCGATGCTCGCGGCCGGCTTGATCGGCGTCTTCGTCGCGACGCGCTCGAGCTTCGCGGCCGAGGTCGGCGGCTGCCAAGCCGAGACGGGCGCCGCCGCGGCGATGGCGGCCGCCGCGCTGGTCGAGCTGATGGGCGGCAGCGCCGCGCAGGCGCTCTCCGCGAGCAGCCATGCCTTGCAGAACGTGCTCGGGCTCATCTGCGATCCGATCGCGAACCGCGTGGAAGCGCCCTGCCTCGGCCGCAACATCGCCGGCGCCAGCAACGCCATCGCCAGCGCGAACATCGCGCTCGCCGGCTACGACCACCTCGTGCCGCTCGACGAAGTGCTCGACGCGCATCGCGAGATCAGCGAGCGCATGGCGCGCGAGCTGCGCTGCACGGCGCTCGGCGGCTTGTCGATCACGCCGACCAGCAAGGCGATCGAGGCGCGGCTCTGCGGTTCCGGCGGCTGCGGCAGCTGCGGCTGACGCGCCGCGCCCCGAGCCCCGCGACCGGAGCAGCGGCCTCGGGAGAAATCCTTGCCGCATTACTTGACTCGTCAACCATCGTGGCCGACACTCCGGCCATGTCCTCCGCACGCAGGAACAGCTCCGGGACCCACCCGACCGATGCCGCACCGCACCCGGGCAGCATCCAGGCCGCGATCAAGCAGACGCGGCCGTTCCGTTCGCGGCGACAGGAAGCGCTCGTCGGGCTGATGCTGACGGCGGAGGCCATCCGCTGGCCGATGCAGGATCTGCTCGCAGGCCACGGCGAGCTCACGCTGCAGCAGTACAACGTGCTGCGCATCCTCCGCGGCGCCGGCCCGGCGGGGCTGCCGACGCTCGAGATCGGCGCGCGCATGATCGAGCGCACTCCCGGCATCACGCGCCTCCTCGACCGCATGGAGCAGAAGGGCCTGGTCGAGCGCGAGCGCGCGCAGGATGACCGCCGCCTCGTCATCTGCCGCATCAGCGAAGCCGGCGCAGCGCTGCTGAAGAAGCTCGATCGCCCCGTCGACGCGCTCGACGACGCCATGCTCGCCGCGCTCGACGACGACGAGACCGTCGAGCTGATCCGCCTCTTGGACAAGGTCCGCCTGCACTCCTCGCGCGGCTGAGCCGCCCCGCAGCCAACGGACACGTCTTCCGATTCCCTACCAACGACCCACCTACGAGATCCAAAACATGACTAGTCAAGCACTGACCGGGCAAGCATCTGTTTCCTCCTACGCGCTGCCGACCCGCCTGCTGGCGACCGACCAGAGCCTCTCGCCGGCCGTGCTGCGAACGACCTTGGCGCTGATGATGTTCCCGCACGGCGCGCAGAAGGCGCTCGGCTGGTTCGGCGGCTACGGCTGGAGCGGCACGATGGGCTTCCTCACCGAGCAGATCGGCATGCCGAGCGCGGCCGCGGCGCTGGTGATCCTGCTCGAGCTGCTCGGTCCCGTGCTGCTGCTGGTGGGCCTCGGCACCCGCGCCGTCGCGCTGGGCTTCATCGGCCTCATGCTGGGGGCCATCGTCACCGTGCACGCGCAGTTCGGCTTCTTCATGAACTGGTCCGGCGCGCAGAGCGGCGAAGGCTTCGAGCTCCACCTGCTCGTCATCGGCGCCGCCGCCGCGCTGGTGCTCACCGGCGGTGGTCGCTGGTCGATCGATGGGCGCCTCACGCGCCACGCGCGCTGAGCGCGCCGACCGAGCTTCGATCGGCAGCGGCTGTCGGACCGAGGGCCGGCAGCCGCTGTTTGCTTCGGCACGCGAACGCGAGCGGCAGCGTCTCCCTTGTCGGTGGAGATCCGCGGAGATCCGTCGTGCGCGTCACGCAGGAGGCGAAGCCGACAGCTCTCGCCGTTGCCTCGGAGCTGCGCCTCCTTCGGGAGCGAAGATGCAGGCAGGGAACCCGGTTCCGTGCTTCGCCTACTTCGGCAGCGACTGGATGAACTCGCGCAAGCGCCGACGCGCGGCGGCCTGCTCCTGCCAACCCTCTTCGCGGAGACGAGCGAGGTCGGGAGCCTCGGTGCGGAGATCGATCTGTATCCAGGTCTGCTGAGGACCCTGCCACCTCACGAAGATGGGGTTCAGCCAGTCCTTCGTAAGCCACGGCAGCTTCTCGCGCTCCTCCGCGCTGAGGGTGCGCGTGTCGACGCTGCCGTCGTGGCGTCCTTGGTCCAGGAGCTGTTCTCCGAGCTCGTTCAGCCGGCGGTGGAACTCTCGGTCGAGCTCTAGGGCAAGCTTAGCGTCCTCCATTGCGAAGGCCCCGATCCGCTCCAGCTCATCCGACGTGAAGCGCCGCCGGCTGGGATTCAAGAAACCATCTCCCCCGCGCGGGAACTGGAGCGCAGTGACTGCGTTGCTTCCCATGGGCCCCTGGGGATTCCCGTCCTCGACGAGAGCCTCTGGCGGCGTCTCTACCACCTCTTGTTCCGCCGGAGTTTGTTCCGACGCCGGAGCGTCCGGAACGACGGCGGCGCCCGCTCGCGCGACCTGAACCTGCTCCTTCTCGCCCGCTGGCTCGGAACGCAGGTGCAACTCCGGCGGAGGTTCCACCGCAACGTCGAGCGGCGTCTCGCGAAGAATCCAGAAGCCGAGACCGACGGCGAGGAGCACGGCGACCGCGAGGGCGAACTTCTTCATGAGCAGCAAGAGCGCCGAGCCGAGCTCGACTCCGACGAGAGAGGGAACACCCATCGCGCTCGGCACACCCAGCGTCGCGAGCGGAGCGAGCCACGCACGGCGATCGCCGCCATGCCGGCGATCGAGGTCCTCGCGCAAGCGCGCGAGGCCGCGCTGCAAGCGCGTCTTCACCGTCGCGAGCGGCAGCGCGAGCGCGCTGGCGATCTCGGGAGGCGTGCGCTCCTCGAAGTAGCGCAGGAAGATCGCCGAGCGATAGATCGGTTCCAGCGCGCGCACCGCTTCGAGCACCTCCTGCTGGAGCAGGAGCTCGCGATCGCTGCGCTCTTCGATCGACTCCGGCCGAGCCGCGCGCGCCTCGCGCTCCGCGCGCTGGGCCTCGCGGCGCTTCCAGCGGCCCGAGCGCCGGCGCACGACGCGCGCGAGCCACGCCCGCGGGGAGCGGAGTGCAGTGGGGCCCGCCTCGAGCGCGTGGAGCAACGCGTCCTGGGCGACATCCTCCGCGGCGTGCTCGTCGCGGAGCAGCGCCCGCGCGAGCCGACGGAGGAACTCGCGCTGCGCGGCGATCTCGGAGAAGGAAGCGGCATCGCTCATGGCTGCCCGTGTCGTGACCGGAAAGGAGCCCCGGGATTCAAGCACCTTGGATTTCGCGCTCCACGACGGATCCGGCGAGTGCAGGTCTCCTCGTCCGTGGAGAGGCTCTCGTCGCGAGGCTGGACCTGCACGGGAGTCCGGGGGGAATCGCGTCGGCGCGACGGCGGTGACCGATGCCGGAGTGCGAAAACTCGAATGCAGGGGCGCGCATCTCTCGGCGTTGCGCACGCTGGTACTCGTGGAGACGGTCGAGACGAAGGTGACGGAAGATGGACTGCGGGTTGCCACGGCGCGCTGACTGAAGATCGAGGTCTCTCGCTGAGCTACGGCTCGCGAAGCGAGTGCGACCGCGCACAGGCTTCTCTGCGATACGCTCTGACGACGCGGTCCGGTTCCTCCGCTCAGCGCTTCGCGGCCAGCCGAGGCGAGCGGAGACGCGAGCGATTTTTCGCCGAAGTGCGATGCGGTATGTTGGCTCTCTGGTCGCTGCGTTCGGCCGCGAAGGTCCTCTTCCTGGATGCGCGCGACACGAACGCCATCCGGCCCGAATCAATCTCGATGCCTGTCGCCCGAACCTACGAGTACCAGATCGCCCCGCTGCGCGGGTGCGAGCGCGTGACCCTCGACGACCGCTCGCTGACCGTCACCGACACGCGCGGCAAGGTGCGTGGTCGCGTGGAGCTCTCCAGCGTCACGCAGGTGCAGATCGGCGACTACGCGACGCGTGGCATCCTGTGCCAATGGATCGACATCCACCATGCCGGTCCTCGGGTTCGGCTGCGGTGCAACTGCTCGCTTCGGCCGAATGATCCCGAAGGTGCTCGTTACCGCGCCGCCGCGGTGGACTTGATCCAAACCCTCCAAGTGGCTGCGCCCACGGCGCAGATCCGGAGTGGGGACATCGCGCAATGGCGTTGGCTCGTCGCGGCGATCGGAGGCATCATCCTCCTTGGCGCCATCGTGAACTTGCTCGCCATCGCCTTCCTGGAGAGGCCTCCGTCGATGCGCTCCGATATGACCCCCGTGATCATCGGCATGATGGCCGTCGGCGTGCTCCTCATCGCGTGTGCACGGCCCTGGCGACGCTGAGGTCAGGCAAGAGAACTCCTCCCGCCCCTTCTCAACTCCTCCCCCGCGGACCAGGATGGCTCCTCGAGCTTCGCCACCGGCCATGGCGAAGCGCCTCCACCCGCTTCGACGAGGTCCCCCGCCGTGATCCCCTCCGTCCCTCGCACGCTCGCTCCGCTCTCGTGCATCGCGCTGCTCGCCGTCGCCGGTAGCGCGCAGTCCATCTACCCGCTGGCCTACCCCCAAGCCACGACCTCCGAAGGCTCCGGCAACATCATTCCGCTGGGAGCCGTGACCGGCAGCACGAACTTCGACGAGACGCGCTACCAGCTCCTCATTCCGCCGACGCACTTGCCGACGACGCCCGCCGCCATCGTCGGCGTCGAGGTGATCTCGAACCACTCGACGACCACGGTTCTCTACGCCAACCTCGAAGTCACGCTGAGCAACACGCCGTCCACCGTGCTCTCCACGACCTTCGATGCGAACCTGCTCGCACCGACGGTCGCTTTCTCCGGGACGAACGCCTCGGTGACCTTCAACGTCAACCAATGGTCGCCGATCCTGTTCACCACTCCCTTCCTGCACAACGGGGGCGAGGGCCTGGTGATCGACATCAAGAAGGCGATCGATCGCAACACCTACACCATCCCCGGCGTCGTGACCATGGAGACCCTGGGAACGATCCGATCGGACCTGCCCGTGGCACGGACCGCCAACGGCCCCTTGGGCAGCGGAGCGATGAACTCCATCAACGCGACCGGCACCCACTCGCAGTTCATGAAGGTCCGCCTGCTCGTCGTCGACGTACCGACCGTCGATCTGCTGAGCGACGTCGGCGGCCGCAACGGCAATGTCTTCGCTCTCGGCGCGAGCGCTTCCGTGCGTCTGCACAGCGTCAGCGGCTCGCCCTTCCTCGTCTTCGCCGAAACCGTGTTCACGCCGCCGATCGCGATCCCTCCGTTCCAAGGCGCCTTGATCGTGCCGCCGCTCACGATCCTGTTCAGCGGAACGACGAACGCCGCACACGAAGGCGTGTTCAGCGCGGCGATCCCGAACCTCAACGTGCTGATCGGCGGCCATATCACCTTCCAGGGCGTCGCGCTCCAGAACGGCTCGCTCTACTTCACGAACGGTGCGGACGCGTTCGTGAATTCGTAGCGGGGCGCTCGTGAGCGAAGCTTGGGAACTCTCGAGAGCTCGAGCTCAACGAGTCTTCCGCGAGCGCTTCGCCGCGACCTTCGCTCCGGCGCTCGTGGCGCGCGCCTTCGGCGGTGCGGCACTCGCCAGCGCATGGCTCGCCCGGATCCAAGACTTCACCACCGCCGACAGGCGCGATTCGGCTGGCAAGCGCACCGTCACCCACCCTTGCTTGCCCACCTGATAGCTCTCGGGCTCGGCGCGGGCAAGCTCGAGAGCGCTCGCATTCTCCGCTTCCAGCTTCAGGCGCAGCGTGACGGAGCCCTCTCGCTCATGGACGAAGAGGAACGACTTCTTGCGCACGCCGTAAGAAGATTGCTCGAGCGCCGTGCCTGCGCAGGCAACGGATTCTTCGACGTCGGCGAGGGAGAGGGCCAGGAGCTTCGAGGACTCGGCGAGAGACGGCATCGGAGTGACAACCCCTAGCTAGAGCGGGTGCGTGCGCTCGGGGACTCTTCCTGCGGATTCAGCAGAGTCAGCGCGACGATCACTGTGCTCGGGAACGCGAGCTTCTTCGAGTTCTTCATGAGGTCGTCTGGCCATCGAGGGCCTCGGAGCATCGACTCGCATCCTAGCAAGGGGCCGGCTCGGAGCGCTCCCCGGGGAGCGCACACGCCTGCCGCCGAACCGGTGCGCTGCTCCCTCCGGAGGAGGCCCGCTCCGCGCTCGCCTCTTCAAACGGCCCAGCAGCGCGTCAAGGGAGGACCTCGAGGCGCGGGAAGCCAGCCGTCCAGAGTCCGCGCCGGGGCGAGCACACAGCCGAGCGCGAAGCCGATTCCCCCCAGGCATCGTCGCGCCGATCGTCGCACTCGCCGGGTCTCCAGCCTCGACGGCTGGCTGGTCCCGGACGAGTTCCTGAACTTTTCTTCCGGCTCGTGAACCGTCGCGCCGCGCAGCGGTTCCTCCGCGCCCCGTCGCGAGCGCTTCGGGCGAGGAGCCATTGCCACGCGCGCAACTCCTCGGAGAATGCTCCCCCCCGCCGACTCCCCACCCTTCCGGATCGCGATGCTCCCGTCCTCCCTTCGTACCGCCTGCCTCGGGCTCCTTCTGTCCACCGCCACCGCCTCCGCCCAGGCACCGTCGCAGTGGACGAGCATCCCGACGCCACCCGGCATGATCGGCCAGCCCGCGATCATCGGCACCTCGACGATCATCACGACGCCCACGGAGTACCGGCTCTACTCCGGGATCACGAAGCAGTGGACCGTGCTGCCCGTCGCGAACGCGACCTTGGTCTCCCAGGCGAACGACTACGTCATCATCCAGGATGGCGCGACGATCTACGGCTACTCGACCTTCTCGGGCTCGCTGAGCTCGATCACGGCCCCCAGCGGGACGCCTCAGATCGTGAGCGGACCGGCGAGCTCCTCGTGGGTGACGATCGTCACCGATGGCACGCAAGCGTGGGCCTTCGGCGCCTTCCACGGCCGATGGGAGACGACCACTCTCTCGCAGCCGAATCCGAACATCATCACGAACCGCCTGAGCGCGCTGATCCAGGACGGCACGACCACCTACGCGGTCAGCGCGCACTACGGCACCTTCGTTCCCGTCGCCTCGGATGCATTGGCGGCTCTGCAAGTCGTCGGAGAAGCCGAAGTGGCCACCGCGAACAGCCCGGGCTTCCTCCGCGCCTTCTCCGCACAGCAGAACCGCTGGCGCGTGCAGCCCGTTCCCACCACCGCGGTCTTCCTGCAGGACGCGGAGTTCGCGATGGCCTACGACGCGAATCAAGTCTGGGCCTGCTCCGGGATCACCGGCGCGCTCGCTTCGTACACGGCGAGTGGACCGATCGCGCGCATCGACACCTCGGAAGGCATCGCGGCACTGCAAGACGGCCCGCTCGCCGTCTGCTACGCGTCGGGCACGGGGCGCTTCCAGCAGCACGTCGCGCCGAACGCGAGCTTCTACCTCGAGTACCACTTCGCCTTCGTGAGCGACGCGAACGGCACGACTCCCTTCTCTGCGCTCTCGGGCACGTTCGGAAGCCCGATCCTGGGCAGCTACACCTTCCTCTCGAACGACGGTATCGGCTTCGCGCAAGGCGGCGGGACGGGCGACTTCGCCTACAGCCCGATCACGAACACCTGGATCGCTTCCCCCGTCGCGAGCCCGCTCGCGATCGAGCTCGTGCGCGACGCCGTGATCCTCGTTCGCACCGGTGGCTACGAAGCGCTCTCCGCGCGCCATGCACAGTGGATCCCGCTCTCGACGAACACCACCGGAACCTACACGACCAACAACAGCAGCTCGACCTTCGTCGCGCGCGACAACGGCGATACTACGGCCCACGTCTTCGACATCCGCCTGAACCGCTGGGCCTCGCTCCAAGCCGCCGGGCCGCTCACCTTCACGATCGCGCGCCACACCGCCTTCGCCCACGACGGACAGTTCGCCTACGGCTTCGGACAAGCGACCGGCGAGTGGTTCACGCAGCCGCTCACCGCTCCGCCGACGCACTTCCGCGTCGCGAGCTCCGTCGGCGTCTGCGTCCACGGCAGCACGGTCAGCATGTACTCGGTGCTCGGCTCGCTCTGCTACATGGGCCGCTTCCCCGAGTTCACCCAGGCGATCAACCTCGGCAACACGCTGCGCCTCCACCAAGTCGCTGCCCCTGGCAGCACGATGGCGATGCTCGTCGGCTTCGCCCCCGCCTTCCTCGATCTCGGCGCCCCGCTGGGCAAGCTCTTCATCGATCCGACCGGGAGCTTCTCCACGCCTTGGCCGATCGCCGTGGGCACGAGCGGTCTCGCCGTGCTCTCGATCCCGATCCCCGTCGATCCGACGCTCCGCCTCGCGCAGGTTCACTTCCAGAACCTGGTGCTCCCGCTCGCGCCCGCGCAGCCGTTCCTCTCGAGCTCGGTGGCGCCGATCGTCTTCTGAGCTCGGCCTTGGCCGAGGCGAGCGCTGCGCCAGCGCTCGCGATTGAGAGCGAGGCTTCGCGCGAGAGGATCGTGCTTCCCGAATCCGGGAGCGGCTCCTAAGCTCGAAGCCTCGCTTCTTTCGATCGACGTTTTCGCGACACGGAGGGACCCCATCGTCCCGACGAATTCGCGTGCGCGACGACCGAGCTATCCCGAGTGCTCGCGATGCAACGCCACCTCACTTCGTCCGCTGCTCTCCGCCCGCTTCGATCCGCTCTGCTCTCCCTATCGCGACTCGCGCTCCTCGGTGGGCTGGCCCTCGCTCTCGGCGCGAGTACGAGCCACGCCGGAGAGATCGTCGGCTGGGGCTCGGACGGCGCGGGAATCCTCTCCAATCGGCCGTCCGGTACGAACTTCGTATCCGTGATCGCGCGCGTGCAGACCGGGTATGCGCTGCGCTCGAACGGCACGATCGCCGTCTGGGGCAATCCCGCGTTCGGCGTGATCGCGAATGCTCCGCGCGGCTCGAGCTTCGTCGCGATCGCCGCGGGCCAGGACTTCGGAGTCGGCCTGCGCGCGAACGGGAGCATCGTCGCTTGGGGGAACGACAACTTCCGCCAGGTCTCGAACGCGCCTACCGATCTCGGCTTCATCGCCATCGCCGCCGGCTGGACGCACGCCTATGCCCTCCGCGCCGACGGCTCGATCGTCGCGTGGGGAGGGGACTTCGAGAATCAGGTGAGCGCAACGCCGACCGAGGCCGGCTTCACCGCGATCGCCGGAGGCGGGGCCAACGGCTACGCGCTGCGCGCCGACGGCTCGATCGCCGCTTGGGGCAGCAATCTCCGTGGACAGATCTCGAATGTTCCCACGAGCGGAGGCTTCACCGCGCTCGCCGCCGGCGCGGAGCATTGCTCCGCTTTGCGCTCGGATGGATCCATTGCGACTTGGGGCAGCAATCAGCTCCAGCAAGTCGCGGGCAGCCCGAGCGGCACCGGCTTCACCTTCGTCGCCGCAGGTGAGCTCCACGGATGCGCGATCCGCGCCAACGGCTCGCTCGTGGCCTGGGGCTATCCGACTTCGGAAGTCGTCCGCCACACACCCACGGACCTCGGCTACACCGCCGTTTCAGGGGCGGGCGAGACCGGTCTCGCGCTACGCGGCGTCTCGAACGACGAGTGCTCCGGCGCGTTTCGCGTCGTCGAGGGATGGAACGGTCCGTTCGTGAACACCACCGCGACGACCTCGCTGCCGATCTGGGCGTGCGCGAACGTCACGCGCGACCTCTGGTTCCGCTACACGACGCTCTGCACGGGCTTCCTCACCATCGATACCTGCGATCCGAGCACCACCTTCGACACCGCGCTGCAGCTCTTCACCGGCACCTGCGGCGTCCTGGTACCGATCGCGTGCAACGACGATGCGTGTGGCACGCGATCGAGGCTGACCCTGCCCGTCAACCGCGGAACGACGTACTTGCTCCGCGTCGGTGGATCCCAGGATCAGAGCGGCTCGTTTGCGCTCTCGATCGAGTGCTCCTCGACCACGCCGAACGATGAGTGCGCAAACGCGTTGCCGCTCGAGCTCGGCGTGAACGGCCCCTACAGCACGACCACGGCCACCGTCTCCGCCGAGACCTTCGGCTGCGGCCAGCAGAACGGCGCGGACGTCTGGTTCCGCTACACCGCGCGCGGCTGCGGCGATCTCGCATTCGAGACCTGCACGCCGACGCGCAGCTTCGACACGGTGCTCGAGGTCTTCGGCGGCACCTGCAATTCCCTCCTCCGCATCGCCTGCGACGACGACTCCTGCGGAACCGGGTCGCGCGTCGTCGTGCCCAGCGCCGTTCCAGGCACGACCTATCTGGTGCACGTCGGAGGCAAGCACGGAACGACGGGGAGCTTCGAGCTCGTCGTGACGGAGGGCAGCGGAACGAGCGGCGTCGCCGTCCTGCCCACCGGCTGCGGCGGCCTCGGGCTACAGATGTTCGGCAGCCTCCCCGAGATCGGCCGTTCGATCGGGTTCCAGCTCACGGGCTCGAGCGGTCTGCCGTCGATCCTCCTCGGCTACGTCCCGCTGAACCTCCCGCTCTGCGCGACCTGCACGCTCGGGGCCACGATCGATGCCGTCGTGGTCGGAACGGCGCTCCCCTTGGCCCCGATCCCCTGCGACCCCCTGCTCGTCGGCGGGCAGATCTACGTGCAAGGGATGGATGTGGGCTCGAATGGCGGCTGCGCGCTGCCGCTGCCGTTCCGCTTGAGCTCGACGTACCGGATCACGATCGGGTAGCGCGAGTCCCGGCACAGAGCATCACGGGAGCCATGCAGCCTCGGAGTCTACCTCGTCGCGCAGCTCACCATCGACGACGCGCCACTCGAGCACGCGATGGCGCAAGTTCGCGAAGCGCTCCAGCAACCCCGCGAGGCGATCCACGTCTGCAGGCTGAGCATCGATGGAGAACGCCGTGAGCTCGCGATACGGCGGCTCCCGCAGATCGTCGAAGCGCAGCTCGACGACGCAAAGCCCCGTCTCGAGCACCGGCGAGACGCGGATCCGGAAGTGATACGCCCAGCGCTCCTCCGCTCGCTCCGAGCCGATCTCCCAGATCGCGCTGGCGCCGTGCTGCGACGACATCTCGCACAGCGTTCGCGCGAAGCGCCTCAGCTCCTCTGCGTTGCAGTAGATCCCGATCTCCCCGCCCTGGCGCCCATTCGACGCGGCCACGACGAGCTCGAGATGGTGCGGCTCTTCGTACGGAACGCGGGTGATCCGGAGGAACACAGTGCTGCTCATCCTGGCTCGCGCGCGCAGCGCCTCAGCGTTGCCTGAAGCGCCGGGCCAGCTCGGGATAGAGCAGATGCACCTCGCTCTCCTCCCACTCGATCCCCGCCGGCTCGCGTTGGATCGGACGCGTAGACGAATGCGGCAGAGCTCGGCCCGCCACGGCCTCGTGCGCCTTCGCGGCGACGTAGAGCAGCGACTCGAGCCCAGGGCGATCGCCCGGCTGGATCGCGAGCGCCGCGGACGGCGGATCCTTCAGCGCGGCTTCGAAGTACTCCTCGCCCTGCGCGATCAGCCACGCGCGGAAGTAGAGAAACGAGTCGTCGCTGCAGCCGCCCATCGCGAGATAGGCGACCGCCCAGAGGTCCCAGCGATACGCGCGCTGGAGCTGCTCGTTCAGGAATACATCGAACGCGACGATCTCCTCGGTCTCGAGCCGCTGCAGCGCTGCGAGCAGTTCCTGCACTTGCGCTTCGGTTCCGCGCCCCGCACGCGCCGCGCTGCGCTCGATCGCCTCCCATCCCCGCAGCAGCTCCGCGCGCGCGTTCGCAGGCCGCGTCTCGGTTGCCGTGCAGCCGACTCCCCAGCACGCGCTGAGCAGGAGCACGCAGCTCATGGGGATCGCGCTCGGCGGCATCGAAGCTCCTGATCGTGAGGTGGAACGCGACACAGCCTGCCCCAGCGATCGCAGGCGCGCTACGGTCGTCTGGATCAGCGCCACGGGGAATGCGGATCGATCACTCACTCCCGCGAGACCTGCCGTCGGATTCGTGCGTCCGCTCGGCCGACGACTGCTCCTTGGTGCGCCATCCGTCCCGTCGCGCGCCGTCGAGGTGCTGATGAGCTCCGCGCCCGCCGTTGCCCGAGTCGCCGTACGAGCGCCGTTGAGCTTGCGTACGCTTCTGGCTAGGTTGGACGCCTCTCTGAGGAGTCTTGCCGATGAAGCCGATGCTCTGCACCTACGAGTCGTCCGCGACGCCCGAGCGCGTGTGGGCCGTGGCGTCGGACTTCGCGAACGCGGGGGCGCACATTCAAGCGATCCAGAAGGTCGTGATCGTGACCGCGGGCCCCATCCGCGCCGGCACCGTCATCCGCGAGACGCGCGGCGCTCCTGGTCGCCGAGGCACGACGCTCGACCTGACCATCTCCGCGTGGAACCCGCCGCGGAGCTACGCGCTGCGCGGCTCCGCCGCCGGCTATGAGTTCAACTCCGAGATCCGCTGCGTTCCGAGCGGAGCCTCGGGAACGCGCCTCGAGATGGAGATCGTCGGGCGCCCCCTGAACTTCGTCGCGAAGCTCTTCTCGCCGCTCTTCGCGCTCATGTCGCGAGTGATGGTGAAGCAGTGCGCGAAGGATCTGGCGGACATCGCGCGCGTCGCCGAGCGCGGAGCCGGCTCGTAGCGGCGAAGAGCTGGGCTCAGGCCTTCCGCTTCACCATCGCCTCGCCCCACACCGGCACGTACGGCGGCGTGCAGCCCTTCCAGACCGGCCAATCGCGATGGAGGCCGATCTTCTCGCCGATCGCGACGGCGCGCGCGCGGAGCATCGAGCTCAGCCCTCGCCTGTCCGCTCCCGCGCTTCCAACGCGTCCTCGAAGGCGCGCTGCATCGCGGGATCGGACGAGAGCTTCTCCAGCACGGCCTCACGCAACCCGCGCAACTCGTTCGGTGCTTCGCGAAGGATGGCGACATAGCGCGCCACCGCTGATGCCGCGCCACCGAAGTAGGCCTCCTCGAGCACCTCTTGCGCTCGAGACTGCAACGAGAGGGCCGCTTCGGGTACCGACGATCGCTTCGTCGAAGTGCTGGCTTCGGGGAGCACCTTCTTGAGCGCGCGCTCCGTTCGCCGTCGCGCGGGAGAGGGAGCTCGGCCGTGCATCGCCAGCGTCAGCAAGTCATGGCCGCCCGTATCGATGAGCTTCTTGTGCATCAAGAACCAAGCAGCCAGCCCACCGAAGAGCGCCCCCTGCACATGCAGCAGGGGCGTTCCGTTCTCGAAGCCACCGCCAACCACGAGCAGGAGGTCCAAGCCGATGTACCCGATGCCGAACCAGAAGACGGGGATCTCGTACGTGCGCAGCCAGGGCGCGAAGAACACGAGTATCGCTCGGATCTCGCTGAGCGGCGCCCAGAGCACGGCCATGGCCATCAGTCCGTAGATCGCCGACGAAGCGCCCAGAGAACCGCCTTCCGCATCGAAGACGAACGCGAGCGTCTGCTCGAAGGCGTTCTGGGAGATCGCGATGGCGAGATAGATCGCGAGGAAGCGCTGCCAGCCGAGGAAGGCTTCGACGATCAGGCCGAAGGCCCAGAGGAAGAGCAGGTTCCCCCCGAGATGCGCCGGCCCTCCGTGCAGGAAGGCCGAGGTGACCCACTGCCAAGGCGCGAGCTCTCCATACACCAACACCAGCTCACGGCCGAGATCCGTGAGGATGAGCGGCGCTGCCACCAGGTTCAGCAGCACCAGCGTGAGGGTGCCGATCGGCCAGCGCTCCGGTGCGAGCTCCGTGCTGAGCGGGAGGAACATATCTGCCTCTACGACGAGTCGCCCGCAGCATTCTCGCCGCGTGACGACGTCGTCCATACGCGGCGTCGAACGCAGGCTCAGCCCTTCCGCTTCACCATCGCCTCGACCCACACCGGCACGTACGGCGGCGTGCAGCCCTTCGAGACCGGCCAATCGCGATAGAGCCCGATCCGCTCCCCGATCGCGACGGCGCGCGCGCGCAGCTGCGCGTGGTGGATGCCGAGCGTGCCGAGCGTCCAGTTCATGGTCCACTGGACCTCGGGTGCGGCTTTCGGTAGCTCCTTCTCGATGCGGTCGAGCAGGGCCTCGAGCTCGAGGCCGTCCGGATCCTTGGCGACGCGGGCAGCGGTGAGGCTCCACCCGGCGCGCGCCGCCCAGCGATCCTTCGCCTTCATCCACTTCAAGCGCAGCGCCTCCTTCTCCGGATGCTGCGCCACGACGTACGAGTTCCACCAGTCGGCCACCTGCGCGCAGGTCGTGGTGCGCGTCAGCGCATCGACCTCGCTCGCGGACAGCTCCTTCGGCTTCAGCAGCTGCGTCGCGAGGAGCTGGGCCTCGACGTTGCCGGTGGCCCAGAGCTCCAGCGCGAGCGGGTGATTCGACTTCAAGCGCTTCGCGATCGTGCGCAGATCGCCGAGCTTCACGCCGAACTGGTTCTCCGGCGCGCCGGCCTTGGTGTTGTGGGCGCGGCGCGCGGGGTCACCCAGGGACTCGAGCTCGGCGAGGAGGTCTTTCACGCTCATGCCGCGAAGATAGAACGCGCGCGCGCGCCGGGCAACCCGGAACGTACGCGGCGCGGTGCGCGCCGCGCGACGCTCACTGTCCCTCGGCGACCTTCGGCAGCTCCCGCCCCGCGATCTTGCAGAGCGTCACCACCACCGGATCGAGCGCCGGCTTCCCGCGCAGCACGAGCGTCTCCTTGCCGGCGAAGTGCTCGAGCATCTCACCTGCCCACGCGGCCTTCGCCTTCTCGCCCTTCACCGTCTGCGCGAGCTTCTGGAGGCGCCCGGCGAGCTCGCGTCCGGCGCGCCCGTTCTTCGTGCGCTCCGGCGAGCGCAGATACTCCTGCAGCTCGGCCTCGCAGCGCTTGACGAAGCCCTCCTCGCCATCGACCGCGCGCCAGCAGCGCGCGAGCAACTTCGCATCGGTGCAGCCCTGGCGCTCGAGCGCCTGCAGCAAGCTCGCATTCGCCTGCTTGCCCTCGGGAGCGGGCAGAGCGCCGATCCGCGCGTGCACGAGATCGCGCACCGTCGTGCGATAGAGCGCGTGCTCCTTCGCGTCGAGCTTCGGCTCCGCCGCGCGCTCGAAGCTCGCCTGTACGCTGAGCAGCGCCTCGACGGTGCTCGCCTGCGCGATCACGCGCTCGAGGACCACGAGCGCGAACGGATTGGCTTCTAGCGCGGAGGCGACGAAGAGCGGGGCCTCCTCGCGCTGCTGCGCTTCCGGGAGCGCGTCGTAGATGCGCCGAAGCACGAGCGTGTCGACGAAGCTCGCGAACGAGTGGTTGCAGGCGAACGCCACCGCTTGGTGGAACACCATGGGCCGCCGCCCGCCCTCGTCGTCGCAGTACCAGCGCGCATGCACGTGGGTCACCTCGTCACCGCCGGTCGCGTACTGCTCGCCGACGTAGCGGAACTGCCCCTCCGCGCTGCGCTCCAGCTTCACGAGCGCGCAGTGTCCGGGCTGACCGGCCGTCGATGCCGGAACGCCGAGGATGCGCCACGTGCGCGCGCCGATGTTCCCCATCGTTCCGCAGACGCCGCCGTCCTTCCACATCATCTGGATCGAGCCGTAGCCGAACGCGAACGGGCTCGAGCGCCGCGCGGACTGCATATCGAACTGCTGCGCGATGCCGCCGATGTACTCGCCGTAGGTGCGGAGCTCCCCGCGATCGCGGAAGCGCGCCCAGATCTCCTCGCGCTCGCGCAGCGGCTGATCGTCCTCCGCCAGCATCACCAGCAGCGGCCAAGGCGTCTCGAGCGGGAGGCGCGGCCAGACGCGTTCCTTCTGCACTTCGGGCGTGAACGCATGCCGATGATTGCGGAGGAACCACGCCATCGACTCCGCCATCGACGGCGCGCGATCGCGCGCCGCCGGTGCGCGACCCTTGCTGCGATACGCGGCCTGGAAGAGCTCGTGCGCGGCGGCGATGCGATTCCGCAGCGCCTCGTCCTCCACGGCCGCCTCCGAATACCAATGCACGACGCGCTCCCCGCAGTCGATGCTGACCTCGGGGTGCCCCTGCGCGGCCATGGTGGCGTTGAACTCGCGCTGCAGCGCGGGATCCGCGATCACGTCGGCCGCGAGCGGCTTCCGCTTCACCTTCTTCACCACCGTCACGGCCTTGCCGCGCGGCTTCGCGATGCCCTTCTCGTCGTACTCGAGCGGCGGCAGCTCCTCCACCTTCGCGTCGACTTCGACCTCGGCGTGATCCTCGAGGAAGTTCACGATGTGATCGTCGCGATCGAGCGTGCGAGAGGGATCCTTCGTGTTCACCCGAACGCGCGGATCGCCGGGGATCGAGAGCACGAGCGGCGGCCGCGGCGTCACATCCGGCAGCTCCGCATCGGGCGGCTCGATGTCGCCGTCGTTCCAAGGCGCCGCCTTCTCGCGCCGCTTCTGGAACGAGCGCTGGATCGCGAACGCCAGCGCGAGCTGCGTCGCCTCGCGCCGCACCACGCTCTCGCCGAGATCGATCTCGAGCGAGCGCAGGGCAAGCAACACCGGCAGCGGGTCCTTCCGGCACCCGTACACCGACGCGCGCACGATCGGATCGCCATCGACCCAGGCGAGGAACGCGGGCGGCAGCACGAGCCCCTTCTCCTTGCAGGTCGCGAGCGTGCGCTCGCGCGCGGCTTCGAGATACGCAGCGCGGCGCGCGGCGAGGTCGGAGCTCTGGCTCTGCGCAAGCGCGGGAGCGGCGAGACCGAGGCAGAGGAGCAGCGCGACGGAGGTGGCGGGCGACGTCGAGCGAGAGGGCATGCGGAGTGGGCTCACGAGGTCGGCGGACGACGTGGAACGAGACGGACTCGGAATGTAGCAGACGGCGCAGCGAGGGTACGCCGCGGAGCCGACTTCAACGCCGCTATCGCTCAACTCCTCTCTCCATCGGCGTCGGCAACGAGGTCTCTCCAGGCACTCGGATCAATTGGAGCTCGCCGCCGAAACGCGCACCGTCACGCTGCGCGCTCTCTCGGAGCTCGAGATCGTGCCGATCCCAAGCTCGACATCCCGATCCCCACGCGCGCACTGCGGAGTCAGGATGTCGATGCGAAGCGCCGTCCCTGAACGCTCACGATCAAGGTTGAATGGTCACCGCGACGGCAGCGCTCGCTTGTCGCGCCTGCAGCGTGACCGGATCGAGCACGAGGGAGGCGAAATGCAGCTCCAGAGGTTGGCGGAGCCAGAGCGACCCCGGGGCGATCTGCAGCGTGGCTTGCGCGCGGCCGACCTGGTTCAAGCTTCCGGCAGTCTGCTGGAAGTGCGGTGCGGCGTTCGGCGCGGTGGCCATCGCGAGGAAGAGCGCATCCGGATTGAGGGGCAGCAGCACGGACCCGAGATCGATCCCCGGCAGCGTTCCCGCCGCGGAGCCGAGCACGAGGTAGGTCGCGCCGGAGTTGGAGCTGCCTGAAAGCAGATCGAAGCGCAGCGCGCCGCCCTGAGAAGCGGAGAGCGAGCGACGATCGCCCCACAGCACTTGATCCGTGTAGTGCGCGTGGAAGATGGGCCGGCGGAACGAGCGATCCTCCCATACGAGTTGGCCCGCCTGCGTCACTTCGAAGACCCAGGCTTGCGCTCCGCTGCAGATCAACGTGTTGCCGTTCGGCAGCCGCCGCGCGCTGGAGACGAAGGCAGAGAAGAAGCCCGGAGCTTGGTAGCTCCAGGCGGGACTCATCGGCCCGTAGCGCCCGTTGGCGTCCAGCAGGAACTGGCCTTGAGCATCCACGGGTAGCTCGAGCTCCCACGCCGCGGAGCCCGTGGCGGAGGTTCCGTTGTTGAAGAGCATCAAGTTCCCCTCTCCGGGATAGCCAGGCGGGATGAACTCCGGCGCGTGCTGACCTTCGAGCATCTGGTCCGCCGCACTTCCGCGCCGATAGGCCGCGGGATTGCCCCAGCGATAGAGGAAGTCGCCGCCTCGCCCGTAGCGCCCGCCCCGACTGGTCGCGGCCTCCGCGGTCGTCGTGCTGTGATCGATGATCCAGATCTCGTCCTGCGTATGCGCGCTGAGCACGATCCAATCGTGGATGGGGTCGTAGTCGATCCCATTCATGTGGTTCCAGTCTTCGCTGCTCTCCACCGTCGGCGGATAGTTGAGGTCCATGCGACCGACGCTCGCTCCGACCGACCCGTAGTTCGCGCGAGCGGGATCGAAGTCCTGCACGAGGTGATCGAGCACGTGCCACTCCCAGACGATCTGGCCGCTGGTCGGTCCGGTCGGGCGCACCTCGACGACGTGATCGGCGCGGAAGACACTCCCCTGCAGGAGAGCTGGATTGCGGCCCATCGCGATGACCTGCGCGTGGCTGAGCTCCTCGAAGGCCATCAGCAGGACGTTCCCGTTGGGCAGCACTTCGATGTCGTGATGGCTCAACCGCCCCGGGCTGTCGTAGCGGAACTCCCAGAGCAGCGATCCATCCATGGCCACGCGCTGGATCCCGCCGCCGCAGACCGTGGCGAGGCCGCAGGAGATCGAGACCGAGCGATAAAGACTGCCGTCGTCCATCAAGCGAACGCCATTCGCCGCTTGGTAGGTGCTGGGCCAGGTCTGAACGATCACGCCAGCCGCATCGACGAGATGTGTGTCCGTACTGCGAAGCTCCCCGTACAGGCGATAGCCCGGAGCTGGGGATTGCGCCAGGGCCGCGGAGGTGCAGAGGACGGAGAGGAGCAACGCCGATGGGATGCGCAGGTGCATGAAGCGAGCAGGAGCACGGGACCTTGGCCGGAGGTCCCGCGGTACTCCTCGCGTCTCGGGATCGACGAGACATTCGCGAGAATGCCTCGCGACTTTCTCCGGCGGCCTGCGCGACGAAGGCAGGAGCAGGTCGCGCTCCAGATGCCTCTGCTTCGACCGCGATCCCGCCCTACTAGGATCCTTCGCGCCCGAACTCGAAGGTCGTCGGCGTCCCCCCCTTCAAGAACCCGATCGTCGCCTTGAGCCGCCCGTCCTCCGAGAGCTGGTACGCGATGCGCTTCGGATAGTCGTGGCGCGGGTTCTCGAACACCGCGCGCGTCTTCGTGAGCTCCGTCAGCACGAACTCCGTCGCCGTCTTGCCGCCGGGCTGCGCGATGTAGACCAGCCCACCATCGCGCTCGACGACGCGCAGATACTCGAACGCGACCAGTTTGCCGCTGGTGTTCACCGTGCGCGAGATGGCGAGCATCGCGCCGCCGAGCGGCGGGCTCCAGCGTTCCTCGATCGACGAGCCCGAGCTCCGCTTTCCGACCCAAGCACCCGCGAGCCACTCGAGGTCACCGACCACGGCCTGCGCCGGCGTGGGCATCGGGATGTCCTCCGCGTGGCGATAGAGCCCGACCGATTCTTCTCCCGACGAAAGACTGGACGAGACGCGCACGACCAGGCCTTCGGCCGTGGGGCGGAAGCTCCTGCGGATCCAGCGCAGCGACCCTTCGGTCGCATTTCCCGACGTGCGCTCGAAGTCGACTTGGTACTGGAAGGTGCCGTCTTTCCATTCGCCGCGGTAGCGCGTGATCGTCTTCGGCTCGGCGACCTCGGTGACCTTGCCATCGAGCGAGATGCGCACGTCGCGATGCCCGGAGCCATGGCCGTTCAACACGACCGCGCCTTCCTCGACGCGCAGCGAGAACTTGGAAGACATGGGCGGCCCGATCCGCTCGAGGGAACGCCCCTCGGTGCGGTCCTCGACGTAGATCCACTCGCCGTCCACGGCGCGCAGCTTCTCGTCGGTCGTGGGGCGCGTGCTCGCGAGCGACGTCGCCGCGGCGACGCCGAAGCTAGCCAAGAGAGTGAGTGCGATCTCGAACGCAGAGCGACAGGACATGGCGGAGTTCTCTGGAGACGGCGATTCGTGCGACCAGCGCACGTCGTAGGGTGCGAGCTTCGGCGGCCTGGGCACGCCTTGCACGCGCACCAGCATAGGCACGCCTCGGCGATCTCTCTTGAACAAACGCGACAGGCTCGAGAGTCGCGGCGCCATCGCGGCTGAGTTCGGAGTGCGATCGCCCTTCCCGGGGTAGACCTCCCGGATCGCGCAGCCCGCCGCGGCAGCCGGGGACCCGCGCCGGACCTGACCGTGGCCGTGCCGGCATGGCAACGGTGGAGGTCCTGCGCGCGCGCACGCCCGCGGACGCCCGCGCACGCGCTTCGGCGCGATCCGGCGGGAGGAACGAGCCGAGCTCAGCGCCCGAGCTCGACGTCCTGCGCATTCAGGAGCACGAGCTCCTGCAACGGGCCGACGATGTCGATGCGCAGCCCCTGCGTCGAGACGAGCGAGCCGGTGAGCCAAGGCTGATTCGGCACCGGTAGCGAGAGATTGCCGTTGCCGGAGAACACGATCGGGGGCGCTCCGAGCGCGAGGAGCAGCTCGCCGTTGCCGATCGCGATGCCACTGCCCGGTCCGTTCACGCCGATCAGGATCGCGGTGAGCGCCGTGTTCGGATTCGTGTTGTACGAAGTCGTCCAGGTCGTGCCGAGCGCCGGACGCGTGACGCACTCGTAGCCCGTGGGATTGATCCCGTTGCCATTGCGGAAGGTGCAGCGGGCGTAGCCGCGATAGGGCATCTCCCCACCAAGCGCGTTCTGGCCGCTCATGCCGGCGACGGCGATGCGAGCGAGGAGCGCGCCGGCCTTCGACCACTGCTCGAACGTGCCCTGCGTCGTGCGGTCGTGGAGCCAGAGCGTTCCGTCGGCGTTGTCGTGCGCGAGCGCCATGTTCGAGTTGTGCCCGGTGCTGAACGAGCGCAGCACCGTCCCGGTGAGCGAGTACTCCGTCACGATCATCGTGGAGAACTGCCCCACCCACAGCGAGTTGTTCGTGGGGTCGTAGGTCACCGAACCGATGCTGCCTGCGTCGAAGAGCTGCACGGGATTCGACCAGGACTGGTCGAAGCGGAACACGAGGCCCCCGCTGTCGATCGCGTAGTGGCTGAGCCCGTCGGTCGCGCCGTCCCAGCAGCGTCCGGGTCCGACGGGGTGCGTATAACGCGTGGTCAGATCGTTGCCGGCGAGGTCGTACTCCGCGCCGATCTCGCCCGCGTTGGCGCCCATCGTGCGCACGGTCGTCGTCACCGCGATCGGATACTGATAGTTCGCGGTGCCGGGCGCCGGACTCCACGAGCGCAGCAGCACGCCGCCTTGGATGACGTGGAACGTCGCCTGGTCGCCGGCCATGACGTAGTACTCGCTGATCTGCGCGTCGGCGAGAGACGCGAGTAGCGGCGCGAGAGCGGCGCCGAGCAGAGCGGTGCGAAGGTTCGTGTTCATCGAGGGACACTCCTGTTCCGAGGATCCCTGCATCCTGTCCACCTTGCCCGGGTTCGACAACCCAAGCATTCCGCGCGATCTGGCTCCTCCATTCCAGATCAGGCGTTAACGCGAGTCCCCCGCCGGATGTCAGGGCAGGCCGAAACGACCTACCGAGGCGATTGGAGCCGCAGACGATGAAGTTCCCGAGCCCCCCCTTCTTGCGCGCCACGCTGCTCGCTCTGGCGTCGGCGCTGCCGATCTCGGAGGCCGCGAGCGGCCCACAGGATGCTGCGGTCGGGTCGGCGCCGCCCGCGCGCTGGAGCGTGCACGAGTGGGGCACCTTCACCGTGCTGCAGGACGAGCAAGGCATCGGCTTGCCCGGGGTGAACATCAACGAAGAGACGCTGCCGCCCTTCGTCCACCGCCTCGAGCGGGACCTCACGCCCGATTCACACGAGCACGCGCCGCTGCTCCGCCTCGGAACGCACCAACGCTTCGCGTCGAAGGGCATCCCGCGGAGCTGCCCGGCGGCGCGCATGCGCATGGAGACGCCGATCCTCTACTTCTATCCGCCGTCCGCTCGCGTCGAGCAGCTCGACGTGCGCGTCGACTTCTTCCGCGGTTGGATCAGCGAGTGGTACCCCGACGCCGAGGTTCGCGCGCTCGGCTTCGAAGAGAGCGAAGAGCGGCCGATGATCCCGCGCGAGGGCTTCAGCTCGGTGACGTGGAAGAACCTCTCCGTCGGCGGCGCGGCGCAGCCGCCCGCCACGGACTCGCGGGTGTGGCTCGCACCTCGCATCCCGCGCCCGGCCAGCGTCGCGACGCCGAGCGGCGAAGCCGAGCGCTATCTCTTCTATCGCGGCGTCGCCGACCTCGCCGCGCCGCTGCGGGTCTCGCGCTCGCCTCAGGTCGAGGAGGACGAGCTCCACCTCCGCGCGAACGCGCGCGAGCTCGCGGGCGATGCGCCCTACACGTTCTCGGCGCTCTGGCTGGTCGACGTCCGCGCCGATCGCCAGGTCGCGTTCCGCGCGGTGCCGGCGATCACGAGCGGGACGGACGTGGATGCCGTGCTCGCCACGGTGCCGGCCCTCTTCGAAGCGAGCGACTACGCCGCCGGACATCTCCGGGAGCTGCGCGCGGCGATGGCGGTCGAGCTGCGGAAGGCCGGGCTCTTCGCCGACGAAGCCGAGGCCATGCTCGATACGTGGGAGGTCTCCTACTTCCACAGCGCGGGATTGCGCCTCTTCTTCGTGCTGCCGCGCGCGTGGGTCGATGCCGCGCTCCCGCTCCATCTCTCGAAGCCGGCCGACGTGGCGCGCGTCATGATCGGACGCATCGAGCTCGTGACCGCGCAGCAGCGCGCGCTCGTCGCGCGGATGGCGCGCGCCGAGGTGCCATCGACGACGCGCTGGTACCACGAGCGCCTGAACGAGCTGCCGTACGCGCAGCGCGCCCAGGCGATCGCCGCCTTGACCGAAGGCACGGAGAGTCTGGAGAGCCTGGGCTTCCAGGTACCCGAGGACTACCGCGCCTATCTCGCGTTGGGCCGCTTTCGCGACGCGATCGTGATCGATCATTGCCGGCGGCACGCGGCACCGGCGCTCGAGAGGTTCATCGAGGCATACGACCTCGACTACTTCCATCCGCCGCGCTGAGCGCTGGCTCGCGGCAGTGGGGTCGGGAAGTCGAGTGCCGCGACCTCGCGAAGGTCAGCACCAGCCGCCTCTCCTCGCCGGGATCCGTTACGCTCTGCAGAACGATGGCGAGCGAGGCGATTCCTCTCCCGGCGACCGCGACATGGCGAACGACCTCGACCCCTCCCCACGCTCCGGCCCCGACGTGCTCGCGCTCGCCGCGGCCGGCATCACGGCGGCAGGGCACTTCGTCTCGACCGCGCTGGGTTGGCCAGGGCCTTTCGTCGTCGGCGCGTGTGCCTTCTGGCTCGTCTTCCTCGGCGATCGCGTGCGACGCGACCGGCGTTGGCTGGCCGCGTGGGGGCTGCGGAAGCGGGGCCTCCTCGCAGCAACGCGTTTCCCCCTCGGCCTCACCGCCGTCGCGCTCGCCAGCTTCGCTCTCTACGCCGCGAGCCGCGGCGCGCTGCACTTCCCACCTCACGCGCTCTTCTGCCTCGTGCTCTATCCGCTCTGGGGTTTGATCCAGCAGGTCCTGATCCTCGGCGTCGTCGTCGGGAACCTGGAACCTCTCGAGTGCTTCCGTCGCCGCCGCGTGCTCCTCGTGCTCGTCGGCGCCCTCGTCTTCGGTGCCGTGCACTTGCCGGCACTGCTGCTGACCGTCGGCACGACGCTCCTCGCGCTCCTCTACGTGCCCCACTTCCTGCGCCATCGCAACGTGTGGCCGCTCGGCGTCGCGCACGGCTGGATCGGCACCGGCTTCTATCTGTGGGTGCTCGGGCGGGATCCGTGGCTCGAGCTGTTCGGGATAAGTTGAGCACGAGGCCCGGGAAAGGCTGCGCCCAGGACTCGTCCCAAGAGCGCAGGCGTGCCGAGGCTTCTCGTGCCTCTAGATTCCCCGCGGATCTCCGTCCGGCTTCGTCTGAGGCAGGCCCCTGGCGCGGATGCGGTCATCCTCGATGATCGAGAAGCAGCCTTCCCATTCTCGGCCGCTGTCGAGAGCCTCGACCAAGCGCTGGTTGTCGATCTCGGGAGAGGCTCCAGCGACGCGAACCAGGATGACTCCACGCGGAGCTCGGAGGTTCGAACGATAGACGAGGTCTCCGAAGTCCTTGTCGAAGGTCAGGAGAAGGCGATCCTCGGTGCATGAACGATCGAGCACTCGCGGGTCTGCCGCGCCAAACTGAGTCTCGACGATCCACGCGACATCGTGCCCGCGCCGCCCCAATTCCACGACCACAGGCGCGGGAACGTTCTCGTTGGCCAAGAGCCGTAGCACGGCGACAGCCTAAGCCGGCAGCCCGAAGGTCCGCTCGGAACGGAGGACTTCGGCCGCATATGCCAAGCAGGCCTGAACATCAGCGGCCTGGATCTGGGGATACTGGGCGAGGATCTGATCGCGGGAGTACCCGCGTACCAAAAGGTCCATGATCAGCTCGACGCTGATACGGGTGCCCTTGATGACCGCCTTGCCTACGAGCACGTCGGGATGAGCAACGATGTGATCACGCCAGTTCATGTCGGGCATTCTGCCCGTTCGCCCTACGCGTGGATAGCCCTGCCATCGGCGCCGCGCGGCACTCCCCTCACCGCCATCGCGCTCCCCAGCTTCGCCCTCTACGTCGCGAGCCGCGGCGCGCTGCGCGTTCCACCGCACGCGCTCTTCTGCCTGTTGCTCTATCCCCTCTGGGGCTTGATCCAGCAGGTCCTCGTGCTCGTCGGCGCCCTCGTCTTCGGCGCCGTGCACTTGCCGGCGCTGCTGCTGACCGTCGGCACGACGCTCCTCGCGCTGCTCTACGTGCCCCAATTCCTGCGCGATCGCAACGTTGGACCTCTCGGCGTCGCGCACGGCTGGATCGGCACGTTCTTCTATCTGTGGGTGCTCGAGCGGGATCCGTGGCTCGAGCTGTTCGGGCAGGGTTGAGCCGAGGTCGATCCTGGCTCGCGACAGACGCCGCGCTTTGACTATCCTCCACGCTCTCCAGGGAGGAAGCATGCGCCGCGATCCCCGACCGCAAGACTCACACTCGATCTTCCAACTCACCACCGGCCAGGCCCCGTGGGGAGACTATGGCTCGATCCTCGTCCATGGCATGGCCAGCCACCTCGGCCGCGACACGCAGGGTCGGGTCCAACTCGAACGCACGGGGCCATGGATGCCCGCGCTGAGCAATCCCTACGGTGCGCTCATCGCGACCGATTCGTTCCGCGAGGAGCTGAAAGGCAGCGGCATGCGCGGCCTGCGCTTCCGGCTGGTGACCAAGGCGCGCATCGTCAAGCTCGCGTGGGAACGCTGGGATGGCGCGGCAGCGGAGCCCAAGTTCTTCCCTCGCGGTGGAGAGCCCGAGAGCTACATCCTCGGGCGAAAGCACGACCCCGCGCTCGCGGATCAGCTCGGTGATCTCTGGGAGCTCCACTTCGCCACCGGCGCGCACGAGTCCAGGTTCCTGCGGAAGGGCCAGCGCATCGGGGGCCGGATCGTGTTGCATCCCTCCACGTGGAACGGCGCCGATCTCTTCGGCGGAACGGAGACCCGCCGCATCTACGTCTCCGCACGCATGA
>JAEUHW010000133.1 GCA_016793245.1 Planctomycetota bacterium
CGCACGGCGCTCTGGCAGCCGGCGAGCAGCGCGCTGCTGCCGAGGAGGAATTCGCGGCGAGTGGGGTGCATGAGGTCGCGGGGATCGGCGCTGACGTGGGCTTCTCGCGCGTGCGCTGCATTGCCAGGTCCGTGCGTGCGGCGTAGCTTGCGCCGCGCGAGGTTCCTACGAGGCACACGCCGGACCAGATCATGAATCGTGAACGAAACGAACGCGAAGTCGAAGGTTGGCGCCCGGCGACGAAGATCCCTGTCAGCGTCCTGGGAGCGACGGGCACCGTGGGCCAGCGCTTCGTGCGTCGCTTGGCCGATCATCCGTGGTTCGAGCTGCGCCATCTCGCGGCTTCGGAGAAGAGCACCGGCAAGCGTTTCTCCGAGGCATGCTCGTGGCGCTTGGCGCTCCACGGCGAGGACGAGCACTACGCGGGACGCGGGGCGCAGGTTCTCGTGCCCTGCACGCCGGAGGCGGCCGCGGCGCCGCTGGTCTTCTCCGCGCTCGACAGCGCCGCCGCGCGCGAGCTCGAGCCGCGCTTCGCGGAAGCGGGTTGTCTCGTCTTCTCGAACGCGTCGGCCTATCGCATGGAGGCCGATGTCCCGCTGCTCATCCCCGAGGTGAACGCCGAGCACCTGGCTCTGCTCGAGGCGCAGCGTCGCCGCACGGGCTGGAGCGGCGGGATCGTCTGCAATCCGAATTGCACCGCGACGATCCTCAGCGTCGCGCTGGCGCCCCTCGAGCGCGCGTTCGGCATCGAGCAGGTGCTGGTGACCTCGATGCAGGCGCTCTCCGGCGCGGGGCATCCCGGCGTGCCGAGCCTCGATGCCACAGGCAACGTGGTGCCCTTCATCCGCGAGGAAGAAGACAAGATGGCGACCGAGCCGCAGAAGATGCTCGGCGCGTTGCGCGGCGGCGCGATCGAGCTAGCGCCGTTCCTCGTCTCGGCGCTCTGCCATCGCGTGCCGGTCGTCGATGGCCACACCGAAGCGGTGAGCGTGAAGCTCCGCGGCGCGCCCTCGCCAGAGGCCGTGCGCAAGGCGCTCGCGACGTGGCGTCCCGCGGCGACGCACGGTCTGCCCTCGGCGCCGCGTGCGACGCTGCGCATCCACGACGCCGAAGATCGCCCGCAGGCGCGCCTCGACGTCGAGAGCGAGCGCGGCATGACGGTACACGTCGGCCGCATCCGCGCGTGCGCGGTGCTCGGCGTGAAGTTCGTGCTGCTCGGGCACAACGCGGAGCGCGGCGCGGCGGGAGCTTCCGTGCTGAACGCGGAGCTTGCCGTTCGCGAAGGCCATCTCTCGTGAACCTCTGTCGATCAAATAGGGGTCTGACCCCGATTTGATCGACGAGGGATCCCGCGCGGACGCGTGTCGTAACGAGGTTCCGTGAAACCTCTCCTCCTCGCCGCGCTCCTGGCGCTCTCCGGTTCGCCCTCCCTGTTGCTCGCGCAGCGGCTGTACGTAGATGCTGCGGCGCCGTCGGGCGGCGATGGTCGGAGCTGGGCGAGCGCGATGCCTCGAGTTCAGGACGCGTTGGTCCTGGCGACTCCCGGGTCGAGCGTCTGGGTCGCCCCGGGCGTCTACACCGGGAACTTCGTCGTGCCGAGCGGCGTGCGCCTGCTGGGCGGGCTGCTCCCGGGAGCGCAGCGTGAGGACGAGGCGCGACCGCTCGAGAACCCGACCATCCTCGACGCGCTGAGCCACGGCCGCGTGGTGCTGCTCGGCGATCGCGCGGAGCTCGACGGTTTCGTCGTTCGGAACGGTCGCGCGCCCGCGCCCGGGGGCGGTGGCACGCTCGTCGACGGAACGACGGTCGCGATCCGACGCTGCCAGTTCCTCTCGAACACGATCGATGCCGGGGATGGGACGGGGCTGCTCGTCCTGCGCGGTGGCGATCCGACCGTCGTGGATAGCGTCTTCGCGCAGAACGCGAACACGGGCCACGCGATCGCGGTGCAGAACTTCGGGCGCGGCACCTACGAGCACCTGAGCGTCGTCGACAACCAGCACAACGGCATGTTCCTCGAGAACGGCGCGAGCTGTGTCATCCGCAGCTCGATCTTCGCGCGCAATCGCGGGCGCGGGATCTGCGACTTCTCGAACGGCGCGCCGAATCAGCTCCTCTTGCAGAACGCGCTCTTCTGGCAGAACACCGTATCGCTGATGCACTACCGCGGCGTGGAGCTGCGCAGCCTCGCCGAGGTCAGCGCGTTGCCGTACGCTTCGGGCATCCTCGCCGCGGATCCGCGCTTCGCCGGTGCTGGCGACTATCGCTTGCTCGCGGATTCCCCGGCGATCGATCGCGGGGGCGTCGCGCTCGACACGGGGCTCGAGCTCGCGGGGTTCCCGCGCGTGCTCGACGGCGATCTCGATGGCGCGCTGCGCAGCGATGTCGGCGCCTACGAGTTCGGTGCGTTCTTCCTGCGCCGGAGCGGTGCCGCGATCCCGGGAACCACCCTGCGCTTCGATCTCGCTGGCCCGACCAATGCACTGGGCGTGTTGGCCGTGCTGCAGCCGAGCACGGCGCTCTGGTTCGAACCGCTGGGCGCGCTCTACGGTCTGCCTGTCGCCGTTCTCCCGTTGGGAAGTTTGCCGGCGAGCCTGCTCGCGCCGCTGCCGATCGGAGTCTCGTTCGATCTCCACGTGCAAGGCGTCGGACTCCTCGGAAGTGCGGTCGGCTTCAGCAACCCGCTCGCCCTTGCCTGGCGCTGATCGGCGAGCAAGATCAGCGCTCGCATGTCCTACGACCCCGCGCGCCATGGTCCACATCGCATCATCGGCCCCGGCTTCCACGAGCAGGTCTATCGTTTGGTGAAGCGCATCCCGCGCGGACGCGTCGCGAGCTACGGCGACATCGCGGAGGCACTCGGGCTGCGCAGCGTCGCGCGCCGCGTGGGACAGGCCTTGGCCGCGTTGCCCGCGGGCCAGCAGCAAGCGATCCCTTGGCATCGCGTGGTCAACGCCGCCGGCCGCATCAGCGTGCGCGCCGACGGCGAGCCGAGCCCCGAGCAAGCGCGCCTCCTCCGCGAGGAGGGCATCGAGATCGATGACACCGGCCGCGTCCTCGACTTCCCCCGGCTCCGCTACTGTCGGCGACCCAACCGAAGGCGATCCGGGGTCCGATCAAATAGGGGTCAGACCCCTTTTTGATCGAAGCGTTGCGATCCATCGCGAAGGCGGCAGCCAGGCGACGGTGGCGCCTTTCCAAGGCAGTAGCAGGCCGAGCTCGATCCTCAGCTCACGAACCGGCGCTCCGTTCATCGGCGATCATTGGTTGTATAGGGGTCGATCAAATAGGGGTCAGACCCCTATTTGATCGAGCGAATTCAGAGGCCGGTGGGAACGGTGGTGACCACCGAGCCCGAAGTGCGTCCTCGGGGATCATGCCCCGAGCACGCCGACTTCGTTACTTGTTCATGCTGGTTTCGATGACCGTCCGCGGTGTCGATCGCCAGCCCCTCTACATCGACGACCGCGATCACCGTCGGAGGTTTCGCCTGCTGGAGATCGCCGTTCGTCGATTCGGGCTCGAGGTTCTGGTGATCGTCCAGATGACGAACCACGACCACCTCCTGGTTCGACTCCCGCGGGGCAATCCCTCGGAGTTCGCGCAGTGGTGGAACAGCTCGCACGCTCGCTACATGAACCAGCGGCACGATCGCTGCGGGCACTTGTTCCAAGGGCGTTACTGGATGGACCTGGTCGAAGAGGAGGGCTACCTCTTCCAGCTCAGCAGCTACATCCATCTCAATCCGGTGCGGGCCGGCTTGGCGGAGCGTCCGGAGGACTACTCCTGGTCGAGCTACGCCGGCTACATCGATCCTTCGCGCGCTGTGAGCTGGATCAACTACGACTACCTGCTGCGCCAACTCTCACCCGATCCGGTGCGCGCTCGAGAGAAGTACCGCGAGCTCGTCGAGCGCGACCAGAGGATGCGGCCGCCGTCTCCTTGGCGCGAGCTGAAGGAAGGGCGATTCCTCGGAAGCGACTCCTGGGTGAGGCGAACCAAGGAACTCCTCGGCTTGCGCACCCGCCGTCGCGGGCGAGGTGCTCCCACAGGTCGGATCCCGTTGGAGAGGGTCATCGACGTCGTCGCCCGAGCGATCGGCCTCGATGCCACGGACCTGCTCTCACCCACCCTTCCGGTCGCTCTCGAGCACCATCCGCTCCTCGCCTACGTCGCTCAGCGGATCGGTGGACATTCCTTCGCCGACATCGCTCCCCTGCTCGGGCTCCGCGCTCGCTCCTCCGTGTCCGCCGCGATCTCCCGCTTCGAGCGACAGCGCGAGCGCTTCGCAGAGACGCTGGCCGTCATCGAGGCCGCGCTGTCGATCAAATAGGGGTCTGACCCCTATTTGATCGACGGCGATTGCCAGATCGGGGGGCTGCCCGTACCCTGCGCGGTACCGACGGAGGAGCGATCCCCATCAGTAGTCGTGCCGAGGTGGCTCACCGAGGACGCGCGGCGAAAGGGGAGGATCGCCGAAGGATCGCGCGAGGAGTCGACGCGCGGTCTTGGGTGTGCCGGGAGAAGACCCGCCGCCTGTCGTCCCGCGAGTCGTGCGCAGGTGAGCTGTGCCGCGCGGGGCGAAGCGCCTCGGGCTGGGTTCGCTGCGTGAGTGCGCCGTATCGAGGCTGCGCTCGCGCAGGGCGCGCGGCTCGTGGTTCCGGAGGGAAGGCCACGGAGCGAAGCACGGCGCAGCATGCAGGCAGCGAACGACAACGCGGGGGAACGCGGGCGGAACGGCGCGAGCGCGGGAGCGTCTCCCGCGCGTCCGCTGGTGCAGAAGTTCGGCGGCACCTCCGTCGGCGATGCGGCGGCGATGCGCGCCGCCGCGGAGCTCGTGCGCGCGGCGTCGCCGCAGCCGGTGCTCGTCGTGCTCTCCGCGATGGCCCGCGTCACGGACGAGCTCCTGGCGCTAGCGCGCCTCGCGGCGAGCGGAGCGGCGCAGCCCGCGGAAGAGCTGCGCTTGCGCTTGATGGAACGCCATCGCGTCACGGCGGAGGAGCTCTTCGCGACGCGCGTTCCCGAAGACCTCGCGCGAGATTTCGAAGAGCAGGGCGCGGAGCTCGCGCGGCTCCTGGCGGCGTTGCACGGCGGCAGTGGCAAGCCCGCCAGCGCGCGCCAGCTCGATGCGATCGCAGGTCTGGGAGAGCGCCTCTCGACGCGCGTGTTCGCGCGCTATCTCCGCCACCTCGGTGCCGCCGCCGAGCTCGTCGATGCCGGCGCGGTGCTGGTGACCGACGATGCGTTCGGTGCTGCTGCGCCGCGCTTCGAGCGGATCGCCACCCTCGCGCGCGAGCATTTCGCACCACGGCTCGCTCCGGGGCGCATCGTCGTGACGCAAGGTTACGTCGGTCGCAGCGAAGCCGGCGAACCCACCACGCTCGGGCGCGGCGGCTCCGATTACAGCGCGGCGATCTTCGGCGCGGCGCTCGGCGCCTCCGAGATCCAGATCTGGACCGACGTCGAAGGTGTGCTCACCGCCGATCCGCGTCGCGTCGAGCGTGCGCGACCGATCGCGCAGCTCTCGGCGGCGGAGGCGGGCGAGCTCGCCGCGTTCGGCGCGAAGGTGCTCCATCCCGCGACGATCCATCCGGCGGTCGAAGCGGGGATCCCCGTCACCGTGCGGCACACGCGCCGCCCGAGCGGGCGCTTCACCACGATCACGAAGAACGGCTCGTCCGGCCGCGACGTCGTCGCGATCGCGAGTCGCGGTCCGATCCACGTGATCACCGCGAGCTCGCCGCGGATGCTCCAGCAGGCGGGCTTCCTCGCGCGACTCTTCGAGGTCTTCGCGCGGCGGCGCGTCTCGGTCGATCTCGTCGCGACGGCCGAGCTCAGCGTCTCGCTCACGGTCGAGCACGAGGCCCCCGTGCGCTCGCTCGCGGAGGAGATCGCGGCGTTCGCCGAGGTCTCCGTCGCGGAGGAGCGCGCGATCGTCGCCGTCGTCGGCGAGCGCTTGAAGCGCACGCGCGGCGTTTGCACGCGCGTCTTCGATGCGCTCGCCGAGATGCCCATCGAGCTGATCTCGATGGGGGCGAACGAGATCAACTTGAGCGTGGTGGTGGAGCGCAAGCTGGAGCAGGATGTCGTGCGCCGCTTGCATGCGGCGCTGATCGAGAGCGAAGGGGGCGGGGAGCGATGAGCTTGAGGATCGGAGTCTTCGGCAAAGGCCGTCTCGGCTCGGCGATCGCCGAGGTCGCGGGCCCGCGTCTCGCCTGGCAGGTCGCGCGAGAAGAAGCGCCGCGCGTGCATGTCGATGTCGCCATCGAGGCTTCGAGCGGCGATGCGGTTCCGAAGCGCGTGGCCTGGGCGCTGGAGACGAAGACGCCGCTGCTGCTCGGCAGCACGGGCTGGTCGATGCCCGAGCTCGCCGAACGCGTGGGACAGCGCATCGGCGTCGTCGTCGCGCCGAACTTCTCGCTCACGGTCGCGCTCTACGCGCGGCTCTCGCTCGTGCTCGCGCGCTTCGCTGCGCAAGACGAGAGCCGCGATCCGTACCTCGTCGAGCATCATCACGCGCGGAAGAAGGACGCACCGTCGGGCACGGCGGTGCAGCTCGCGCGCACCTTGCTGCGCGGCTGCCCGCGGAAGAAGGAGTGGGTGATCCCCGCGGTGGGCGCAGCGGTCCGTCCCGATCAGCTCTGCGTCTCCTCCATCCGCGCAGGTCACACCTACTCGAGCCACATCGTCGGCGTCGATGCGCCGGGCGAGGTGCTGGAGCTCCATCACGCCGCGCGCAGCGCGCGGCCGTACGCCGAAGGCGCGCTGAAGGCGGCGGAGTTCGTCTTCGGGAAGCGCGGGATCTACACCATGGACGACGTCGCTCGCAGCGTGCTCGCTCCCCTCTTCCAGGAGCTCGAACCATGACCCACTCCCCCTCATCGATTAAGACGGGGCCTGGCACCGATTCGATCGACGGCGACTTCGCGGGCTTGGCAGTGGCGTTGGCCACGCCGTTCACCGCGAGCGGCGACGTCGATCTGGCGGCGTTCCGGCAGCTCTGTCGCCACGTCGCGGGCGGTGGAACGCGGACGCTGGTCGTGCTCGGCTCGACGGGGGAAGCGGCGACCTTGCTCGCGAGCGAGCGCGCGCCGCTGATTCGCGCGGCTCTGGAGGTCGCGACGGAGTTCGTGGGCGTGCAAGTCGTCGCCGGCACGGGGCACAACGCGACGCGCCAAGCGGCGGAGTGGACGCGCGAAGCGCGCGACCTCGGCGCGCACGGTGCGCTGGTCGTGACGCCGTACTACAACAAGCCCATGCCGCACGGTGTCGTCGCGCACTTCGAGGCGCTCGCGGAGGCCGCACCGGGGCTCCCGCTCATCGCCTACAACGTGCCCGGTCGCACCGGTTCGAACTTGAGCCCTGCCACGCTGCAGGAACTCTGGAAGATCCCCGCCGTCGTCGCGCTGAAGGAGTCCTCGGGGAACCTGGCGCAGATCGGCGAGATCGCGCGCGCGCTCCCGCGCGGCAAGCAGCTCCTCGCCGGCGACGACAACGCGGCGCTCGCGACGATCGCGCTCGGCGGCTGCGGCCTCGTATCCGTGATCGGGAATCTACGACCGCGCGAGACCGCCGCTCTCGTCTCCGCCGCGCGACGCGGCGCGCTCGACGAAGCGCGCGCAATGCATCAGCGCTTGCTACCGCTCATGGATGCGCTCTTCGTCGAATCGAACCCGATCCCGCTGAAGGCGGCACTCGAGCTCGCGGGCTTCGGCACCGCTGCCGTGCGTCTCCCGCTGACCGCCGCGCAAGAGCGCACGCGGAAGTGCTTGGCCGATGCGTTGGAGGAGCTGCGATGAGCCCGCGCGCCGCCATCGATCCCGAGGCGTTACAGGACTTCTACGCCCGACCCTATGAGGCGATCGCCGCCGATTCGCACGCCGAGGTCGCGCATCTCGCGCTGCTCGGCGCTCTCGAGCGCGGCGAGCTGCGCGCGGCGCGGCGCGACGAAGACGGCGGCTGGCAGCCCGTCGCGTGGGTGAAGCACGCGATCCTCTGTGGCTTTCGCCGCACGAGCTTGGTCGCGATCGACGACTTCGGCATCCCCGCCATCGACAAGAGCGCCTATCCGCCGCGGCGCTTCGCGGTGAGCGAAGGCATCCGCCAGGTGCCGGGCGGCAGCGCCGTGCGTCGCGGCGCCTATCTCGCGCGCGGCGTCGTCCTCATGCCGCCCTGCTACGTGAACGTGGGCGCCTACGTCGACGCCGAGACGATGGTGGACAGCCATGCGCTCGTCGGCTCCTGCGCGCAGATCGGGAAGCGCGTGCATCTCTCGGCCGGCGCGCAGATCGGCGGCGTGCTCGAGCCCGCGGGCGCGCGCCCCGTTGTCGTCGAGGACGAATGCTTCCTCGGCGCGCTGAGCGGCGTCTTCGAAGGTGTGCTCGTCCGCGCGCGCGCCGTGCTCGCGAGCGGCGTCGTCCTCACCGCCTCGACGGTGATCCACGATCTCGTGCGCGAGCGCAGCTATCGCGGCGAGGTCCCGGAAGGCGCCGTGCTCGTTCCCGGCACGCGTAGAGCGAGCGGCAGCTACGCCGAGCGGCATGGCCTCGCGCTTGCGGCCCCGCTGATCGTTAAGTACCGTGATGAACGCACTGCGGCGGCCACGGCGCTCGAAGAGGCGCTGCGCTGAGTTCGCCGGCTATCGCTTTGTCCCGCGTCGGTTCCAGCTTCCAAGCCGAGTGTACTCGCGAGAATGGGCTCCATGTCGCGACGGCTTCGCGTTCTCTCTTTCCTGCTTCTCCTGTTCGTCCAAGTGCTCCTGGCGGTGGCGCTCTCATGGACCGGCGCCCGCATTCTGGAGACCGCGCACTCCGCGCGTGCCCGGGCCCTCGGTATGGGCCTCCTGGGCTGCGGAGCTTTCTGGAGTGCGGGCATCGCGCTGCTCCTGGCCCTGCGTCCGAGCCGCACGTGGATCCGCGAATGCTCGAGCAAGCTCTGGCTCGCGTTCTCGAGCGCCACCTTCACGTTCGTGCTCGGTTCCGAGGTCGCGCTGCGCCACTTCGCAGCGGAGGACCGCGACGGGAACCTCGTCCTGTGGAGTCGCCTGATCTATCCGCTGCGGTTGCCCGTCGCGAGTGTCGAGGAGCTCGTCCTCCGCTTCGAGCTAGCGGGCGAGCGCAGCAAGCTGATCTACGACTCCGAGCTCGGATGGGCGCCTCGCCCCGGATATCGCGCGGGGGTTCGTGCATTCGATGACGAAGGGATTCGCGTGAGCGCGGTCGCTCCTTCCACCGCGATCTCGAGAGCGCTCGAGCTTCCATGCATCGCCCTCTTCGGCGATTCGTACACGGAGGGATATGGTCTACCCCTGGAGGACTCGTGGGGGGAATTCCTCGCCCGCGAGCTCGCGGCCGCGGGGACTCCGGTGAGGGTGCGGAACCTCGGCGTCCAAGGCTATGGCATGGATCAAGCGCTCTTGCGCTGGAGGAAATCCGGCGCCGCTCTGGAGGCCCGCGTGGTCGCCTTCGGCCTCCAGCTCGAGAACTGCGAGCGCAACGTGAACATCTTGCGACCCCTGTACACGCTGCGCGAGGCTTGCTACATCAGCGAGCCATTCTCGAAGCCGCGCTTCGTCGTGGAAGGCGACGCTCTGCGCGTCGTGAACCAGCCTTGTATGCCGCCGCAGGCCGTGCCGCAGATCTTGCGCGCGATGGAGACTTGGGAGCTCTTGCCGTACGAGGAGCACTACGATGCGGCGGACGGCGCGTCCACCCTCCTCGACCTCAGCATGCTCTGGCGCTTCGGCCGCAGCGTGAGGACGAGCTGGGGGCGATACACCCACGAGCCCACGGAAGCGCAGCTCGAGCTTGCGCGCGCGATCATCGATGAGTTCGCGCGCGACGTGCGCCGCAGTGGCGCGAGCTTCGTCGTGGTCTACCTGCCGACTCGACTCGGGCTCGAGCGGCTCGCCCTCGGGCGCGAGAGCCGCGCCGAGCCGTGGCTCGCGAAGCTCGCCGAAGAGCATCGCTGCGTGAATCCACAGCTCGCGATGCTCGAAGCGGCGCGCGAGGGCGGCCTACGCTCGCTCTTCCTCGAGGACGGGCATTACGCCGCGCGAGGACATCGTGTCGTAGGAACCGCTCTGGCGGAGGAGCTGCGCCGTGGAGGGCTCTGATCCGCGCATCGAGATCCGGTTGCCACTCTGGGTCGCCGAGAAGCTCGCGCATCCGGCGTGTGCTTCGACCGTCGCCGAGCGCGCGCGCTTCGCGATCGACCTCGCCGCGCTCAACGTCGCGCACGGCACTGGCGGCCCCTTCGGCGCCGCGGTCTTCGAGCGCGCGAGCGGCAAGCTCGTCGCCGCCGGAGTGAACCTCGTGCTGAGCTCGGGTCTCTCCTGCGCCCACGCCGAGGTCGTGGCGCTGTCGCTCGCGCAGCGCGCGCTCGGAACGCCCGATCTCGCGCCCTTCGATCTCGAGCTCGCGACGAGCGCCGAGCCCTGCTGGATGTGCCTCGGCGCGATCCACTGGTCGGGCGTGCGCTCGGTGATCGCCTCCGCCCGCGACGAGGACGTGCGCGCGATCGGCTTCGACGAAGGTGCGAAGCCCGCGGACTGGACCGCGACGCTGCGCGAGCGCGGCATCGCCGTGACGATCGATGTCGAGCGCGACGCCGCGATCGCGGTGCTGCGGCGCTACGCGGCGAGCGGCGGCGAGATCTACAACGCGGGCGCGGGCGATTGAGCGACGCGCGGTGCGCTCAGCGGAGCTGCACGCGGAACTCCTGCAGCTCGGTCGTGTCCGCGATCTCGATCCTCGCCGAGCCTTTGCTCGGCAGCTCGGGCCCTTCATCGATGCCTCCGATGGCCACGGCCCGAATCCGGACACCTCCGCACATCTTGGGCTCGAGCTCGAAGATCGATGGCGAGATCCTGCGCGCCTCGAGCTGCACTGGAAGCTCGCTCTCCGTCGTGAAGACGGGATACCAAGCAACGGCGCTCGAAGAGGCATCCTGCTCGTAGTTCTCGAAGGTCACGCGCGCGCGATAGCTCGGCTGGAGCTCGATCACCGCACCTTCCGTGCGGCCGCGGAGCTCGATGCGACGGCAGCGATCGAGCTCGAACACGAAGTCGTAGGTTCCGCGTGGAAGTGTCCAGCTCAGTGCTTCTTCCGCCGGAGGGTGCAGTACGGTCCACGGGGTGTCCAAGAGCTCGCAGCGGCGATACCAGAAGTCGTCCTTCGCGAGGGTGCGATCGGCCGGCGCGTTGCGGAGCTCGAAGGTGAAGGTCGAGAGATGCGCGCGCAGGTCGATCGGATCGAGGCGCGGGTCGGTGCAAGGCCCACCGGCCGGAACCACGAGATCGCGCAGCGTGAGCAGCGGGACAGGGGCTTGATTCGGGACGAGCGATGCGAAGGCGACCTCGAGCTCGTAGCGCCCGGGAGCGAGATGCGACCACTGGAAGCGCCCCTTGACGTTGAGGCGCGTGCGCTCGCGATCGATCGCCGCGGGAGCTCCGGGCGCGATGCCTCGCAATTGCAGTGCGATCGGTGAGATCGGGCCCGGAGGCAGCAACGCGCATCCGTGGATCTCGCCCGTCTCCTCGAGCACGAGCTCGATCGCGTTCGTGCCCCCGGGGAACGTGCGCAGCCCGCTCGCGGAGAAGCCCTTCATCGCCGAGACCAAGAGCTGGTTGCTGGAATCGTTCCCTCGCGGATCCTCCCAAGCGAAGCGCCCGTGCTCGTCGGTGCGCAGCCGCGACTTCGACGCACCGGGCTGCGCGAGCACCTCGATCTCGACTTGCGCGTTCGCGACGGGAGCACCGTTGCGTTCGACGACGCGACCGGCAAGTCCTGCGGCGCGCGCGTGGAGCTCCAAGGTTCCGAGGTTCACGATCTCCGCCGCGGGGATTTCGAGCTCGCGGACTCTGGCCTTCAGGCCCGCGCGCGTCGAGAGCTCGAGCGTCGCGCGCCAAGGAGGATTGCCTCCGAACACCGGCAGGATCGTCCAGAGGAAGCGCCCGTCCTTCGTGGTGACGAGCGTCGCTTTGCGCTCGTTCTGCGAGTCGCGCAGCGTGGCGAACAAGCGCTGCTCGGCGAGCGGCGTTCCCAGGTCGTCGCGGATCTGGCCCGTGAGCACCGGCGCGCCCGCAGGAAAGGTGAGCACCGCTCTCCTGCGCTCGCCATCGAAGCCCGGGCCGAGCACTAGCTGCATTCCCACCACCTGCTCGCGGAATCCCTCGGCGCGGATCATGAGATCGACGCCCAGCGCGAGCCGGGAGAAGCACAGCTCTTCTCCGAGCCGCCCCTTCAGCTTGCTCGCATGCGAGCGGGCCTGGAGATGGTCGCACACGATGACCTCGAAGCTCAGCTCCGGCGGCAAGGCCAGACCGCCGTCCTGCAGGACGACGACGAGCTCGCCCTGCGGGGGCAAGCGCAGCTCATGTGGCGTACGCCGTGGCGGCTCGTACGCGAAACCGACGTAAGCGGTCCGAGGGAAGAGATCGAGGATGTGCAAGCGGAGGCGCTGCTCTCGCAAGCGCTGCCCGACCAGATCTTCCGGCGCGATCCTCCAGAGCTGCTCGCTGCCTTGCGTTCGAGACGGATCGACGAAGAGCTTCTCCGCCGGATCGCTTCCCTCGAGCCTGGCCCGCGGTGCCGGAGCCGGCCGCCCTTCGCGATCGAGCCAGCGCACCCAGAGGTCGCCGGGGCGGAAGAGCTCGGCGCAAGTGGGGGAGTCGGCTCCGCTCGCCGAGGCCTCGATCTCGGGATCGTCGGCGGATGCCGGGAGCGACTCGGCACGCGCGGTCGAGACCCCGGCCTCCAGCGCACGCTCCGCATCGCTCGCGCCCGAGCTCGCGGACTCCGCGAGAGCTCGCGGAGCCGACTCTCCCGGCGCCGGTGAGAAGACGAGCCACGCACCGACCCCCACGAGCGCGAGCGCGAGGGCGGCGAGGAAGAGTGCGCGCATGCAGCGAGCCTCGAGATTCGACCGCCGCACGCTAGCCGGGCCTCGGGCTCCGCGGCAAGCCGAGA
The DNA here is from genome assembly GCA_016793245.1 of Planctomycetota bacterium. Classification (GTDB taxonomy): domain Bacteria; phylum Planctomycetota; class UBA1135; order UBA1135; family JADKAF01; genus JADKAF01. The sequence goes on from JAEUHW010000133.1 coordinate 12,969, forward strand.
GGTCCTACTTCGTCGGCGGCTTCTTCAGCGCTTGCAGCGGTGCAAAGTCGAGGATGCGCCGCTCCGCATCGAGGAGCGCCTCGGGCACGTAGGTCGAGGCCAGGTCGAGCGCGAACGCGGGGCGATCGAAGAGCTGATCGAGCCGAGGAGAGCCGCTCTCGGCGGGCGTTGCTCGCAGGAGAGCCACGACCTCGGCCAAGTCCTCGAGCTGCACCGACCAGCCCAGCGCATCGTAGTAGAGCGGTACTTGTCGGCGATCCGCGTGGAGCTGCTCCGTCCCGGCGAACTCGACGTACTTGTCGAAGGTCGGTGAGGCGAGCCAGTACGGCGCGAAGTTCGGCTTCGAGAGGAGCACCGCGCGGCGCGGCTCCGCGAGCTGCCCGTTGCGCTGCGGCTTGGCGATGCTCCAGCCGAGCACTGCGTCGCTCGCGAGGCCGATCTCGAGCGCGGGATGAGTTGCAGCGGGTTCCTTCGTTTCGAGGGCCACTCGCCGCAGCGCGGCATCGAGACCTTCGAGATCGAAGCTGAGCGCATAGATCGCGGGCTCTGACGAACCTGCGCTGCGCCGCCATATCGTGTAGAGGAGGATCCTGAGCGGGGAGCGCGCGGCGCGATCGAACGCGATCGCGTTCTGCGCGAAAGGCGAGGTGAAGACGCTCTGCTGGTAGAGACGCGGCCAGCTCTCGCGTTCGCGATTCGCATCCGAGGCGAAGAGCGCGCCTTCGGGGATCGCGGGCAGCGCCTGGCCGTTCGCCAGCGCGAGCTCCTGCGCGCGTCGCGCCCGCGTCGTCCCGCGCAAATAGCGCTCCATCGGCTCGGGCTCGAGGTAGCACTGGGGGGCGCGCCAATCGACGCGCGCTCGTCCGTCGACGGCCTGGCCGAGCACCGCCATCCCGGGCTCGACGACGCTGAGCTGGACGTGCACGGTGGCTCGTGACGCATCGTCGGTGCGAGGGAGGTCGAGCTCGATGCGCGCCGGCGCGTCTTCGCCGAGCTCGACCGCGAAGCGCTGCCACGGCGCGTGCGTTACTTCCCGCGTGAGCTCCACGACGTGCTGGAGAGCGCGCACCGGCGTCGCGGGGCGTGCGCGGAGGGTCAGGACCGCGGCTGCCGTTGCCGCTTCGAGCTCCTGGCGCTTCGCGTCGCGCTGTACCTCGGAGAGGAAGCCCGTCGACGGGATCTCGAGGGAGGGCGGAGCGGATTCCTGGGCGCGGACCGCCGGGACGAGGAGGAGCGAGACGCACGCGGCGGCGCGGGCGGAGCCGGAGAGGTTCATGGCGGCGGTTCCTCGAGAGGGGAGCAGGATAGAGAGCCAGAGCTGCCGCGGCGCGGGAACGCGTCGCCCGAGCGGGAGTTCACGCGCGTCGGCGCTTCCCGTCGGGCGGGGGCCTCGCATAGCATCGCGACCCGAAGAGAACCCTTCCATTCGCGGGAACGGAGCCCGCCGCCCATGACCAGCTACGTGGAACCCACCTACCGCTATCTCGACGAGCCCGCGATCCGAGCTGTGGCCTCGGAGCGCGCCACGTTCATCCGCCGCACCTACGCGCACGTCGCCGGAGCCCTCGGGGCGCTCGCCATCCTGGATGCGATCCTGCTGTCGCTGCCCGTGACCCAGCGCCTCGTGGAGACCATGCTCACGGGCCGCTTCACTTGGCTCATCGTGCTCGGCCTCTTCATGGCCGTGAGCTGGGTGGCGGAGAAGTGGGCGCGCAGCGAGGTCTCCGTAGGCCAGCAGTACCTGGGCCTCGGACTCTACGTCGTCGCGCAGGCAGTGATCCTGCTGCCGCTGCTCTACATCGCGACGACCTTCTTCCCGGGTCAGAACCTCATCGCGACGGCCGGCGTCGTGACGGGCGCGGTCTTCGCCGGGCTCACCGGCGTGGTCCTGCTGACGCGGAAGGACTTCTCCTTCCTCGGCGGGTTCCTCTCGGTGGCGAGCTTCGCGGCCCTCGGCATCATCGTGGCCTCGGTGCTCTTCGGCTTCTCGCTCGGCATCTTCTTCATGGGCGCGATGGTCGCGTTCGCCGGCCTCGCCATCGTGTACCAGACCTCGAACATCATGCACCACTACCGCACGACGCAGCACGTCGCGGCGGCGCTGGCGCTCTTCGCCTCGGTCGTGCTGCTCTTCTGGTACGTCCTGCAGCTCTTGATCTCGCTGAACAGCAATCGCGACTGATCGCGCGCTGCGCCTCGAGACCGAACG
>JAEUHW010000138.1 GCA_016793245.1 Planctomycetota bacterium
TTCGACCATGCGCTCGCAGGTCTCGATCGTCCCGAAGAGGCCGCTCGTCTCGAAGTAGCGCTCGAAGGCGTTCTCGAGGATCGCCTCCAGGTCCTCGGGCGAGAGCTTCTCGAAGTCCCGGCTCATCTCCTCCGCTTCGCCGGCGGAGTTCGTCTTGAAGGTGGGGAAGCTCGCGACGAAGGACTTCACCAGGCCGACGGAGCTGCGGAGATACTCGATCATCGGCTTCCGCACGAGCTCGCGCACGGAGTGATCGCAGTCGCCGACGAAGGCGTGCAGCATGATCGTGACGCGGCCTTCGCGCGGACCGTGGCCCGCTTCGTTCCAGGCGCGGCGATAGGCCTCGACCTTCTCGCGGAGCTCTTCCACGGTCTGGCCGAGGAGGTGCGTCAGCACGTTCGCGCCGATCTTGCCGGCGGCGATCCAGGTGTCGACGTTGCCGGCGGTGGTGAGCCAGACCGGCAGCTCCTTCTGCACGGGACGCGGCAGCGTGCGCACGGAGATCATGCGACCGTCGGCCAGCGGACGCTCGATCGACTCGCCGCGCCAGAGCGCGCGCACGGTCTCGATCCCGTCCATCAGCACCTGCTTGCGGTTCGCGAAGTTCTGCGGCGCGAGCACGAAGTCGTTGGGCTGCCAGCCCGAGGCGAACGCGATGCCGACGCGACCCTGCGAGAGGTTGTCGACGAGCGACCATTCCTCGGCGACGCGCAGCGGATCGTTCAACGGCAGCACGACGCTGCCGGCGCGGATCTGGATGCGCTTCGTGATCGAGGCGAGGGCCGCGCTCGCGACCGCGGGGTTCGGATAGAGGCCGCCGAAGGCGTGGAAGTGGCGCTCGGGCGACCAGACGGCTTCGAAGCCGTAGGCGTCGGCGCGGCGGGCACCTTCCATCAGCAGACGGTACTTGTCGTGCGCCTTCTCCGCTTCGTCGCTGGCGAAGTAGAAGAGGCTGAAGTCGAGCTTGCGCCGCAGCCCGCCCTTGCCGGAAGCGCGGCGATCCTCGCCGGTGTACAGCACGACCTTCAGGCCGCGCGTCAGCGTCCAGCAGATCTCGAGCACCGAGATGTCGAACGAGAGGCTCGTCACCGCGAGCCACGCACCCGCCTCGCGTCGGCCGAGGCGCTGGTCCATGCCGGTGAAGAAGTTGAGCACGTTGCCGTGCTCGAGCATGACGCCCTTCGGCTTGCCGGTGGAGCCCGAGGTGTAGATGACGTAGCAGAGGTCCTTCGACGCGAGATGGCGCACCGGCGCGGTCGCGGGCTGCACCGCGATGCGCGAGGCATCCTCGTCGAGGCGCACGATGGCGCCGCGGAACGCGGGGAAGTGCGAGCTCGTGTCCCCCAGCGTGACGAGCACGGGGACCTGCGCATCCTCGACCTGGTACGAGAGGCGCTCGGACGGATACTCGGGATCGAGCGGCAGATAGGCGCCGCCCGCCTTCTGGATCGCGAGCAGCGCCACGACCATCGGGATACCGCGCGGCACGCAGAGGCCGACGATGGTGCCGGTGGTGACGCCGAGCACGCGGAGATGCCACGCGAGCTGGTTCGCGCGGGCCTCGAGCTCGCGATAGCGCAGCGACTGCGCGCCGCAGACGAGCGCCACCGCCTCGGGGGTCCTCCGCGCCTGCTCCTCGAACTGATCGGGGATCGTGCGCTCGTGCGGCCAGGCGCACGCGGTGCTGCGCCCGGCGGCGAGCAGCTCGGCGCGCTCGCGTTCACTCATCAAGCGCTGCTCGGCGAGCGGCGCGCGCGGTGCTTCGGCGAACGACGCGAGCAAGGTCTCGAGATGCTCCATCGCGCGCGCCATCGCCGCATCGGCGAAGCGCGTGCGATCCCAGGCGAGCTGCAGCACGAGGCCGTCCTCGCCATAGGCGTAGAGCGTCAGCGGGAACACGGTGCGCTCGTGCAACACGAAGCGCCGCTCGTGCCCCGCGCTCGAGAGCTCGCGCAGCTCGCCGTCGAGGATGCGATCGTCGTAGATCAGGATCGCTTCGAACAAGTGGCGCGCGCCGTTCGGCAGGCACCAGCGCTGGATGTCGACGAGCGGCGTCGTCTCGAAGGGCGCCAGCGCGCGGTTCTGCGCGCGGACCTCGCGCAGCCAGTCGACGAGCGGCAGCTCGGGCTGCAGACGCACGCGCAGCGGCAGCGTGTTGATGAAGGTGCCGACGATGGACTCGGCGCCCTCGACGGAGGAGCGGCGGCAGGCGCGGATGCAGCCCAGCACGACCTCGCTCTCGCCGGCGTAGCGCGCGAGCAGCGTCGCGAACGCGGCTTGCACGACGTTGTTCAGCGAAGCGCCGCTCTGCTCGGCGAGGGAGCGGAGCTGCGCGGTGAGCGCGGGGGGCAACGCGCGACGCAGCTGCCCGCGATCCTCACCGGGGGCGAAGCTCGTCGTGGTCGGACGCGGCGAGAGCGTCGGCAGCGTGCTGCCGCCGCTGCCCGCGAGCGCGCCGCGCCAGAACGCTTCCTCGGCCGCGGCGTTCCGCCGTGCGGCGAGATGCGCGACGTGCGTGCGGAACCCGTGAAGCGGCGGCAGCGCCGGCGCGGGAGCGCCCGCGCGCGCGGCGTCGTAGCTCGTGAACACCTCGCGCAGCACCTGCGCGAAGCTGCGCCCGTCGAGCAGCAGGTGATGGAAGGTCCACACCAAGCGCTGCTCGCGCGGACCGAAGCGGAAGAGGGCGAAGCGCAGCAGCGGCGCCTTCGCGAGTGGAACACCGCTCTGGCGATCGTCGCGCAGCCAGTGCGCGAAGCGCTGCTCGCGCTCGGCCGCCGGCACCGCGCTCCAGTCGTGGTCCGTCCACGCGAGCTCGACGTGCGGCAGCACGCGCGCCACGGGTTCCGGCAGCCCTTCCCACGCGAACTCGGTGCGCAGCGCCTCGTGATGCGCGATCACGCGTCTCCACGCCGCCTGCAGGCCCGCGACGTCGAGCTCCTCCCTGAGCTCGGCGACGATCTGCTCCAGATCGACGCCGGGATGCCCACCCGCGATGTGGTGGAACAGCATGCCCTGCTGGATGGAGGTGAGCGGATGCTCGAGAGGGAGGTCGCGATCGGTCATCGGGAGCACCATGCGCCGGCGTCGGCTCTGGAGCGAAGGTCTGCTGCGGCGTAGGGATAGCACTCCACGACGGCGGTGCCGCGCGGAGCCGCGAGGGCGGCCGCGAACCCAGGGGCGAGCTCGAGGTCGAGGATCCTCCACCCTACTTCGGAGGTCGATGCGCCACGGCCGTGAAGGACCGCGCGCTCGGCGGAAGAACTTTCCGGATCGATCTCGAGGTCGAGGAGCGATGCGCGGAGCCCTTCGCCGGTGGCCTTGATGTAGGCCTCCTTGCGGGTCCACGCCGCGAAGAAGGCGCGGTCGCGTCGCGTTGGGCTCGCGCGCTCGATCGCCGCGCGCTCTGCCGCGGTGAAGACGCGTCGCGCGACCTCATCTGCGTCGGGCAGCCGGCGGATCTCTTCGACATCGACGCCGAGCTCGCCGATCGCGCTGAGCGCGACGACGGCGACGCCGGCGCTGTGCGAGAGGTTGAACCAGAGCGCTCTGGCGAGCTCACCCGCGAGCGTCGGCTTGCCGTCGGCGCGCACGCCGAGCGGCACGCGCTCCGGCGCGAGCGCGAGTGCCCGCGCGAGCACGCGGCGCAACGCGGCATGCGCGGCGATGTAGCGACGCTGCAGGAGCGGGAATCGGAAGCGCGCGGCGCGCGCGCGTTCTCCTGCATCGAGCAGGTCGCGCTCGCTCGGCGAGCTCGCCGCGTCCGGATCGAGCTCGATGGTGAAGACCGCGGCGGCTTCGGTACCGAGCTGCCAGTCCGCGGGGAGCGCGGTGGAGCACTGCACCGCGATCATCGCGCCACCGCCGTCGCGCGTCGGCGACTCCAGAGCGACGCGGCGAGCAAGCGCACCGCGAAGGGGATGCCATGCACGAGGTAGCGCTTGAAGAGCCGGCGCGGCTCCTGGACCAGGCGATGCAGCCACTCGAGCCCGAGGCGCCGCACGAGCGGAGACGCGCGCTTCACGTCGCCGGTGACGAAGCTGAAGCTGATGCCGACGCCGAGCCACCACGCGCGCGGCAAGAGCTCGCGCAGCTCGGCGATCAA
>JAEUHW010000161.1 GCA_016793245.1 Planctomycetota bacterium
CGCCTCCGCGGAAGCCGCGACCGGATCAGCCGCCTCCGGCCTCGGCAGGATCGGCACCGGCTTCAGATCCCGCGCGATCACGATCCGCGGGTGGATCGCGCGCGCCTTCTTCACCATCTCGCGGATCGCGCGCTCGTCGTAGCGCGTCGAGAAGTGGAACGCGAGCAATGTGTGCGCGCCGGCCTGTGCGGCGACCTGCGCCGCGTGGTCGATCGTCGAATGCCCGCGCTTCTTGGCCAGGGCGCCGAGCGAGCCGTCGTAGGTCGCCTCGTGCTGCAGGAGATGCGCCCCGCGCGCGAGATGCACCGCGCCCTTGCAGCGCCGCGTGTCGGTGCAGTAGGCGAAGATGGCACCCGGGCGCTCGGGGCCGACGACGTCCTTGGGCTCGACGGTTCGTCCGTCGCCGAGCTGGATCGCCTCGCCGCGCAGCAGCTTCCCTCGCTCGGGTCCGAAGGGGATTCCGAGGGCATCGGCCTTCGCGCCATCGAAGACGCCCGCTCGGGGCTTCTCCTCGTAGCGATAGCCGCGCGCGGGGATCACGTGCGAGAGCGGCGCGGTCGAGACCGTGAACTCCTCTTCGTCCAGGATCACGCCGGCGAAGTCGGAGGCCAGCTCGTGGAAGCGCATCACGATCGGCGCGTTCCGGAGCGAGTTCCCGATGTGCTGGTAGAAGAAGGCCTCGATCCCCTGCGGCCCGTAGAGGTCGATCTCCTGCGGCGTGTTGCCCATGCAGATGCGGGCGACGAGGCCGAAGAGACCGCCGTAGTGATCGAGATGGAGATGCGTGACGAAGATGCGCCGCAGCTTCCCGTAGGAGAGCCCGCTCTGTAGGAAGCGGAGCTGCGTGCCCTCGCCGCCATCGAACAGGAACACCTGTCCATCGCGGCGCGCGAGCAGCGTCGCCGCGAGCCCGCGCGTCAGCGTCGGGATCGCGGACGAGGTGCCGAGCGGGATCACGAAGGCGCCCTGGCCGTGGGGCAGCCGCGGCGCCTCCGACGGCGACTCCTCGCGCAGCTCGCTCGCGTCGTGCTCGCTCACGAGGACTTCGCTCCCGTCGTGCTTCCGCTCGCGAGCATCCCCAGCCAGAGCTCCTTCAGCTCGGTCATCGCCAGCTCCTCGCCGAGGAAGTGCGGCGCTGGCCAGCCGATCCAGAGCGGACCTTCCTCCGGCGTCGCGGGGTCGAGCCCGTGGCTGCCCATTACCAAGGTGTCGTCGAAGCCGATCACGTCCATCAGGTAGCGGAAGCCGAGCTTCTTCTGGAGGAGGCGTCTTGCGAGGCGCAGCTTCGGAAAGCGGAGCTGCGGATCCACGAAGAGCTCGACCGGGTCATAGCCGGGCTTGCGGTGGATGTCGACGGTGCGCGCGAAATCGGGGGCGCGCTCGTCGTCGAGCCAGTAGTAGTAGGTGAACCAGCGCTCGCGCTCGCTGAGTGCCACGAGCTCGCCGGAGCGCGCGTGGTCGAGGCCGATTCGCGCCTTCCCGCGCTCGTCGAGCACGGCGCCGACGCCGTCCTCCGCGCGCAGGAGCTCGGCGACGGCCTCGCGATCCTGCGGATCCCGCACGTAGATATGCGCGAGCTGGTGATCGGGCACGGCGAAGGCGCGGCAGGCGCCCGCGTCGAGTAGCTCGCCGTGCGGCGTCTCCTGCACGCGCAGATAGCCCGCGCGGCGCAGCACGCGGTTCAAGTGCACGCCGCGCGTGACCTTGGTGATGCCGTACTCGGACACCACGCTCAGCGCGGCGCCGCCCGCGCGCGCGGCGTCGATGATCTTGCCGGCTTCCGCATCGACCGCGGCGACCTCGGCCGCGATGCGCGGATCGTCGGGCCCCCAGCGCTGCAGTGGGTAATCGAGGTGGGGCAGATAGACCAAGCCGAGATCGACCTGCTCGCTCTGCAGGACTTCGAGCGCGGCATCGGCGATCCAGCGCGTCGACACCAAGTCCGCCGTCGGACCCCAGAAGCGGAAGAGCGGGAACGGACCCAGCTTCGCGTTGAGCCGGTCCCGGAGCTCCGGCGGCTCGGTGTAGATGTCGGGGATCTTCCGCCCGTCGGCGGGATAGGCCGGCCGCGGCGTCACCGCGATCTCGGCGCTGGAGTACATGTTGAACCACCAGAAGAGCTGCGCGGTGCGGAGCCCCGGGTGGATGCGTCGCGCGGTCTCCCACAGCTTCTCGCCGCCGACCAAGGCGTGGCTCTGGCGCCAGAAGAGCACCTGCGCGAGATCGCGGAAGTACCAGCCGTTGCCGACGATGCCGTGCGTGCGCGGCAAGCTGCCCGTCAGCATCGTCGCTTGCGCCGAGCAGGTCACCGCGGGGAGCACGCCTCGCAGCGGGCGGAGCGCGCCCTCGCGCGCGAGGGCGGAGAGGCGCGGCGCATGCGCGAGGAGCTTCGGCGTGAGACCGACGACGTTCAAGATCCAGAGAGGTCGCACGGCGCTCAACGCTCCTCGCTCTCGATGGGGGGAGCTGGCACGCGGGGCAGGCTCCGCAGCAGCTTCCGCAGGGGATTCGTCTTCACCACGTCCTCCAGGCTGCGCGGGCGCACGCGCAGCAGCGCGCTCGAGCCCAGCACGATGAGCTTCGTCTTCGCGCGCGTGATCGCGACGTTCAGCCGTCCCGCGTCGAAGTAGAAGTCGACCTTCCTCTCGAGCCAGCCCTCGTCGCTCGCGGTGAGCGAGAGGATCACCACCTCGCTCTCCTGGCCCTGGATGCGATCGACGGTGTCGGCCTCCAGCTCGCGCGGCAGCGTCTCGCCACGGCGATGGAAGCTGCGCGCGCACGCGGTGAGGAGGGCCCGGTTCTGCGCGCGGAAGGGCGCGATCAGCTTGATCTCGGAAGCGGGCACGCCGTGGTGCAGCACGAGCTCGGCCGCGAGCTCGCCCGCGAGCTCCGCTTCCTCGAAGCTGCGCGTCGGATTGCCTTCGTGCGCGAGATCGACGAAGAGCGCCGCGCGCTCGGGAGTCAGGATCTCCGCGTAGCGCCCGCCGGGCCTCGTCTCCAGCCTGCGCGACGCCGCGCTCGCCGCGCTCGCGAGCTGCCCCGCGTAGAAGCACGCGGAGGGGAACGCGACCAGCTCCGCGTTCATGCGGTAGCTCTGCTGCAGCATCGCGTGGGGATAGCCGTGCGCGTGCAGGTGCTCGAAGATCGAGCGCGTGACCTCGCGCTCCAAGTGCTCGCCCTGCGTCACCGGGCGGAGCTGCTGATGATCGCCCACCAGGATCCAGCGCGACGCGGAGAGGAGTGCTGCCACCGCATGCGGGAGTGCCACCTGTCCGGCTTCGTCGAGCACGACCACGTCGAAGCTGGTGACGCCTTCCAGCTTCAGCGCGCCATACGCGGTGGCGCCGACGACGAGCCCGCCCTTGCTCGGGAGCTGGAGCTTCCGCGCGCTCGGATCGACCTTGATGCCGCGAGAAGCGACCTCGGGAGATTGCTCGCGCGTCGCGAGCTTCGCCATCGAAGTCACCGGCACGTGCTCGGCGATGCGCAGCAGCGCGTTGTCGATCGCCGTGTGCGTGAACGCCGAGACCAGCACGCGCCGACCGCGCGCGACGAGTGCCGCGACCAAGTGCGCGAGCACGATGGTCTTCCCCGTGCCGGGCGGTCCTTGGATCAGATAGACATCGGGGGCCGCGAGCGCTTCGGCGATCGCGCGCCGCTGCGTCGCATCGAGCGGCAGCTTCGCCGCGTATGCGCTTGCGCGCTCCAATGCCTCGGGGTGCAGCGCGGTCGCGAGCTGGCCCGCGAGCAGCGCGCCGATCTTCCGGCCGCGCTCGTCGTCGGCCCGGAACGCGCGCTCGAGCGCGCCGTGCAGCTTCTCGTAGTTCTCGAGGCGGCGCCGATCGACGACGAGCGTGCCCGAGGGCACCTTCGCCTTCGACTCGCCGAAGCGATCCTTCTGCAGCAGCACGCGCCCTTCGCGCGGCTGGTAGTCGAGGAAGACGAGCGGCAGGCCGCTCTCGGGATCGCGCCCGTCCGAGAGCCACACCGGATCGCCGGGGCGGAACTTCGCCAAGTTGTCCTCGACGCGCAGCGCGTAGACGCCGCGCGCGGAGTCGTAGCTCTCGAGCTTCGCCGGCGCGATGGCATCCCCGTCCTCGACGCGCTGCGCGAGCGGCTGCGCGCGCGACTCGAGATGGCTCTGCATCTCGGCCGCGCGCTCGCGCTCCAAGTAGCGCTGCAAGCGCGCTCCGAAGGCGTGCTCGGTGCGGTGCTCAGCCACGCGACGCTCCTGGAGCGGTCTCGGCGCGCAGCTCGCCGAGCAAGCGCGCGGCGGTCGCGAGCTCTGCTTGCTCGAAGCGCTCGACGCGCGCTCTCCAGCGTTCGCGCTCGGCGCCGGAGCTCTCGCGCGCGTTCTCCCACCAGAGCGCTGGGAAGGCGCCGCCTTCCTCCGGTGCGCGGAGGCCGAGCCAGAGGCCGAGATCGTAGAGCGTCGCGTTCGCGACCGGATGGGCAAGGTGCGCGAGCCAGAGGACGCGGAGGTCCTGCGAGCGCGTGAAGCGCTCGAGCGAAGCGAGCTCGGGCCGCGTCGCGAGCAGGCGCGCGAGGGTGCTCGCGCTGCGCTCGCCGAAGTGCAGGGCACCCGCGTCGGCGTGCGCTTCCGCGAAGCGCGCGAGCTCGCGGAGCGCCTGCGCTTCGTCGTGGTCGTCGGCGATCAAGTGCACCATCGGCGCGCGCACGACGCCCTCTTCGAGCACGGCCGCGCGCACGAGCCAGAGTCTGCCGTCGCGGAAGGGATCCGGCTCGGCGGCCCAGAAGAGCGCTCGCGCGGGAAGCGCGGGAGGTTCGGCTTCGAGGCGCACGGAGATACCGTCGCGGCGCGCGCGCGCTTGCGCCTGCAAAGCGCGCGTCGAGGCCGGCGGAAGCACGCGGCGCCGGAGGAGCGCCGTGGGGTCGGCGGCGGCGAGGGCGCCGACATCGCTGATCTTCGCGGCGCGGAGACGCGCGGCGCGCGAGCGCGAGAGCGAGGCGAGCAACGAGAGATCCTGCGAGCGCTCGAGCTCGGGCAAGCAGCGCTCGCGCCAGCCGCAGCCATCGCAGCGCGAGCTGCGATGGGGGCGAGACTCCTGCTCGCCACGCAGCAGCGCAGAGAGCTCGTCGAGCTGATCGAGCAAGGTCCAGACCACGTCGTCGAGAGCGAAGCGCTCCTCAGGCGCCTCGCGGAGCCACAGCGCGCCATGCGTCGGCAGGAGGCCCTGCGCCTCGCCGAGCAGCAAGGAGTAGAACGCGACCTGCACTTGCTGCTCGAGCTTCGCCTTCCGCGACGACTTGATGTCGATCACCTCGTAGGCATGGCCTCCGAGCGCGCTCGGCACCTCGACGCGGCGCAGGAGGTCGGCGATGCCGAGGTACGGCGCGCGGAAGAGCACGCCTTGGTAGATCAGCGGATGGCCCTCGCGCATGAGTCGCAGGGTCTCGGCCGCGCCGGTGACGAAATCGCCCTTCGGATAGTGCGGCTCGACGACTTCGAGCGCGCGGACGACCTCGGCTTCGAATGCGCGTCCGCGCGCGAGGAGCGCCGCGAGCGCTTCGCTGGCGGGGAGCTTGTCGGACTTCGGCAACCGGAAGTCGAGCACGACCTCGTGCGGGCAGCCGTGCAGCGTGTGCAGATGCGTTCCCGTGATCGTCTCGCGCGCGAGGGCGAGCCCGGCGAGCGAGAGCTCCGGCAAGCGCGGAGGAGCGAGAACGAAGGCGGGAGCGGAGGGCACGCGGGCGGGTCGGGCGGGTGGTGGGCGACAGAGTAGCGACAGCGCTCCGTCGCGACGACAAGAGAACTCCTCTCGCCCTGCGAAAGACGCTCTGAGCCGCTGCCTCGCGCTACTTCGCCTCGAGGTCGATCACGAGCTCCGCAGCGAAGCAGTAGCTCGGATCGAGGCGCTCGGCGAGTGTCCGCGCCATCACGTCGAGGCGTCGCACCGCCTGGACCTCGGCTCGCGCTTGGCCGTTCACCGTGATCGCAATGGGTGCATCGAGGTCGGCGAGACGGTCGTCGAGTCGCACACGCAGGCGGCCGCCGGAGGCGGGTAGACGACCTGAGCCTGGCTTGGGCGCATCGATCTCGGCCGTGATCCGTAGCTGGTTCCCGGTGAAGGTCGCCGAGAGGTAGAGCGGCATCGCGGCGGGGATCTCGTCCAGAGCGAGCCAGTAGCGCTGCAGCTCGACGGTGGTGTGGAACGGCTGCACCGTCCAGACCACGCGCGACGGCCGCGGGTTGCGCACGCGCTTCTCGAGCCAAGGCGGCGTCTGGCTGTAGTCGATGCCGTGACCGCGGCCGGTCTGCACGTTCACGACGAAGTCGTAGCCCTGCGGATCCGCGGCCCGGAGCTCGGCGAGGCGCTCGCCCATGCGCCGCGCCAAGCCGATGCGATCGAACATCGTGTCGCGCTCGCCGATGTCGATCCGCAGGGCGACGTTGCGCATGTTCTCCGGCGGTGAAGTCTCCAGCGGCTCGGCTGCCGCCATGCCGCCCGTCGCCGCGAAGCGATCGGGTCGATTGCCGGCGAAGCGGATCGTGCCGTAGCCGCCTTCCGAGATGCCCATCAGGTACACGCGATCGGCGTCGACCTCGCGGAAGAGGAGGCACTTCGTGATCAGCTCCTCGAAGGCCTTCTGGTTGTGATCGAAGTACCAACGACCTTGGCGATCGTCGGCCATGCGCGGGATCAGGTAGAGGCCCGCGGGCTGGTAGACGCGTTGGAACAGGGTCTTCTGGGCCTGCCACTCGCGACTGTTCACGTCCCACGCGTGCGGCCCCTGCGCCTCGGCGTTGCCACCGCCGCCGTGCAAGCAGAGGAAGAGCGGCCAGCCGCCCGCGGGCTTCTCGCCCTTGCAGAGCAGAACGTAGGGCATCGCGTGCTCGCCGATCTGCAAGGTCGTCGGCTCGAGCGCCTTCTCGAGGTCGCCGGGCAGGATCGCGGGTAGCGTGTCCTCACCGCGTCGTGCCGCGTCGGCTCGGCAAGCGGCCCAGAGTCGCGGAACGAGCGCCTCCGCGTCGCGCCGCGAGAGCGGCTCCTCCGCGTTCGGCAATGCGCCGCGCTCGGCGGGCGGCTTCGCGAACCACGCTTCGAGAACGGTGGCCGGCGGCTCTTGCGCGACGAGCGCGCTGGTCGGGGCGAGGGCGACGAAGAGCGCGAAGAGCTTGCGTGTTCGCATGGTTCCATGGGCTCGCGGCACGCCGCGATCGCAGAGCGTGCGGCTGCTTCTGCGCGGCGCGCTCATTTCCCGCTCGCGCCCGTGCGTTGCACGTGCTCGCGCAGCACCGCTTCCGCTTCCGCCACCTTGCGACGGAGATCCTCGGCGCGCAGCGCCTCGCGCACTCGCTGGAGCTGTGCGCGCGAGAGAACGCCCTTGCCATCGACGTTCGCTTCGAGCACGCCGAGCGGCACTTCGCCGAGCCCCCAGTCGTCGCTGCGCTGCGGATGGAGCGGCAGGTCCTTGTTGCCGGTGGCTTGCACGTTCGCGAGCGGGTTCCGGCCCCAGCCGTAGCGGTAGTGCACGGGCTTCAGGACGAGCGGGCTCCGCAACACGAGCTGCTTCTGGTCGAAGCGCGGCCGGCCTTGGTCGTCCTTGCCGACCTCGCGATAGGAGACGTCGGCGGGCTGGAAGCGGCGATCTTCGCCGGCGATCGCGAAGCCCTGCATCGCTCCGTCCTCGGGGTCGCTGACCTGCTGGTCGAGCACGAGCACGAGCGAGTCGTCCTCGGCGCGGAAGCTCGTGATCCGCGGCGGCTGCCACTCGAGCTCGCCCGCGAAGCCGTACTGCGTGGCGAGGGCCCAGCGCGCGATGCGCTCGCCGGCGGGGAGCTTCACCTGCGGGTGATACCAACGTCGCCGCAGATCGAAGGTGCCCGCGAGGCCGAGGTGCTTGTCGCCAGCGCGCTGCAGCTCGAGGAAGGTCTGGTAGTGCGCCTCGCGGATGTAGATGCCGGTGTCGAGCATCTTCTCGAGGAGGTCCTCGCGCGTCTGCGGCTCGCCTTCGGTCTCCTGCGAGAGGATGCCGAACGGCAAGCTCGGATCGCCGAAGGCCTCGCGCCACGCGCGGATCATCTCGGGCAGCACGGCGCGATAGAGCCTGACACCCGGCAAGCCGTCGAACGCGTTGTTGTAGCCCTGGTGGAAGATCGCACCCTTCACCGCCAGGCCTTCGAGCGGTCCGATCATGCCGCGGAAACAGTGGCCCGGATGATTCGCGTCGCCCGCGGGGCCGGGGCGGAGATCGCTCGGCTCCTGCTGGCGATCCTCGGGGATGGCTTTGCCTGCCTCGCGCTGCTTGAGGGTCCACTCGCGGTGCTGCGCGATGCGCTGCGCGAGGTCCTGCTGCGCGTTCCACTCCGCGCAGCGGCGCTCCCAGTCGGCGAGTCGCTCGCGGAGGAAGGGCTCCTCGATCGCGCGCAGCGTCGCGAGCGGCGTCCAGGTCTCCACCGTGGTCCCGCCGCGCGAGACGTCGATGACGCCGATCGGGATCCGGCTCGCCATGTGCACGCGGCGCGCGAACGCGTAGCCGATCGCCGAGAGCTCGCGCGCGATCGCCGGCGTGCAAGGATCCCAGTCGCCCTTCCGGAAGTGGCGGCCGAACCAATCGCTCCACTCGTCGAGGCGCGGAAAGCTCCGCACCTTCTCCGGACCGATCGCGTAGGGCACGGTGAGGACGCGGATCTGCGGGTAGTGAGCGGAGACGATCTCGAGCGCGCCGTTCTCGACCTTCTCGAGCTCGAACTCCATGTTGCTCTGGCCGCCGAGCACCCAGACGTCGCCGACGAGCACGTCGTCGAGGACCAAGCGAGCCTCGCGGCCCTGCACGATCAGTTGCTGCGAGCTCGTGTTCGCGGGTTGCGCTGCGAGCGTCACGCGCCAGGAGCGATCGGCCGCGGCGCGCGTGTTCGCGCTCTCGCGACCGAACGACACGGTTACCTCTTCGTCCGGCGCGGCCCAGCCCCAGATCGCGATCGGCTTCTCGCGCTGCAGCACCATCCGGCTCTGGAACAGGTTGCTGACACAGAGCCCGTCCGCGATCGCCGGTACCTCGATCACGTCGCGGCGCGGCTTCTGCTGCGCGATCGCGATGGTGCTCGAGCAGAGGAACGCGGCGGCGAGAGCCGCGTGTACGAGGGAGGAGCGAAGGAGCATGGAGGCGCACCGGACGGGGGAGCGCCAGAGCTTCCACATCGCGCCGTCGATCGCAAGCGCCGCGCCGCAGCCTCCTGCTACGATGCCTCGCGAACGCATCCTTCTCCAACGGCCCGACGCCAGACACATGACGGGACGCCTCGAAGCCATCTGGATCAAGCGCGCACATCGGGGTCGCATGGAGCCGGTCTCCGCAGCGGGCGTGCGCGCCGGCTTCGGCTTGATCGGGAACGCCGACGAGAGCTCCACGCGTCAGGTATCGATCCTCGATCAGGACGGCTGGGAGGCCGCGGTTCGCGAGACCGGCGCCGCTGTGGATCCGATCCGGCGGCGGGCGAATCTCCTCGTGCGCGGCGTCGCGCTGGCCGAGGCGCGCGGCCGCACCCTGCGCATCGGCGCGTGCCTCTTCCGGATCCGCGGCGAGCTGCGGCCGTGCGAGCGTATGGACGAGGCGCAGCCAGGGCTGCGCGACGCGCTGAAGAAGCACTGGCGCGGCGGCGTCTTCGCCCAAGCGCTGAGCGATGGAGAGATCGCCGTGGGTGATGAGGTCGCTTGGGGTGACGATCCCGTCGACGCGTGAATCCGGGACGACAGGCCGACGGCACACCCGTCGAGCTGTGCGCGGAGGAGCGCGGAGGCCAGAGCTCCGTCGCGTGCGAAGTCGCGAACGGGGCAGACCATGTGCTCCGTGGATGCTCGTCTTCCTCGGCGTCGTTCGCCTGCCGCGGCCTCCATGGAATCCGCTGCGCACGCGACCCAGTATCAAGGCCGCCTGACGCGCCGCCGGCGCGCTTCCCCGCATCCGAGGTCTCGATCGCATGTCCGCTTCGACTCCGAAGTCTCCCGTCGCTCTCGTCACCGGCGCCAGCTCCGGCATCGGTCGTGCCACCGCCTTGGCCTTCGCGCGCCAGGGCTACGATCTCCTGCTCGCCGCGCGCCGCACCGAGGCCGGCGAGTCGCTGGTGCGCGAGATCCGTTCCCTCGGCCGCGAGGCGCTCTTCGTCCGCACCGATGTCTCGAAGGAAGCGGAGGTCGCGGCGCTGGTGGAGCGCGGCCTGGCGAAGTTCGGTCGGCTCGACGCCGCATTCAACAACGCCGGCGTCGAAGGCCCGACCTTCATCGGCCTCGAGCAGCACGACCACGCGAGCTACACCGAGGTGTTCGAGATCAACGTCTTCGGCGTGCTCTGCTCGATGAAGCACGAGATCCCCGCGCTGCTCGCCAGCGGCGGCGGCGCCATCGTGAACACCGCGTCCGTCGCCGGTCTGATCGGCTTCCCCGGCATGAGCGTCTACACGGCGAGCAAGCACGCCGTCGTCGGC
>JAEUHW010000178.1 GCA_016793245.1 Planctomycetota bacterium
CGCGACCCCGACGACGACGCGGCCGAGCTCTTGCTGGAGCAGGCGCTGCTCGCGAGCGAGAGCGAGACGGAGCGCGTGGCGTCGATCGCGGCGCTGGCGAAGCTCCGCGGGGAGAAGGGCGCGCGCGCGGTGATCACCCTCGCGCGCGGGCTCGGAGCGCCGAGCGACGCAGTGGCGAGTAGTGCATTGGCGAGCGCGCTCGAGGACGCCTTGGCGCGCGTCGATGCTGCGTCGCAGGTGAGCGAGCTGCTCGCCCTCGCGCGCAGCACCTCGGAGAGCGTGCGGCGAGGGGCGCTGCGCGCGTTGCTCGCACATCGCGGAGACGAGACGCGCGAAGCGCGCGCGCGCCTCTGGAACGACGCGCAACTCCTGCCCTTCGCGATCGAAGCGGCGGCCGTCGTGCCCGCGCGCGCCGAGGCCGCTCGCGTGCTGGGCTTCCTCGAGCACGCGCGCCTTGACGTGCGCCTCGCCGCGGCGCGCGCGCGCGCCCGTCTCGGCGATGCCGCCTCCGCGCGCCCCCTGTTGCGCGCGTTGGCGGAACGCGAGCTGCGCTCCGCGGCGCTGCGTTCGCTCTGCGCGCTCGGCCCCTTCGCCGACCTCGCGCTCGACTTGGAGATCGCCCGCGAGCTCGCGCTCGAAGTCGAAGCGACGCACGGCAGCGCGGATCCGACCGACTTCGACTTCTTCCTCGTCGCGACGCGCCGCTTCTTGGAGCGCTTGCCGCTCGGCGAAGAGCGCAGCGCATTGGAGAGGCGCTTGCTGGCGCTCTCCGGTGTGCTGCTCGAGTACGACGTCGCGGGTCCGATCCCCGATGCGCTGCGAGGCGCAGCGGCTCTGCCGCCGGAGCTCGTCGCCGGGGCTGCGCCGGTGGAGTTCGCCCTCGGCGAGCGGAGCTTCACGTGGGAACGCCTGCGCTCGCGCGAAGCGAGCGGCGCGCTCCGCCTCCACGAGCAGTGGAAGGCCTGCGAGAACTCGACCGCGTTCCTGCACACGACCTTCGCGAGCCGCGCGGCGGGAGCCGCGGAGCTCCGCGTCGGCAGCGACGACCAAGTCGCGGTGTGGCTGAACGGGACGCTGGTGCACCAGTTCGATGGCGATCGCGGCTTGACCCCCGAGCAAGATCGCGTGCGCGTCGAGCTCCTGGAAGGCGAGAACCGCCTGCTCTTCCGCGTGCGGAACGGCGGCGGCGACTTCGCGCTCGCCGCGCGCTTGGTCGGCACTGCCGCGCGCCTCGACAGCTTCTCCGCCGAGGAGATCGCCGCGGCCTTGCCCGCGCGCGGTGCCGCGAGCGCGGAGACGATCGCCTTGGGACAGCGCCTCTTCGAACGCAGCTGCGCGGTCTGCCACACCGTGAACGTCGGCGAGCCCGCGCGCGGCCCCTATCTCGGCGAGGCCGCGGCGCGCTTCCCGCGCGAGCATCTGCTGGAGTCGATCCTGCTGCCGAACGCGAAGATCGCGCAGGGCTTCGCGACGCAGGTGATCGAGTACGTCGACGAACGCGAAGAGCTCGTGGAGCAGATCGGCTTCCCGAGCGGCGAGTCTGCGACGCACATCGAGCTCCGCGACGCGAGCGGCGCCGTGCATCGCTTGGCGCGCGGCGCGATCCGCGATCGGCGAGAGCTCCCGATCTCGGTGATGCCGCAAGGCCTGGTCGGCGGGCTCACGCGCGAGCAGTTCGCGGCGTTGATCGCGTATCTCGAATCACTGCGTTGAGCGCCGTTCTCCCCTAGCCTCTAGAGCCGTCTCTCTGCGAGCCCCCGCATGCCCCCCATCGCCTGGACCTTCCCTCTCGTCGGCGCACTCATCGGTTACGTCACCAACTGGCTCGCCGTGCGCATGCTCTTCCGTCCGCGTCGGCGGATCGGCTTCTCGTTCCTGAGCTTCCAGGGAGTGCTCCCGAGCCGGAAGGAGGCCTTCGCGCGTTCGATCGCGGGCGCGGTGGGCTCGCATCTCTTCACCAGCGAAGACTTGGCGAAGCTGGTCCGCAATCCCGAGGTCCATCGCGCGCTGGAGGCCGGCATCGAGCGCCGCATGGGGACCTTCGTCGACGGCATCAAGCAGAAGGTGCCGATGGCGGGGATGTTCCTGCAGGGCTCGATGCTCGATCTCGCGCGCGAGAAGATCCTCGAGATGTCGGAAGGCCTGCTCGGCGAGATCGCCGGACATCTCGAGACCTCGGCCGATCTGCAGGGCTCGATCGAGAGGAAGATCCAAGGCTTCGATCTCGATCGCCTGGAGGCCATCGTGCTCGAGGTCGCGAAGCGCGAGATGCGCTTCATCGAGGTCGCGGGCGGCGTGCTCGGCGGCCTGGTCGGCGCCGCGCAGATGCTGCTCCTGCTGTGAGTGCCGCCCCACCGCGGCTCCTCTGCTTCGACGTCGATGGGACTCTGGCCGATCGCTTCGTGCGACCGACGGTGTCGAACGCCGCAGCACTCCTGCGCGAGCTCCGCGCGCGCTATTCCGTGCGCCTCGTCTCGAACGCGACGAGCGAGAGCCACTCTCGGCTCTTCGAGCTGCTGCACGGCTTGGATTTGATCGATGCGCCGCGGGAGCTCGTGACGCCCGTGCGCACGGCGCAGCGCGTGCTCGAAGCGCGCGGCGAAACCGCGGGGCTCTTGCTGTGCGAAGAGGCCGCGCGCGGCGACTTCGCATGGTTCCGCGAGGATCCCGAAGGTCCCGCGGTCGTGCTCGCCACCGAAGCGCACACGCTGCGCATCGCCGACTTGCAGCCCGCGTTCCGCCGCTTGCAGGCCGGGGCCAAGTTCTACGCGCTGCAGAAGAATCGCTACTACGCGCGGAAGAGCGGGCTCGTCACCGACCTCGGCCCCGTGGCCGCGTTCCTCGAATACGCCTCGGGCCGTCGCGCGGAGAACCTGGGCAAGCCCTCGCCGCTGCTCTTCGAGAGCCTCGCGGCCGAAGAAGGGCTCGCGCTCTCCGAGCTGGTGATGATCGGCGACGACGCGGAGTTCGACGCCAGTGGCGCGGCGGCACTCGGTCTCCGCGGCGTGCTCGTGCGCACCGGGAAGTATCGCCCCGGCGATGAGCTGCGCTTCGCGCCGCCGCCGACCGCGGTGCTCGACTCGGTCGCGGCGCTGCCCGCGTGGTTGGAGTCGCTCGAGAGCGCGTCGAGCACGCAGAACGCGTAGGACGCGCTGCGCTCCCTACTCCTCGCCGGCGACGTGCGGCGATTCGGGGCTCTCGAAGTACCAACGCACCCAGCGTTGCAGGCCTTCGGCGAGGCTCACTTGCGGCGCGTAGCCGAAGGCCGCGGCCGCGCGCGCGATGTTCGCCGCCGTGCGCGGAGACTCGGTGGGCTCGAGCCGGCCGAGCTCGATCGAGGCCGGACAGCCGAGCGCGCGCGCGAGCTCTTCGACGAGCACGCGGACGCGCACGGGCTCGGTGCGCCCGAGATTGAACACGCCGTAGCGCGGCGTCCCCTGCACCCAGCGCAGCGCGCCTTCGATGCCGTCGACGATGTCATCGACGTAGGTGAAGTCCCGCGCGGTCTCCTCGCCGTGCAAGCGGATCGAACGCCCCGCGCGCAGCGCGCGCGTGAAGCTCGCGACCGCCATGTCGGGCCGGCCGCGCGGCCCGTAGACGGTGAAGAAGCGCAGCGCCGCGATGGCGAGGCCGTGCAAGTGGTAGTAGCTGTGCGCAAGCAGCTCGGCCGCGCGCTTCGTCGAGGCGTAGGGCGAGAGCGGGAGATCCGCCGCGTCGCTCTCTTCGAAGGGCACGTGCGCGCTCGCGCCATAGACCGACGAGGTCGAGGCGAGGAGCAGCGGCGTGCGCCTCTCGCGGCACGCTTCGAGCACGTGCAGGAGACCGAGCTCGTTCACCTCGAGATAGGCCTGCGGATCGGCGAGGCTCGCGCGGACGCCGGCCTTCGCGGCGAGATGCACGACCACCTCGGGTTGCGCGCGCTCGAAGGCGGCGCGCACGTCGTCAACGCGCCGCACGTCGCCTTCCCGCAAGGCGAAGCGCGGATGCGCGAGAGCGCGCACGAGGTTTCGGCGCTTCTGGCTCGCCGCATAGTAAGGGTCGAAGTTGTCGATTCCGACGACTTCGTGGCCGCGCGCGAGCAGACGATCCACGGTGTGAGAGCCGATGAAGCCCGCGGCGCCGGTGACGAGTGCGCGCATCACAGGAACATAGCACGCGCGCGGTGGCGACTTCGATGCTCCATTCGCTCGCGAAAGCCGCGACCTCCGGGCTAGGATGCGGCAACCGCCGGCGGTGCGCACGGTGCGCTCCGCGGCTGCCCCCTCGCTCCCTCCTTCGCTCGCCGCCAGGCAGCGCCGCCGCATGAGCCCAGACCCCGCCCTCGATCGACGTGCGTTCCTCGTCTCCTCCGGCGCCGCCACCGCCGCGGCCTGGCTCGGCAGCGCGCCGCTGCGCGCCAGCGAAGTGCGCGGCAGCGACGAGCTCCGTGTCGGCTTGATCGGCTGCGGCGGCCGCGGCACCGGCGCCGCCGCGAACTGCCTCGACGCCGCTCCGGGCCTGAAGCTCGTGGCGCTCGGCGACCTCTTCGCCGATCGCGTCAGCCGCGCGCGCGGCCAGCTCGCCGGCAAGGGCGAGAACGCGCAAGTCCCCGACGAGCGCTGCTTCAGCGGCTTCGACGCGTATCAGAAGGTGATCGACGCGGGCGTCGATCTGGTGATCCTCGCGACGCCGCCGCACTTCCGGCCGATCCATCTCGAAGCCGCCGTCGCCGCCGGGAAGCACGTGTTCATGGAGAAGCCGGTGGCCACCGATCCCGCCGGCATCCGCCGCGTGCTCGCCGCCTCCGAGCTCGCGCAGAAGAAGGGCCTCGGCATCGTCGCCGGCACGCAGCGCCGCCACGAAGCGGGTTACCTCGAGATCATGAAGCGCGTCCACGACGGCGCGATCGGCGAGCCGCTCGCCGCGCGTTGCTACTGGAACATGGGCGGGCTCTGGGTGCATGAGCGCCAGCCCGGCGAGAGCGACATGGAGTGGCAGTGCCGCAACTGGCTCTACTTCACGTGGCTCTCCGGCGACCACATCGTCGAGCAGCACATCCACAACATCGACGTGGTGATCTGGGCGATGAAGCGCCCGCCGGTCGCGTGCATGGGGATGGGCGGCCGTCAGGTGCGCACCGACGCGAAGTTCGGCAACATCTTCGACCACTTCGCCATCGACTACGACTTCGGCGACGGCGTGCACGCGCTCTCGATGTGCCGCCAGACCGACGGCGCGCACGGCATGGTGGAAGAGAGCGTGATCGGCACCGCCGGCGAGATCGGGACCACCTCAGGTCGCTATCAGATCCGCGCGGCGAAGGGCAAGTGGGAGCGCTTGAAGGGCGGCAACGATGCCTACGTGCAGGAGCACACCGATCTCATCGCCAGCATCCGCGCCGGGAAGCCCTTGAACGAAGGCCGCATGGTCGCCGAGAGCACGCTCGCCGCGATCATGGGGCGCATGTCGGCGTACACCGGCCAGCGCATCACCTGGGAGCAGGCGATGACCTCGGCGCTCGATCTCAGCCCGAAGAGCTACGAACTCGGGCCGCTGCCGATGGATCCGGTCGCGACGCCGGGGCTCACGAAGCTGATCTGATCGACCGCTTCTGAAGATCGTCGAGCGAGCTCCGCAGCGTCACGCGACGCGCCGGAGCTCGCCGCGCATCCGGCGCACGATGCGCGCGAGCAAGAGCAAGCCGACGCTGCCGAGGCCGATCGAGAGCCCCCACCAGAGCCCCGCCGGACCGAGACCGCCGGGATAGGCGAGGGCGTAGCCCGCGGGCAAGCCGAGCCCCCAATAACCGAGCAGCGCGAGGAGCGCTGGGATCTTGGTGTCGCCCGTGCCGCGCAGCACTCCCGAGCCCACGACCTGCAGGCCATCGAAGATCTGGAACGCCGCCGCCACGGGGAGCAAGCTCGCCGCGACGGCGATCGTCGTCGGTGCGTCGGTGTAGCAAGATGCCAAGAGCTCGGGCAGGAAAGCGAAGGTCGCCGCCGAGACGCACATGACGCCCATGCCGCAGCTCAGGCTCACCGCGGCCGCGCGCCGCGCGCCCGCGGGATCGCCGGCGCCCACGGCGCGACCCACGCGCACCGCGGCGGCCGCCGCGATGCCGAGCGGCACCATGAAGGAGAGGCTCGCGAGATTGAGCGCGATCGAGTGACCCGCGAGCGCCGCACTCCCGAGCGGGCCCATCAGCATCCCCACCACGCTGAAGATCCACACCTCGGCCGAGACGTGCGCCATGATCGGCAGGCCGACGCGCACCCAAACGCGCAGCGACTCGCGCCAGGCACCTCGAGGCGCGCGCGGCGCCGCGAGGTAGCGCCCGAGCAACGGCTTGGCCGCCCACCACAAGACGCCGACCATCACCCAGCGCGAGAGCGAGGTCGCCCAGGCCGCCCCTTCGACGCCGAGCGCGGGGGCGCCGAGCGCGCCGAAGATGAGCATCCAATTCGCGAAGAGGTTCACGAGGTTCCCCGCGAGCATCGCGAACACGATCGGGCGCATGGCGCCGAGCGCGGTCAGCGTCTGGCGCAGCGCGAGAAAGAGAAAGAACCCGCCGTTCCCCGGCAGGAGTCGTAGCACGTAGGCCGTCGCCGCCTCGGCCACCTCGGGCGGCTGTTGCGTCCACTCGAAGACCCACCGGGCGCCGAGCAACGGCAGCGACAAGACCACCGTCAACAGGAGCGCGACCGCGAGCCCCTCGCGCAGGTGCCGCGCGAGCGCGCGCTCGTCGCGCGCGCCGTACGCCTGTGCGACCAGCGGATCGAGCGCCATCAGGAGCCCCGAGCCCATCCAGAGCAGCGCCATCGAGAAGACGTGCCCGAGGGCACCCGCTGCCTGTGCCGTCTCCGACACTCGGCCGAGCATCGCGGTGTCGACCACCGACGTGAGCATCAAGCCGAGCTGCACGAAGACGACGGGACCGGCGAGCGCGCCCAGTTCCCGGAGCTCGCGCGACCAGCTCCGGGTTCCGCCGGCATCGGCGAACGGAGCCGCAGCTTCCTTCTCGTGGCTCGACACTTCTTTCCGAGACTCCTAGGATCCATCCTCCGCTGCCTCACGTCAGCGGAGTCCGGTTGCATACCCGAGCCCCCTTCTTCACGCGAGCAACGCATGCGAATCCTCTCGCTCCTCTGCGTGGCCAGCGCGCTCAGCGCGCTCTCGGCCCCGC
>JAEUHW010000234.1 GCA_016793245.1 Planctomycetota bacterium
CGTCAGCGCCTTCACGCACCAGACGCCGGCCTCGCCTTGATGGATGAGGGTCGTGTTCCAGTCGCCGCGCGTCTGGAGGTGGACCTCGCCCAGCTTCGGGTCGCCGAGGCTGGGCTTCGCGCTCGGCTGCTGCGCGAGGAGGGACGAGGTGGACAGCAGGGCGAACGCGAGCGTCTCGAGCGCGCGACTCGGCATGGCGGGACTCCGTGAGCGGGTGTCGTGGCGCGCCCGGCAAGGGCAGTGCCAGGGACGGCGAGCGCGGCCCATTCTGAAGGCAGGTTCAGGCTTTCCGGCCTCCGCTCCTCGGCGGTGGGCGTCGCGAGTCGTTCCGCGCGCGTAACCGCGGCGAGAACGAGCTGTCCCTCGCCGGAGGCGGATCGCGTCTTCCGGACGTTCCCCTCGGAGCGCTCCCATGAACCGCCTGCCCGCCTTCGCCGCCTCGCTCTGCTTCGCCCTTCCCGCGCTCCTCCCCTCGCCGGCGAGCGCGCAGGACGAAGGTCGCCCGGCGGCGCCGCGCGCGGCGCTCTCCGGCGCGCGCTTCGAGGGCCTCTTCCTCGATGGCCCGAACGAGAGCGGGGCGATCTGGGCCCGCGGCACGACCTACAAGCTCGGCTTCGAGAAAGGCCGCGCGATCTATGTCCCGCTCTTCGGCTCGCGCGCGCCGCGGAGCTACCCGCTCGAGCTCGAGCTGCGCGCCCTGCGCTGCGGCGATCGGTCGATCGAGCTCGCGTCGCCGAGCGCGCTGCAGGTCGAGGGCGCGCGGGTCGCGATCGAGCGCGCTCCCCTGGTCGAGACCTGGGACCTGGAAGCGGAGCGCGCCGAGCAGAGCTTCGTGCTCGAAGCTCCGCTCGGAACCGGCGCGCTCGAGCTCTGCCTCTCGCTCCGCACCGATCTCCGACTCCGCGAGCAGCGCGACGGCGAGCTCGTCTTCGAGCAGCCCGGCCTCGGCATCGTGCGCTACGGCGAAGCCGTGGCGATCGATGCGCGCGGCTTGCGCACGCCCCTCGCGCTCGCGCTCGAGGACGGTGAGATCGCGCTGCGCGTGCCAGCGGAGTTCCTCGCGAACGCGAGCTACCCGCTGGTGATCGACCCCGTGCTGCGCACCTTCGCCGTCGACACCTCGGCGAACGACACCACCGATCCCGATGTCTGCTACGACGCGACCAGCGACACCTGGCTCGTCGTCTGCCGCGAGGTCGTCGCGCAAGGAGATGGCGACATCAAGTGCCTGCGCGTCGCCGGCAACGGCTCCAGCGTGCTCGACGTGGTGTATGCCGAGGCGAGCACGTCGGATGCGTTGCATCCGGCGACGGCCAATCACCGCCGCACGCAGACCTTCCTCGTCGGCTGGATCACGCAGCCCGCCTCCGCTCCGTCACAGCTCTTCGTGCGCGAGCGCACAGCGACCTCGACCGTGCAGGGAGCGTCGCGCTTCTTGCACGGAGCCTCCGTCGGAACGCGGCTCGAGTCGCTCGACATCGGCGGCTCGCGTCTCGCCACGACCAACTTCGCGGTGGTCTTCCGCGAGGCATCGGTCTTGCCGACGAGCAATGCCGGCTTCTTCGCTCTCGCGCAGAGCATGATCGTGCCCCGCGGCGGAGCTTCCGCGAGCTTGCGCCTCTTGAGCAGCGAGCTCCATTGCACCGGCGTGCCGCGCATCAGCGAGGACAGCGGCACGAACGAGCTCTGGCTCGCGACCTGGGCAGGGACCTCGGCCCCGCCCTGCTCCGGACAGAGCATCCGCTTCGCGATCCTGCGCTCGAACGGCGCGCTCGAGCAGGCGGAGACCACGGTCTCGGGGACCACCGCGGGCCGCGACACGCGCCCCGTCGTGGCCAGCGAAGGCACGCGCTTCTTCGTCTGCTGGCAGCGCGATGACGCGATCACGAGGACACAGAGCGACATCGCCGGGACCGTCGTGGGACTCCAGTTCGGCATCTGGGCACACATCTCGCAGGTCTTCTCCCTGACCCAGATCGAGCCCGGGACGACGCTCGCCGCGGATCAGACGGCGCCGTCGATCGCCTTCGATGGCTGCCGCTATTACTACGCGTACTCCGAGAGCAGCAGCGGTGCAGCTCCGCGACCTCACGGTGCGACCTTCGCGCTGAGCGGCGTGACGCTGAGCTTCCTCGAGGGGCACCGCGTGCTCACCAACGCCGCCGCCGGCGTCGCGCACTCGAGCGTGCGCGTCGCGACGCAGGGCAGCGCGGGAGCGGCACCGGGCCTCGGCATGGCCGTCTGGCAGCAGATCGGCAACGGCGGTCGCGATCTCGGCGCAGCGCATTTCGACATCCGCGCGACGAGCGGTGGCGTCACCAGCGTCGCCACGCAGTGCCCGAGCCGCGCGCTCGGCACGGACCTCGCGTGCATCGGAACTCCGGCGCTCGGTCGCACGATCCGCCTCGAGCTGAGCTCCGTCGCCGGGACGCCGTTGCTCATGGTGGGCCTGCCGATGACTCCGGTCCCGCTCTGCTCCACGCTTGCCGCCACCTGCTCGCTGGGTGTGGCTCAGCCGGCAGCGGTGGTGCTGCCCGCGGCGAGCTTGAGCCTCGTCATCCCCTGCGAGCCTCAACTCGTGGGCGCCACCGCGGCCGCGCAAGGCCTCGACCTGGGCGCCGGACTCGGCTGCCCGACCACGCTCTTCGGCCTCGCCTTCCGCACGACGGAGACGCTGCACATCACGGTGCAGTAGGAGCTCGCCCGCCATGACGCAGCACCACCTCCCCCGCATCGTCCTGCTCGCAGCCGTGCTCGGGCTCGGCGTTCGCGCCGCGGCGCAAGAGCTCGCTCCGGCGATCGACACGAGCGCGCGCTTCGAGGGTCTCTTCCTGGACCGTCCGAGCGAGTCCGGCGCGCTCTGGGCTCGCGGCACCACCTACAAGCTCGGCTTCGAGAAGGGACGCGCGATCTACGTCCCGCTGTTCGGCTCACGCGCGCCGCGGAGCTATCCGCTCGAGCTCGAGCTGCGCTCGTTGCGCTGCGGAGCGCAGCCGATCACCCTCGCCGCGCCCAGCGCGCCCAGTGTCGAGGGCGCACGGATCGCGATCGAGCGCGCTCCCCTGGTCGAGACCTGGGACCTGGAACCCGAGCGCGCCGAGCAGAGCTTCGTCCTCGACGCTCCGCTCGGAACCGGCGCGCTCGAGCTGCGCTTGGCACTGCGCACCGATCTCCTGCTGCGCGAGCAAGGCCCTGGCGAGCTCGTCTTCGAGCAGCCGAGTCTCGGCGTCGTGCGCTACGGCGAAGCCGTGGCGATCGATGCGCGCGGTGAGCGCGCCGCGCTCGCCCTCACCATCGAAGAAGGCGAGATCGCGCTGCGCGTGCCGGCGGAGTTCCTCGCGAACGCGAGCTATCCGCTGGTGATCGATCCCGTGCTGCGCACCTTCGCCATCGACACCGCGGCGACCGACACGACCGAGCCCGATGCCGCCTACGACGCGACGAACGATGTCTGGCTCGTCGTCTGCCGCGAGCGTCTCTCGCAGACCGACTCCGACATCCGCTGCCACCGCTACAGCGGAGACGGAGCGACACGCCTCGACACGGTGTACGCGGAGTCCGCTTCCAACTTCGCCCACTCGCCGTCGGTCGCCTCCTGCGCGGCGGCGGGCCGCTTCCTCGTCGTCTGGAGCGAGTCGGACGCCTTCGATCGCGTGCGCTGCCGCGAGCGCCATGCGAGCTCGGCCACGCAGGAGAGCGCCGTGGTGGTCTTCCCCGGCGATCTCACGCGCAGCGTCGGCGCGACCGACGTCGGCGGATCGGGCGCGGGCAGCGACCGCTTCCTCATCGTGTTCCAGCTCACCGACCCGAGCTTCGCCGTCCCCGACATCAGCGTGATGGGCGCGGGCTATCGCATCGGCGGCAGCGTCGTTCCTCCCGGCCCGATCAGCAACGCCGTCGGCTGCACCACGGCGCCGCGCGTCAGCAAGGACTCCGGACCCCATGGGCGCTGGATCGCGACCTGGAATCGGAACAACACGAGCCCCTGCGGCTCCGACGACATCCTCTTCGCGATCGTGAGCGAGAACTTCCTCGTCGTGCAGAACCCGACGCCGCTCGCCGCTCCGCTGCTGGGCCGCGACCTCCGCCCCGCCGCCGCCGGCGACGGCGAGAGCTTCTTCCTCGTCTGGCAGCGCGACGACGCGGTGCCGCGCACGCAGAGCGACATCGTGGGTGCTCGCATCGCGCGTCCGCGCGGCTCGTGGATCCAGGACGGTCCGGTGATCCCGCTGAGCCAGCTCGAGCCTGGAGTCGCGCTGGCCGCCGATCAGACCGCACCCTCGATCGCCTTCGACGGCTGCCGCTACGTCTACGCGTACTCGGAGTCGAACGCCGGCGGTGTGCCGCGCCCCTTCGCCGCGACCTTCCTCGACACGGGCTCCTCGATCGTCTTCCACGAGGGCCATCTCGCGCTGTCGAACGCCGCCTCCGGTGTCGCGCACAGCAGCGTGAAGCTCGCACCGCAACGCAGCGGCGGCGGCGCCCCCGGGGAAGCTCTCGGCGTCTGGCAGCAGATCGGCAACGGCGGCCGCGATATCAGCGGCGCGCTCATCGACATCCGCGCGACGAGCGGCGGCATCACGACCCTCGACACGAGCTGCCCGAATCGCACGCTGCGCACGACGCTCGGCACGAACGACGTGCCCGCGCTCGGCCGCAGCTTCTCGCTGGCGATGAGCAACGTGCAGGGCGCCCCGCTCCTGCTCTTCGGCCTGCCCACCACGCCGCTGCCGCTCTGCACGAACGCGACGAGCACGTGCAGCCTCGGAGTCGCGCTGCCCGCGCTCGTCGTGCTGCCGTTCGGCAGCGTGAACCTGACGATCCCCTGCGACGCGTTGCTCGTCGGCGGAACGGTGGCGGTACAAGGGATCGATGTCGGCGCTGGGCTCGGTTGTCCGACGGCGCTGTTCGGGGTGCCGTTCCGGACGACGGAGACCTTGCTGATCACGGTGCAGTAGAGGAGCCGCGACAAAGCCGCTTGCCGGCATCGGCACCTGGAGCCCGGTCCGGGCTCGGGCAACAGGTGCCGAAAAGGTTCCGTGCCGGAAGAGGCCGATTGCGCCATTCCGCTAGCTGCTATAGCGTTCCGCCACGCGATGAGCACTCGCTCGCCGCATATCCCGCCCGACTGTATCGCGCGAGCGATCCGAGCTCGCTACTCATCGGAAGCACGATGACACATCTCCGCCTGGCTTCCGCTCCTTCGCGAGCGATCTTCGAAACGCCGCAACTCCTTCGCGTGTGCGGCGCCGTCGCGCTGCTGGCCTTCTCCGCCTCCGCGTTCGCACCGCAACAGTTCGCGGTGCTGGGAAGGCTGGGCTTCCCCTCCGGCATCCAGAGTCCCCGCAGCGTCTCGCTCGGCGATGTCGATCAGGACGGCGACGTTGACGTAGTCGTTGCCAACTACAATCAGCAATCCCGACTGTACGTGAACGACGGAGCTGGCCTTCTCGCGGATGCTACGCTCGCTCGCGTGCCAGCCGCGGCGTATCCGAGCACCTGCTCCGCGCTCGGCGATGTCGATGCGGACGGAGATCTCGACCTCGTCCTCGGCGGTGCGTTCGATCAGCTCCGACTCTATCTCAACAACGGCACGGGTACCTTCTCGGATGCGACGGCCTCGCGCGTACCGGCAGGCACCTACGTCACCCATGATGTCTCTCTGAGCGACGTCGATCGGGACGCCGATCTCGATCTGATCTTCGGGCACGGCGGGCAGGCTCGGCTCTTCTTGAACAATGGCGCCGGGTCATTCACCGATGCCACGGCGGCACGCTTCCCTGTGTCTGGTGGAGGAGCCGCGATCCTCACAGCGGTGGGCGTGGGTGATCTTGATCGAGATGGCGATCTGGACCTCGTCCTCGGGATCCACGAGCTATCAGCCGCGGGCGGGCAGAGCCTCCTCTACGTCAACAACGGGAATGGCTTCTTCTCGGATGCGACGGCCTCTCGCTTGGTGATCGGTCGCCATCACACGACCTCGCTCGCTCTGGGCGACGTGGATGGCGATCGCGACCTGGACCTGGCGATGAGCAACTCCAACTTCGGAGCCGCGGAGCAGAGCCGCCTCTATCTCAACGATGGCCTGGGCGTCTTCTCCGACGTGACCGCGTCGCGCCTGGCGCTGACACCGCGCGCATCTTCCGCGATCGGATTCGGGGACGTGGACGGCGATGGCGATCTCGATCTCGTTCTGGGCAACTCCGGAGAGCGGCCCGTGCTCGGCCTGAATGACGGCACGGGGACCTTCTCGGATGCGACCGCCACACGCATGCCGAGTCTGAGCAGCACTACCGCCTACCACGAGCTGGGCGACCTGGATCGCGATGGCGACCTCGACCTGATCGTCAGCGATGCGGGTCAGCTCCTCCTCGGCCAGAACCTGAGTCGCCAGCTCCATGCCCCGCAGGTCCTGCGAGTCGGCCAGAGCTATCGCCTCGACGTCTACTCCCGCTACGGCCCGACGACCACCTCCGAGATCGCGTTGCCCTTCGCCTCCACCGCCACCGCCGACCTCCCGCTCGGCCCGCTCGGCACGCTCGGTATTGATCCCACGCGGATGATCGCGCTGCCGCCCTTCGTGGTCGCGCAGCCCGCGGGGATCGGCTCGCTCTTCTTCCCGGTCCCGAACCTGCCGAACTTCGGCGGCATCTCGATCTACACGCAGGCGGTGCTCCAGCAGCAGCCCGTGCAGGATCGCCTCACCAACGTCATCAGCGACGTTCTTCTGCAGTAGCTCCTGCCGCAGCTCCCGACGTGGCGACCCCGCCCGCCTGCCACGCCGTCGGCGGCGCGATCAAGATCCCGTCCAGCGTCTGATCCTGGAAGCCGACGACGGTCGGGAAGCGCATGCCCGGCAAGACCTGGAGGTCGAAGAGCTCCGTGCAGCCGGCCTCGAAGAAGAGCGAAGCCACGAGCTGACCGGTGACCAGGTCGACCACCACCACGCCGCACTTGCGCTCCGCTTCCGGCAAGCGCTCGGTGATCGGCAAGCCCCCGAAGATGTTCGACTCGCGGATCCGCGAGAGCCCCACGAACGCGAACCGACCGAAGAACGCGAGCCCGCGCGTGTAGCCGGGCAGCGCGGCCACCGTCGTGAGCTTGCCGTTCGCGAGATCGACGACGCAGAGGTGCCCTTCGCCCGAGTTCAGCAAGAACACTCGCTTCTGGTGGCAACGCGGGGAATGCGGCATGCAGAGCTCGCGCGCCACGAGCTCTCCCGAGGCCACGGCGATCAGGACGCCGCCCTGCACCTTGTTCTCTTTCCATCCGTCCGCGGTGTTGGTCGCGCCCAGCGCGGTGACGAAGCGGATCCGACCATCGTCGGCAGCCAAGCCATTTAGGTGGCAGCGATCCTCGGCGACCATGCGATCCACGAAGGGCGGGCGCCAGCGCGGGACGAAGCCGTAGCGCTCGTCGTCGAGCGTGCAAAGACACGAGAGCAAGGTGTTCGCGATCCAGATCTTGCCGCCGGCGAGCGCGATCTCGTGGCCCCGGATATCGCCGGTGACGTGCGCCGCGCGCGGCACGAAGCAAGCATCGTGACGCCCCGGTGGCTCGATCTGCGGCGCGATCTCCGGCGCGGAAGCGAGCGTCCACACCATGCGCCGCGTGCCGACGATCAGGCGATCCAGCCGCTCGCTGAGTGCGAGCCCCATCGGCTGTTCGAAGCTGCGCAGCAGCGTCGATACCCGCCCTTGCTCGGCGCGGACGAGCATCAGCTTCCCGGCCTGATAAGTGGTCACGGCCAGCGAGATCCCGAGCTGCTCCAAGAGCACCGGGAAGCTCGGGGAGTGCGCGTATTGGAACTTCGGCGCTTCGGGAGGCGGGGTGTTGGTGTCGGACATGGGGCGGGATAGGTTCCGGAAAGTGCCCTCGGCGAACTTCGCGACCGAAACTCTACGCGGAGTCGGTTGCACGTCCTCGGGAGGTCGACTAGTTTCGCACTCCGGTTCCCGAACGCACTGTATCCGCTGGTATTCCATTGGTGCCCCGCCCCGCCCAGGAAAGGAAGCTCCCATGAAGCGACGCCCCCGCCAATCCGCGCTGTCGCGATCGACCAAGCTCGTGCCGCAGGCCCACAGATTCCTAGGCGCGGCAGTGATAGCTGCGGTCGCGGCGTCGGCGTCGGCGCAGCACCAGTTCGCGGAGTTGAGTAGGCGCGGGTTGTTGCCAGCGAACAGTGACGACACGCGATCGACAGTGCTCGGCGATGTGGACGGGGACGGCGACCTAGACCTGGTCGTCGGGAACCGAGACCAGCAGAACCGCCTCTACCTGAACAGCGGCACGGACACCTTCACGGATGCAACGGCCACTCGTATGCCGGTCGGCAGGTACTACACCTCCTCGCTGGCTCTTGGCGACGTGGACGGGGACAGCGACCTCGACCTGGTCGTCGGGAACGACGGGGAGCAGAGCCGCCTCTATTTGAATAATGGAACTGGCACGTTCCTGGATACAGGGGCCTCACGCATGCCGGTCCGCAACTACGCTACCAGCGCGGTGACGCTCGGCGACGTGGACCGCGACGGCGACCTCGACCTAGTCCTAGGCAACCGCGGTCAGCGAAATCGACTCTACCTGAACAACGGCACCGGCTTGTTCACGGATGCGACGACCTCTCGCATGCCGATCGGCCTCTACGACACCACTTCCTTGGCGCTCGGCGACGTGGACGGGGACAGCGACCTCGACCTGGTTGTCGGGAACACCGGCAGCTCCGGGGGGCAGAGCTTTCTCTACTTGAACAACGGTACCGGCACGTTTACGGATGCGACAGCCTCTCTCATGCCGGTTGGTCTCTACGGCACTACCTCGCTGGTGCTAGGCGATGTGGACCGGGACGGCGACCTTGACCTAGTCGTCGGAAACTCTGGCGCCTCCGGGGGGCAGAGCCGCCTCTACCTAAACAGCGGCGCCGGCACGTTCACCGATGCGACGGCCTCTCGCATGCCGGTCGGCAGCTACGTCACCACCTCGCTGGCGCTCGGCGACATAGACAGCGACGGCGACCTCGACCTGGTTGTCGGGAACGGCGGCTTCAACGGGCAGCAGAGCCGCCTCTACCGGAACAACGGCAACGGCACGTTCGCCGATGAGACGGCCTTTCGCATGCCGGTCGGCAACTACGTCACCACCTCGCTGGCGCTCGGCGACGTGGATGGGGACGGCGACCTCGACCTGGTCGTCGGGAACGACAGCTACCCCGGCGGGGAGAAGAGCCGCATCTATCTGAACAACAGCACTGGCACGTTCACGGACAGAACGTACGGGACGGCTTCTCGCTTGCCGGTCGGCAACTACGACAACACTTCGCTGGCGCACGGCGACGTGGACGGGGACGGCGACCTTGACCTGGTCCTCGGGAAATTCAGGGGGCAGAGCAGCCTCTACCTGAACAACGGCACCGGTTCGTTCACAGATGTGACTCCCTCTCGCATGCCCGTTGGCAATTACTCAACCAGATCGCTGGTGCTCGGCGACGTAGACGGGGACGGCGACCTCGACCTCGTTCTCGGGAACTACCACGGGGAGAACAACCTCCTCTACGTGAACAACGGCAGCGGCACGTTCACCGATGCGACGGCATCTCGCATGCCGCCTGGTTTCTACTACACCACCTCGCTGGCGCTCGGCGACGTGGACGGCGATAGCGACCTCGACCTGGTCCTCGGGGAAGGCTACAACGCCTACCGACGAGGGCCCCTTCTCTACCTGAACAACGGCACCGGCACCTTCGCGGATGAGTCGGCATCTCGCTTGCCCGTTGGCATCTACTTGACCACGTCGCTGGCGCTCGGTGACATGGACGGGGACGGCGACCTCGACCTGGTCGTCCTGGCCAACGCCATCATCAATCAACAAATCCGCCTCTACCTGAACGACGGCACCGGTACGTTCACGGATGCGACAGCTTCTCGCATGCCGGTCGGCATCTACGTCACCCAATCGCTAGATCTCGGCGACGTGGACGGGGACGGCGACCTCGACCTAGTTCTCGGGAGCGAAGGGCAAAGCCGCCTCTTCCTGAACAATGGCTCCGGCACCTTCGCGGAAGCGACGGCATCTCGCATGCCGGCAAACAACTTAGGGCACTTCATCATCCCATCGCTGGCGCTCGGCGACGTGGACAGGGACGGCGACCTTGACCTGGTCCTCGGGGAGTCCATTAACCCTTACATACGAGGGCCTCTGCTCTACCTGAACAACGGCACGGGCACTTTCACCGATGCGACGGCTTCTCGCCTGCCGGTCGGCAGCGACGACACCTTCTCGGTGGCGCTCGGCGATGTGGACGGCGACGGCGATCTCGACTTGATCGCTTTCGCCCGCTTTCAGGGCGGGACGATCGAAAGCCGCCTCTACGTGAACCTCCACCGCCAACTCGACGCCCCCTACATCCTCCACGCCGGCCGCAATTACCAGCTCGACGTCTACTCTCGCTACGGCCCCACCACCACCGCCGAGATCGCCTTCCCCTTCGCCTCCACCGCCACCGCCAACTTCCCTCTGCCCCCGTTCGGCTCGCTCGGTATCGATCCTACGCAGATGATCGCGCTGCCGCCCTTCGTGGTCGCGCAGCCCGCGGGGATCGGCTCGCTCTCTTTCCCGGTCCCGAACTTGCCGATCTTCGGCGGCATCTCGATCTACACCCAAGTGCTACTCTCGCAGCAACCCGTGCAGGACCGACTCACCAACGTCATCAGCGACGTCCTTCTGCAATAGCTCCTGCCGCAGCTCCCGACGTAGCAACCGCGCCCGGTTGCCACGCTGCAGGCGGAGCAATCAAGATCCCGTCCAGCGTCTGATCCTGGAAGCCGACGACGGTCGGGAAGCGCATGCCCGGCAAGACCTGGAGGTCGAAGAGCTCCGTGCAGCCGGCATCGAAGTGCAGCGACGCCACGATCTGAACGGTGGGCTAGTCCACGACAAGCACACCGCACCTGCGCTGCACTTCATCGATGCACTCGGTGATCCGCAAGCCCCCGAAGAGGATCGCCTCGCGGATCCGCGAGAGCCCGACGAACGCGAAGCGACCGAAGAACGCGAGGCCGCGCGTGGTGCCGGGTAACGAGGCCACCGTCGTGAGCTTGCCGCTCGCGAGATCGACGACGCAGAGGTGCCCTTGGCCCGAGTACCGTTGGAAGCCCGGTGAGATCGCTCGCGATGCGCTTCGCGAGCCAACGCAGCGCTTCTCTCTTCGCAGGTGATCGCGATGCGCGAGGCAGAGAGCCGCATTACCACCGGAGACCGCGACGAGGAGCGCGTACCTCGGAGAGGCTCCCGCAGGACTCGCACCGCGCGTGATCCCGATCTCGACGCGGAGTTGCGCGAGCCCATGGTGCGCGGCATAGGATTCCGCCATGCACTTCCCGCCCGTGCTCCTCGCCATCGTGTTCGCCGCGGTGGTCATCGCGCTGACCGCGCTCGCACGGCGCCTCCCGATCCCGAGCCCCATCCTCCAGGTCCTGGCGGGCATCGGGCTGGGCTTCGTCCCGGGCATGGAGGTGCCGGAGCTCGAGCCCGACATCGTCTTCTTCGTGTTCCTGCCGCCGATCCTGTGGGCGGCAGCTTTCTTCACCTCGCTCCGTGACTTCAAGGCGAACCGCCGGCCGATCGGGTTGCTCGCGGTCGGGCTCGTGCTCGCGACGACCGCGGCGGTCGCGATCACGGCGAAGCTGCTGATCCCCGATCTGCCGTGGGCGGTCGCCGTCGCGTTGGGCGCCATCGTCTCGCCACCCGATGCCGTGGCGGCGGCGGCCATCGTGAGTCGGCTGCCGGTGCCGCATCGCGTCATCGTCGTGCTCGAAGGCGAGAGCCTCGTCAACGACGCCTCGGCGCTCGTGATCTATCGGACCGCGGTGGCCGCCGCCGTCACCGGGGCGTTCAGCTGGGGCGAGTCGATCGTCCGCTTCTTCATCGATGCCGGCGCCGGAGTCTTCGTCGGCCTGCTCGTCGGGTGGCTGATCCTGCGCCTGCTCAAGTGGACGCGCGATCCCCTCGCCGAGACGCTGCTGACCTTGACCGGTCCCTACGTCGCGTGGGTCGCCGCCGAGACGATCCACGTATCGGCGGTCCTCGCCTGCGTGGCCGGCGGGCTCTACACCCGGCAACACTTCTCCACCGCGGTCTCGCCGTTCTCGCGCGTGCAGGCGAAGGCGGTGTGGGACTTGTTCGTGTTCCTGCTGAACGCGCTGATCTTCCTGATCCTCGGCCTGCAGTTCACGAGCCTCCTCGAGCA
>JAEUHW010000235.1 GCA_016793245.1 Planctomycetota bacterium
TCCGCGCTAGCAGCCTGTTGAAAAAGTCATTCGGGCTGAAGAACGCGCCTCGGTCGCCGCCCCTTCGTTGCCGGAACCTAGCTGAAACACCCGCTTCAGCGCCGGTTCCTGCGCCTCGGCGAGACGCCCGATGCATTGTTCCCAGCCTCGAAGCACTTTTTCAACAGGCTGCTAGACTCGCCGCGCCATGGCCCGCGAAGTCGAGATCAAGTTCCGCCTGCGCTCGCGCGAAGCGCTCGAAGCGCGCCTGCTCGCGATCGGCGCCACCTACCACGGCACCGAGCTCGAGAAGAACGCGCTCTTCGACCGCGAGGACGGCGCGCTCCGGCGCGCGGGCGAAGCGCTGCGCTTGCGCCAGACGGAAGCACTGGATGAAGCCGCGCGCGCCCGCGCGACGCTCACGTGGAAGGGCCCGCGGCGGCCGGGCCCGCTGAAGGACCGGGAAGAGCGCGAGAGCGAGGTCTCGGCCCCCGACGACGTGCGCGCGATCTTGATCGCGCTTGGATGCGCACCGCTGCTCGAGTTCGAGAAGCGCCGCAGCACGTGGCGTTGGGGCTCCGCCGAGATCGCGCTCGACGAGGTCGCGCCGCTCGGCAGCTTCCTCGAGATCGAGGCCGATCCGGCCGAGATCGAGCGCGCGATCGAAGCGCTGGGCCTCCGCGATGGCGACCTCGACGTCGAGGTCGAGGAGCGCTCCTATCCCGAGCTCGTGAGAGAGGCTCGGGATCGCGCCGGAAACGCCACCATCGGCGAGAGCGAATGAGCGCGAGTCGCTCGTGAATCGACCGCAGCTCCGTCAGGAGCTGCGGCAGCAAGCACTCTCGATCGCTCCGTCAGGAGCTGCGGCAGCAAACACTCTCGATCGCTCCGTCAGGAGCTGCGGCCGCCGGTATCGACGAGACGACGAGCTCGACTTCCGCGCCGCGCCTCAGCGCTGGCCCGGCTTCCAGAGGTCCTTCGCCGGGCGCTCATCGCGGTTCAAGAACTCGTGACCCGCGCGGGCGACGAGGCGCAGGATGCTCTGCATCTTGCCGTAGAGGATGCGATCGGGGTGATCGGTCTGGCGATGGTAGTCGCCGTGCTCCCCGGTGCAGAAGAAGACGATCGGCACGCCCTTCTGCGCGTACATGTAGTGGTCGCTGCGGAAGTAGTACTGCTTCGGATCCTCGCCGTCCAAGCGCAGCTTCTCACCGAGGGAGTCCCCGTTGAACTGGCGGATCACGTCGTCGAGCGCCGAGGAGATCTTGCGCGCGCCGACGAGATAGCAGTGGTTCGCGTTCGCCGCCTCGTCGGCATCGTTGCGCCCGATCATGTCGATGTTGAAGAGGCAGGCGATGTCGTCGAGCGGGATCCACGGCGCCTGCGTCGTCAAGTACTCGGCCCCCACCAGCCCCTTCTCTTCGCCGCAGTGCCAGATCATCGCGATCGAGCGCCGACGTTGGTCGAGGCGCGCGAACGCCTCCGCGAGCACGAGCAGCGAAACGGTGCCGGTCCCGTCGTCGTCCGCGCCGTTGAAGATGGCGTCGCCGCTGGCGCCTTCGCGCTGACCGACGTGGTCGTAGTGCGCGCTGAAGACCACGTACTCCTTGGCGAGCTTCGGATCCTTGCCGGGCAGCACGCCGATCACGTTCTGCGTCGTCGTCGTGCGCGCCGCGGCCTGCGTGCGCAGCGCGACGCGCGCGCCCAGCGCGCGTGAGGCCGGCGCCTTGCTCTGCTTGAACGCCTCGAGATCGAGACCGAGCACCTTCTGCACCGCAGCGAGCCCGTCCTCGCGGATCTCCACGATCGGGCTCGGCGCGGCGTTGCCGCCCTTGAAGGCGAACTGATACGAGACGCCGCCGCGGCGCGCCCTCGCGTTCGGCTTCAGCGTGGTGAGCTCGAGCACGGCCTTCGCCCCGAGCTCGAGCGCGCGATCGGTGTTCTTCGCGCGGACGGTCACCGTGCGCCCGCCCTTCTCGTGATCGCGGCGGAAGAGCTGCTCGGAGAGGCCCTGCGGGCGCTCGCGCAGCACGACCGCGATCTTGTCCTTCACGTCGATGCCGGCGAAGTCATCCCAAGAGCCGTCGGTGGCGCGGAGACCGAAGCCGGCGAAGACGAGCTCGCCCTCCAAGGCCGAGAGTCGCCCGCTCCATTCTTGATCGAAGGCGAGCTCCGCCTTCCGATCCCCGCACTCGAGCACCAGCACCGCGGCCGGATCGTCTTCCCAGCCCACCATCTCGATCGGCTGGAAGTACGAGGACTGCCCGGGCGCCGGCACGAAGCCGAGTCGCTTCAGATGCGCGGCCAGATAGCCGGCGGCGAGATCCAGCCCCTTCGACGGCGTATCGCGCCCCCCGAGGGTATCGGAGGCGATGTAGTAGAGGTGGCCCTTCAGGAACTCGGGATCGATCAGGTCCAGCATCCTCTGCACGTCGCTGGAAGGCGCGGGCGCCTGAGCGCCGAGCGGAGCGGATGCGAAGGCGAGACAGAGAGCGGAGAGATGGCGAGCGCGCACGCGACCTCCTCGGGTCGTGGGAACGGGGTCGGATTGTACGTCGCTCGCCGCCCCTGCGCTGATGCGAGCTTCTCGGATGAGGTCGCGTTGCCCTGGCCGGGCCGCGCGTGCTACCACGCTTGCTCCGCGTCCCCCGCCGATCGAGCTCCTCCGTCGCATGTCCTCCTGGTCTCGCCTCCTCGTCGTCCTCGCGACCCGGGCGCTCTGCGCGCTCGACGGGGCGGCGTCGGCGCAGGAGACGATCGAACACGCGTGGTCGCCGCTCGGCGAGGAGGTGCGCGAGCGCCTCGATGCGCCCATCCTGCGCGGCCCGTTCCGTCCCGCGCGTCTCGGCCACGAGCCGGTAGTGCTCTGCGCACTCGGCGAAGGAGGGGATCTCCCGGCTGAGCCGCTGCCCGGCGCGCCCTGCCGCTTGCGCGTGCAGCGCGTCGCGTTCGACGGCCTGCACGACATCGCGGGACTCGAGGATCTGCGCTTGCCGAGCGGCCCGTTCCCCGCGGTGCATCGCGCCCACGGCGCGACGCTCTGCGCGACTTCGGCGCATCTGGTCTGGGTGGACGCCACGCGCGTGCGCGTGCTCGAGGCGCCCTGGGGCCGCGCGGCCCGCGCCCCGCAGCTCCTCGGCGACGACGCGCGCGTTCTCGCCCTCGCGCCCGAGGGCTCGCTCTGGGAGCTGCATCCCGATCGCCCGCCGCGCGCGCTGCTACCGCGCGGCGCTTCGCGCGCCTTGCATGCCACCTACGCAGGCGCCGCTCGTCTGCTCTGGATCGACGAGCTCGGTTGGATGAACGAGCTCGAGCTCTCCGAGGACGCCCCACCCGAGCTGCGCGGGATCCATCCGCTCGAGGTCGAGCCCGCGCGCGTCCGCGCGCTCGCCGCCGCGGGGCGCGATGCCTACCTCGCGCTTGAGGACGGGCGCTTGCTCTGGCTCCGGGACGGCGCGGTCGTCGGATCCCAGGGCCGCGAGTCGTGGCCCGAAGTGGATGCGGTCGCGTTGGAGGCACGCGCCGAGGGCGTGCTCGAGATCGCCGACCGCTGCGGATGGATCTCGCGCGTCCAGGCGCAAGCGTCGGCCGATCCGCGCATCGCATGGAGCGACGGTTTCGTGCGCGGTTGGACGCGAACGCTGCGCGCCGTCGCGTTCCCCGGCGGTTGGCTGCTGCAGCGCGAAGGAGCCTTGATCGCCGTGCGCGACGGACGCGCGGTCGAGCTGCGCTCGGGAGCGCTGCCCTTCGGGCTCTCGCGCCCCGGAGCGAGTGCGAGGCATCTCCCGTGGAACGCGCTCCCCGAGTGGATCCTGCCGCGCACGATCCGCGGCGTCTCCGACGGGAGCGAGGGACTCTGGATCCTCACCAGCTCATCGATCGATCTCTTCGCGCCGAGAACCGAGCGCATCCTGGCGCGCACGACCCTCGGCTCCTCCGCGCGCAGCCGCGCCTGGGAGGACGAACCGCTCGCGGGCTTCGCGGGTGGCCTCGTCTTCGAGAGCGCGGATCGCGGCGCGACGGAGTACTTCCTGCGCGCGCCAGCCGACCGCGAGCTCGTGCACCTGCGCGTCTCATCGAACGGATCGAGCGAGCTGCAGCGCTTCGAGCCCGGGGCCGATTTCCCTCCGCCGCCCTACGGTGGTGTCGCGCTCGATCGCGCCGGCGATCTGCTGATCGCTTCGCGGCGCGGGCTCTGGTGGAAGCGCCGCGATGCGGCGCGCTTCGTGCGTGTGCGCGCGGATGGCCTCGACCCGCTGGCGCGCTGCGACGCGGCGATCGCCGCCCCCGACGGAGGCTTCGTCGTGATCGCCGCAGGCCGCGCCCTCGCCTGGAGCGAAGCGCAGGAGAGGTTCGAGCATTGGGCCCCCGACCTCAGATTCCGCGCCTTGGGCTCCGCGCCTCATGGCGGCGTCAGCGCCTCGGATGGCCATCGCCTCTACGCTCTCTCCGCGGCGGGCGCTCGGCCGTGGCCCTGTCCGCCGACGCCTCGAGATGCCGAGGTGCGCGCCTTCGCGCGTTCGGCCCTCTGGCGCAGTCAGTTCTACGTGCTTGACCGGGAGAACCGCGTCTGGCGCTCCGATGGTTCGCGCTGGCACGAGCTGGACGTGCGCGAGCCGCTCTCCGATGCGAGTGGCTTCACGTCTACGAAGGACGGGGGGCTCTATCTGCACCTCGACGCTTCGCTCTGGCGCCTCGACGAGGAAGGCGGGCCGCGCCGCACGCTCGAGTATCGCGTCGCGCTGTCTCGATGGATCGATCAGCGCGGGCTCCGCAATCTGAACTTCGCCTTCGGCGCCTTGCTCCTCGCCGCCCTCGTGTTCGCCGCCCTCGGAGGATTCCTCCTGCCGAAGGGCCCGATCCCCATCGCACGTGCACCCGAACGACCTTGGCGCCTCTCCGATGCCGCGCTCGTTCTCGCCCTCTTCGTCGGCGGTCAGCTCGCGATCGATCTCGCGCTGCGCGCCCTCGATCTCGAGGGCTATCCCGTGGTGCGCGCCGCGCTGCGCTTCAGCGTACCGGGCCTGGCAGCCGTCGCGGCGCTGCTCGTTCTGCTGCGGAGGCGCTACGCGCGCGGGCTCGAGGCGATCGGAGTACCGCATGTCTCGACGGCGGTCGCGGTGCAGCAGCTCCTCGTCGGTGCGCTGATGGTCGTACCCGTCGCGATCATCGCCGCCGGACTCTCCGGTTGGCTCGGCCGCGTCGGCGCTCCGCAAGAGCTCCTCGTGCAGGAGCTGCGTCCGCTGATCCCGATCGGCGACGCCGAGCGCTTGGGAGTCTTCCTCTGCATGGCCGTGATCGCCCCGCTCGTCGAGGAGCTGATCTTCCGCGGCTTCGTGCAAGAAGTCTGCGTCCAGCGCTTCGGTGCGCCGCTCGGCGTCCTCGCCACGGCGGCGCTCTTCGCGGCGCTGCACCCCGCCGGCGGCTACGCGCCGCTGCTCGTGCTCGCGCTGGCCTTGGGCTGCGCGCGCCAGGCGACCGGATCCGTGCACGTCTGCATCGGCCTCCACCTCGCGCAGAACTTCGTCCCCGCCCTCGCCACCGCCGTCGGAAGCTGACGAGCGCGCGCGCAACCGCTATGTTCTCGCGGGATCCCGCTCACGGAGCACGCGCCCGCATGGACCTCGAAGCGAAGAAGAGCGCTCTGCGCTCGATGCCCCATGGTCTCTACGTCGTCACGCTGCGCCGCGGCGAAGAGCGCTGCGCGTTCACGGCGACCT
Organism: Planctomycetota bacterium; assembly: GCA_016793245.1. Taxonomy (GTDB): domain Bacteria; phylum Planctomycetota; class UBA1135; order UBA1135; family JADKAF01; genus JADKAF01. The sequence goes on from JAEUHW010000235.1 coordinate 5,700, forward strand.
GGGTCACCCAGACCTCGTTCGAACCGCCGCTCCTCGCGATGGCCGTGCGCGCCGACTCCTATGCGCGCAGCTTCTGCCAACCCGGCGCGGCGCTGGCGCTGCACTGGCTCGACAAGCAGCAGAAGAGCTTCGCCCAGACCTTCTTCAAGGCGCCGCCGGTGGAAGGCCGCAGCTTCGGCCCTTACACCTTCCAGGACGGGGCGCACGGAGCGCCGATCCTGGACGGCGTCCTCGCGCACGTCGAAGGCCTCGTCCACAGCGTCGTGGAAGTCGGCGATCACCACCCCGTGCTCTTCGAGGTCGTCGACGCGAAGATCCATCGCCTCGGCGACGCGCTCGTGCTCGCCGATACCGGTTGGAAGTACGGCGGCTGAGATGCGGCGCGGCCGCG
>JAEUHW010000244.1 GCA_016793245.1 Planctomycetota bacterium
CACTACCGCGTCGTTGCAGTGGAGGCGCGTGAAGTGGCCGGCGACGCTGTTGCGGAAGGAACCTCCCAGGGACGAAGGGAGCCCCATCTGAATGAGCTCGCCGGCTTGGAACATGGGCTGCTGGCCCGGGGCGGGGCCGCATAACGCCAGCGCCGCAGCGGCGCAGGCAAGAGCAGAGAGGCGGGACATGCGGTCGGACCTCGTGGAAAGGGAAACGCGTGCGCGACAGCGCACGCGAAGAATGGCGTCGGGCCCGCGAGCGGAGTTGCAGGAAAATCCGCGGCACGCCGAGCAGGATGTCCAAGCTCAGACTCCCTCGGGAAGTGGGGAGCATCGAGAGGCCCTCACTCGTTCTCGCGCCATCCCCGCCTTCGAAGGCTCCGCGTGAAGATCCGCGGCAGCGCACGTCCGCCTGCCTCTACCCGCTCCACCTCGACGACCGCTCTCGATGCGCTACCTTCTCCCCTTCCTCACCTCGGCCGCGGCCCTCTCGGCGCAGCAACCTACGCCCCTCGAGCTGCCTGACGACGCCCGAGCCGCGCTGGCCGCGGCGATGGATCTCCCGACCCGCGAGCAGCGCCGTGCCGCTTCCGCAGCGCTCGCGGCGCGGGACCTACCGCTCGAACGGTGGCTCGCGATCGCTGCGTCCTGGGCGCCGGCGGCACCTCCCCCGGGCGAAGTCGAGCGCATCGACGAGCGCACGACGCGTCACCGCACGCGATTCCACATCCTCGGCGCCGAGCGGCCGGCCGAGATCCTGGTGCGCACGCCGACGGAGAACGCGCGCGGCGGCCCGCTGCCGTTGCTCTTCTGTTGGCACGAGGCCGGCGGCAGCGGCGAGACGGCCTTGCAGACCTGGGCGTCGATCGCCGATCGCCATGGGCTCCTGCTCGCGGCGCCGACCGAGACCTACGAGCCGTACCGGCGGGACGGCTGGTCCTACATGCTCGATGCAGAGGAGGGAGCGAAGCTCGCGTTGCGCTTCGTGCGGCGGCGCTACGACATCGACGAGGATCGCATCTTCCTCGCCGGCATGCGCGGCGGCGGGCACATGGTCTGGGACCTCGGCTTGCGACACCCGGACTTGTTCGCCGGTCTCCTGCCGGCGAACGGCAGCCCGCGCCTCGGGAACGCGGAGCACGATCGCAATCTGATCTTCCTCGAGTCCCTCGCCGGAACACCGCTGCGCTCGCTGCATTGGGGACCGCAGGAACCGTTGCAGGCCGGCAATGTGCGACGCGCGCTCGCGGGGCTGCAGCGCTATGGCGCGCGGCGTGCCCAGCGACTGGAGTTCGCCGATCAGGACGCGGCGTTGCAGGGTGATCACGATGAGCTGGAGCGTTGGTTCGCGCAGCGCCGCGAAGTTCCGCAGCGGCTCGTGCGCATACCAGAGACGTGCTGGTTTCCACCGCAAGCCGACTGCGGACGCCTGCACTGGCTCGACATCCTGCGCGTCGATCCCCAATGGAAGACCCGCCCGACCCTGCCCACGACACAGGCGCGTGGATCGGATGTGGAGCTGCTGCGCGACCGGCTCGATCGAACGCTGCGCGAGCAGCAGCCGAGGCTCTCGATCCAGAATCGCGGCGATGGGCGCTACGACGTGGAGGACCGCTACATCCACGGCTTCCGGCTACTGCTCACTCCAGCGATGGTCGGTCGCGATGGCCACGTCGAGGTGCGCTGGCGCGGTCACGTGCTGCGGAAGGCCGCGACACCTTCCTCGGCGGTGCTGCTCTCGGAGTTCCTCGAGCGCTTCGATCGCAGCTTCCTGCCGACGGCCGAAGTCGTGGTGCCCTGATCCGCGACCTCCGCCGCGCCGCCGGGATTTCCCGACCAGGGCGGAGCAAGCGCGAATCGGTAGCGTAGAGCCGCCTTCGACTTGGCTTCGAAGCTCCACGAGGTCCCATGCGACGCACGTCTCTCCTGCTGCTTGGCCTTCTCGCCGCGTTCTCTTCGCTCGGCGCCCAGACGCCGCCGCCGCTCCCGGGAACAACGACTTCCGCCGTCGAGCTGAAGGTGACGGATGCCGAGGGCAAGCCCGTCCTCGCGGCGCGCGTCACCCCCGTGCTCTTCCGTGGCGAAGGTCAGAGCCTCGGATGCCTCCCCGGACACGCCGCGCGCTCCTTCGAGGCCGCCGACTTCGCGTCCGGCAGCGCGAAGCTCGAGGGGCTCCCGCCCGGCCGATACGCTCTCGCCGTCGAGGCCGCCGGCCATGCGCTCACCGTGAGCGAGAGCTTCACCTTATCTGCGGAGAAGCCCGCGCGCTGCCAAGTGCGCCTGCGCCGGGGTTGCACCTTGGAAGGCCGCGTGCTCATGCCCGATGGCAAGCCTCTCGCCGGCGCGCTCGTGCGCAGTGGCCTGCCCGATCGCCTGCGGAACGAGAATCTGTTCTTCCAGATCTTCGATCAGCAGAACTTCACCCCCCAGACCTTCACCAGCACGCAAACCGGCACCGACGGTTCCTTCCGCCTCGAGCACATCGCCCCCGGCGAATACGACCTCGTGGCCGAGCACGAAGCCTTCGCCGCGAGCAAGGTGCGCGTGAAGGTCGGCGAGAAGACCTCCCAGAAGGTCGCCGCGCTCACGATGGAGAACGGTCGCGTGCTGACCGGCATCGTTCGACAGAAAGGCCAGGCCGTCCCGGGTGCCATGGTCGTGCTCTCCGTCTCTCCTGCGAAGCTGAAAGACGGCACCACGACGGTGCAGGAAGTCATCCAGGTCTATCTCGAGGTCCGCGCCGACGAGAGCGGCGTGTTCCGCTTCGCTCGCCTGCCGTACGGCGAGTACAAGCTCTCGGCGTTCGCCTCGGCGAACCCTCCGGAGCGCATGCATCAGCAGTCGAGCTCGCAGCGCGACATCGTCGTCAAGGCCGATGGGAATGCCGCGGAGCAGGTCGAGGATCTCGAGCTGCCGCGGAAGTAGAAGAGCGGAGCGAGCGCGCGGCGCGCGAAGCGACCGCTCAGGTGGTCCGCCCGGACCGCACGAGCCGCCGCAGCGTCGGCAAGGTGAGCGCGACGCAAACGAGCTCGGAGAGCCCCGCCGTCGCGAACGCGAGCCCGAAGCCCAGGTCGTTCTCGCCCGCGCACAGCACGACGCCCGTGCCGACCAGCGGGCCGCAGATGAAGCCGAGCGATCCCGCGGCATTGAACGCGCCCATCGCGGCGCCCTTCGAGGCCGGGCCCGCGAGATCGGTCGCCAGGATCAGCGACGGCACGAACATCACCGCCGACGCGATGCCGAGGAAGACCATCGGGAGCACGAGCACGTCGGGTGACCAGAAGCCGAGGCTCATCGTGCCGAGCCCGTAGATCGCGCTGCCCCAGCAGGTGAGCGCCACGCGCGAGCGGCGCTCGGAAAGCTTGCCGAAGGGATAGGAGAGCAGCGCGAAGGGCACGAGGAAGGCGCCGAGCAGCATGCCGATGCGCTCCACCGGGATCTGGTAGATCGAGCGCAACCAGAGCGGGAACACCGAGGTGAAGAAGCCCACGGTGAAGCGATCGACGAAGGCGAAGGCGAGGGGGGCTGCGAGCGCGCGCTCGCGCGCGAGCGCCGCCAGCGCGCTCTTCAGGCCCGCCTTCGCTCCGCGGATGGGGACCTCGCGGAGCAGCAACCCGCACGCGAGCGCCGCGACGAGCGAGATCGCCGCACCGACCTGCAACGGGCGCAGCGGATCGAGGCGCCCGATCACGCCGCCGAACGAGGCGCCGAGCGTGACCCCGAGCGTGAGCCCGGCACCGACGAGGCCCATCGTGCGACCGCGTTGCGCGGGTGCCGCCCCATCGGCGGCGAGCGCCATCAAGAGCGAGAGCGCGGTGATGTGGGTCACGCCATCGAGGAAGCGCACACCGAGCAACGCGGGGAAGCTCGCGACCTGCGTCATCGCGAGGAGCAGCAGCGCGTTCAAGAGCAGCGCCACGACGACGAAGACCTTGCGCTTGCCGAGGCGATCGCTGAGTGCCCCCGCGAGCGGAGCGGCGAGGAAGGCGCCGATCATCTGCAGCGCCATGAAACCGCCCGTCGCGAAGACGCTCACTTGGAAGCGCTCTTGCACGAGCGAGCGCAGCACCGCGACCGGCAGCGTGCTCGGCACTAGGATCAAGCACGCGAGGAGCGGCAGCGCGAGCCGCGAGGTCGTGCGCAACGGCGCTTCCTTCGCTGAGCCCTCGATGTCGCGGTCGGCAGCACCACGCGCCAGATCGCCCGCGATGCGCTCGAGCTCCTCGGCGAAGCGCGCTCCATCCGCGGGGCGTCGCCGCGGATCCTTCTCGAGCGCGCGCAGGACGAGCTCGGAGAGCGCGCGCGGGATCGCGGGCAGCACGCGCTCCAAGCGCGTCGGGGATTCCTTCGCGATCTGCTCCGCCGTCTGATGGCGCAGCGGCCCAGGGAAGGGTAGCTCCAGCACGAGCGCCTCGTAGAGGCAGGCCGCCAACGCGAAGACATCGCTCCGCGCATCGACGCTCCCGCGCTCGGGATCGAGCTGCTCGGGGGCGAAGGCATCGATCGCGCCGGGCACTTCGCCCGCGCGCACCGCGGCCGCATGTCCCGCGAGTGCAGGGTCGACGAGCCAAGGCGAACCGTGCGCATCGACGAGCAGGTTCGCCGGCTTCAAGTTGCCGTGCACGAAGCCGCGCGCATGGAGCTCGCCGAGCGCGCGGGCCGCGCGCGCGAAGAAGCGCACGACGTTCGCGATCCGTTGTGCGTCGTCGCCTTCGCTCGTGCTCCCGAACGGCCGCGCCGCCTCGTCGTTCCCGTGCTCGTCGGGGAGCGGCACGCTGCGCGCGCTGTTGCCCTTCCGGCGCCCTTCCTTCGCGCGCTGGATGCGCGAGTAGAGGTCCTCGCCATCGAAGATCGGGGAGACGAGCACGCAGTGCTCTCCGGCGACGCAGAGCTCGCGGATCGGCAAGAGCCCGCCGCTCGCGGCCTCTGCCGCCGCGTTCCACTGCGCGCAGCGCGCTTCGAGCGCCGCTCGGGCGGAAGGCGCGGCCCACCGCGCGCGCAGCGCCTTCAGCGCGACGCGTTCTTCCCGCTCCGCGTCGTCGCCCGAATAGAGGAAGCCCAGGCTCCCCTGCCCGAGCTTCTCGCGCAGGCGATAGCGCCCACCGAGCTCGGTGCAGCCGAGCAACGGATCGCGCTCGCGACCGCGCGGCGAAAGAGGGCTCGGGCGATCCATGGGGCGCGCGATGGTAGCGGAGCGCGGTCGGCGGCTCCACGCCGAACGCTGCGCACGCTTGCCGCGAGTGAGCGCGCGCGTTCGAATCCGCCCATGAGGAACTCCGCTGCGGCGCTCGGCTCGCTCTTCCTGCTCTCGGCCCTTGCCACGCTCTCGGCGCAGGAGCCGGCCGCGGTCTCCGCGTGGTCGCGCTTCCGCGGGCCGAACGGCGCCGGCAGCGCGAGCCCCGCTCGCTTGCCCGTGCATCTCGGCGATCCGGAGCTCAAGCTCTGGCGGACGGAGCTACCGGCCGGCCACTCGTCGCCGGTGCTGAGCGCCGAGCACGTCTTCCTCACCGCGGAGGAGAACGAGAAGCTCTTCCTCTATTCACTCGCGCGCACGGACGGCCGCGTCGCGTGGCGCCGCGAGGTGGCGCGCGAGCGACGCGATCTGGTGGATCAGCGCAATCACCCCGCGTCCCCCACACCGGCGGTCGATGCGCAGCGCATCGTGGTGTTCTTCCCCGACGTCGGGCTGCTCGCGTTCGACCACGCCGGCAAGGAGCTCTGGAAGAAGCCCCTCGGGCCGTTCCGGAACGTCTACGGCATGGGCGCCTCGCCGATCCTCGCCGGCGACCTGGTGCTGCTCGCGTGCGATCAGAACCAAGGTTCCTACCTGCTCGCCGTCGATGCGCGCAGCGGCGAGACGCGCTGGAAGGCCGAGCGGCCGTGGGCGCGGAGCGGACACTGCACGCCGATCCTCTGGCGCACGCCGCAGGGCGAGGAGCAGGTATTGCTTCCGGGCTCGTTCGAGCTCGACGCGTATGAGCTCGCGAGCGGAGAGCGGCGCTGGTGGGTGCAAGGGCTCTCGTTCGAGATGAAGTCCGTGCCGGTGATGCTCGGGGACACGCTGTACATCAACGGCTACGGTTCGCCCGAGAACGACCCGGGGCGCATGGTCGAGCGACCCGAGTTCAGCGCGCTCGACACGAACGGCGACGGCGTGCTCGCGCGCGACGAAGTGAAGGATCCCCTGCTCGGCGAGTGGCACGCGTTCGTCGATCTCGACGGGAGCAAGACGCTGGACGCTGCGGAGTGGGACTACCTCGGCGCCGCGCTGCGCTCGCGGAACGGGCTCCTCGCCATCGCGTGCGGCGGCAGCGGCGATCGCACACCGGAGGCGGTGAAGTGGACCTATCACCGCAGCGTGCCGCAGCTCCCCTCGATGCTGCTCGGGCGGAGCGGGCTCTTCGTGCTGCACGATCAGGGCGGCTTGGTCACCGTGCTCGATCCGTTCACCGGGGAGATGAAGCAGCGCGCGCGCCTGGAACATGCGATCGACTCCTACTACGCGTCGCCGGTCGCGTGCGACGGGCTGGTCGTGTTCGCCAGCACGAGCGGCTTGGTGAGCATCTGCCGCGATGCGTTGCCGCTCGAGACACGCGCGGTGCACGACTTCGAGGAGCCGATCTACGCCACGCCGGCGATCGAGGGCGGCGTGCTCTATCTGCGCACGGAGAAGGCGCTCTACGCGTTCCGCCATCGCGAGCCGGCGGCGGTGCGGAGCTATCAGGGCCGCGTGGTCGCGCAGACCATGCACTGGCAAGGCGCGGGCTGGTTGATGCGCGAGACGCGCGAGAAGGAGGAAGCGCCGGAGCTGCTCCTCGGGCAGCTCGGGCTGCGCGAGGGCCTGACGGTCGCGGACTTGGGCTGCGGCAACGGCTTCCACTCCCTGCGCATCGCGCGGCGGATCGGCGCGAGCGGGCGCGTTCTCGCCGTCGACCTCCAGCCCGAGATGCTGCGCCTCCTCGAGGTCCTCGCCGAGAAGGAGAAGCTCGAGAACATCCGCACGATCGAGTGCGAGTCCTTCGATCCCCACCTACCGCCGCGCTCGTGCGATCTCATCCTCATGGTCGACGTCTACCACGAGCTCTCGCATCCCGAGCCCGTGCTGCGCCGCGTGCGCGAAGCGCTGAAGCCCGGCGGCCGCCTGGCCCTCGTCGAGTTCCGCACCGAGGACAAGGACGTCCCCATCAAGCCCGAGCACAAGATGAGCAAGGCCCAATGCCTGCTCGAGCTCGAAGCCAACGGCTTCCGCCTCGCGAGCTCCTACGACGAGCTCCCCTGGCAACACCTCCTCTTCTTCGAACCCACCCGCTAACCCCGGACGTACGCTGCCAGGAACGTTTTCACCGGGGTCGTGAAGAGACGTTCCAATCGGAGAGCGCGAAGGCGACCCCGGTGAAAACGTTCCTGGCACCGTACGTCCGGGGTCGGGGAGTGACGCGGCGGCGAGGACGCGAAGAGCTTCGGAGAGCGATGCTTTGGTTTCAGAGGGTGGGGGCGCTGATGCGGCGGCCGGTCCAGGTGTGGAGGGCGGTGATGAGGGCTTGCTTGTCGATGGGCTTGGGTAGGTAGTCGTCCATGCCGGCTTCGAGGCAGCGCTCGCGGTCGCCCTTCATGGCGTTCGCGGTCATGGCGAGGATCGGGGTGCGCACGCCGCGGAGGTTCTCGTTGACACGAATCACGCGCGTGGCGTCGTAGCCGTCGAGCAGCGGCATCTGGCAGTCCATGAGGACGAGGTCGAAGCTGCCGGCTTCGACGGCGGCGACGGCTTCGACGCCGTCGGAGGCGACGTCGACGGTGCAGCCCAGGTTCTCGAGCAGGCGTCGCGCGACCTTCTGGTTCACGACGTTGTCCTCGGCGATGAGGACGTGGAGATCGAAGTGCGCCGGGAGCTCCACCGGCGTCTCCAGGCCGAGCGCAGGCGCAGACACCGAAGTCGAGAGCACGGGCTTCCGCAGGAAGCCCAGCAAGGCGCGGCGCAGCGCTTCGCGCCGCAGCGGCTTCGGCAGGATGACGTCGACGCCCACGCCGGGAACCTGCCGCGCGCCGGGACGCATGCGCGTCATCACCACGGTGTGCAGCGCGCGCTCCCCATAGAGCTCCTTCAGCTCCCGCGCGAGCTCCGCCGCGCTGCCCACTCCGCTGCGCTCGTCGATGACCGCGATCTCGAAGGGCACTTGCGCGTTCCACGCATCGCGCAGGCGCTCGCGCGCGCGCACGGCATCGGCGACGCAAGTCGTCTCGAGCCCCCAGTCCGAGAGGCGCCGCGCAAGGAACGCGCGATGCGGCTCGTGCGGCTCGATCACCAGCACGCGCCGACCGGAGAGCGCGAGCATCTGGCCGTCGCCCTCGACGTGCCCCGCGAGCGGCCGATTCGCCCGCAGATCGAGCTGCAACCTCACGGTGAACCAGAAGATCGAGCCCCCCTGCGGGCGATTCTCCGCCCCGATCTCGCCGCCCATCAGCTCGACGAGCTGACGCGAGATCGCGAGCCCGAGCCCGGTGCCGCCGAAGCGCCGCGCCATCGTCTCGTCGGCCTGACTGAACGACTCGAAGAGCCGCGGCCGCAGCTCGTCGGGGATGCCCGGTCCGCTGTCGCGCACCTCGAAGCGCACGAAGACCTCGTCCGCTCCGCCGGCGACCAAGCTCCCGACCACGACGACATCGCCGATCTCGGTGAACTTCACCGCGTTGCCGATCAGGTTCACCAGGATCTGGCGCACGCGACCGGGGTCGCCGATCACCTGCGAAGGCACTTCGGGATGAACGTAGAGCGCGAGCTCCAAGTCCTTGTCGTGCGCGCGCGCCGCGAGCAGCTCCCCCACTTCCTCGACGAGCTGCGGCAGATCGAACGGCACCGCGTCGAGCCGCAGCTTGCCGGCCTCGACCTTCGAGAAGTCGAGGATGTCGTTGATGATCGTGAGCAGCGCATCGCCCGAGCGGATCACCATCTGCGCCATCTCGCGCTGATCCGCGTCGAGCCGCGTCTCAAGCAGCAGGTTGGTCATCCCGATGATGCCGTTCATCGGCGTGCGGATCTCGTGGCTCATGCGCGCGAGGAAGGTGCCCTTCGCCTCGTTCGCGATCTCCGCCGCCTCGATCGCCGCGTGCATGCGCTCTTCGTCGCGCTTCCGCTCCGTGATGTCCTGCGCCAGGCAGACCAGCGCGTGCGCTCCGCCGATCCGCTCCCCCATCAACGACGTCGAGAACGAGACCGGGATCGAGCGCCCGTCCTTCGCGCGGTAGGAGCGCTCCTCCGGCCGCGTGCGCCGCTGGCCGACCCAACGCAGGAGCTCCGTCTCGATCGGCGTGTCCTGCTCGTCCGCCTCGAGCACATGGTCGATGCCGCGCCCGACGAGCTCGAACTCGTCGTAGCCGAGCATCGCGCACGCGGAGGCGTTGACCTTCAGGATGCGGCCTTCGCGCGAGACGACGAGCAGCGCATCGCTCATGGAGCGCAGCACGTTGTCCACGTAGTCGTTGCGCACCATCGTGTCGCGCAGCGTCGAGGTCATCTCGTTGAACGCATCGGCGAGGACGCGCAGCTCGTCGCCCGCGCGCACGCGGATCTCCTGCTCGAGCTCGCCGCGCGCCACCGCTTGGATGGCCCGCGTCAAGCGCTCGAGCGGGCGCACGATGGTGCCCGCGAACGCGACCGTCAGCACGACGCAGAGCAAGACCAGCGCGGAGGCGAGCACGATCGAAGCGTCGCGCACCGCGGCCATCTCCGCGCGCGCTTCCCCGCGATCCACCCCGACGCGCACGACGCCGACTCTGCGCGCGCTCACGAACACCGGATGCGCGACGTCAATCAGACCCGGTCCCTCTTGCGCCACGGGCTCGCTCGTCCGCGCGCACACCACCTCGAGCTCGTCACCGACCGGCAGACCGCGGCGCGGGTTCGCGAAGGTGCCGTCCGAGAGGATGCGGCCTTCGTCGTCGAGCACGTACGCATAGCGCAGCGACGGCATGCCGGCGCGCAGCTCGGCCAAGTGCGCGCGGACCTCGTCGATCGCGAGCGTATCGATCGCGCGCGGCAGGAGCCGCGCGAGCAGTCCCGCGACCGCGTGACCGCGCTCCTCCAGACGCCGCTCGATCTCGTCGGCGCGCGCCTCGATCGAGAGCTTCGTGACGACGCCGCCGCAGAGCATGAGCAGCAGCGACACGAAGAGGATGAAGCGCCCTTGCAGACCGCCGCCGATGCGGAGGCGCGCGAGGAGCGCCCAGAGGCGCCGACCGAGCCGCGTGAACAAGCTCACGGCGCGAGCCTCGCACTGAACGGGGACCAGCGCCCGACGCGACGCTCGATCTCGCTGGTGATCGAAGCCGTCGGCGGCGCGAAGCGCAGCACGCCCGTCGGATCGAAGGCGCTGACGCGCCCGAGCTCCTCGAAGAGCGCCCTGCCGATCGGCGGATCGAGGCCGAGGCGTGAGACGATCGCGTCGCGCGGCACGACGAGCTCGCTGCGACCGACCACGCGCCAGGGACCGTCCGGCTCGAGATCGGCGGGCGGCAGATCGGAGGCGTCGATCGCGATCGCGTCGACGCGCCCGTGGCGCAGCCAGAGCAAGGAGGTCTCGACGTCGCCCGAGCAGACGAAGCGCAGGGCCTCGGGCCGCGACGCGCCTCGTCCGTCGAGCTCGTCGGGAGCGACCTCGAGGCCGGCCGCCTGGAGCGTCGCCAGTGCCTCCAAGCCGCGCGAGGCATCGAAGCGATCGACGAAGGCGACCCGCTTGCCCTTCAGATCGGCGAGCACCCGCGCGGGGCTCTGCGCATCGACCACCCACAGCGCGCGACCATCGTTCTCGCCGACGCCCGCGCGCTCGAGGAAGAGCTTCGCCCGCGTGTCCTGGACGAGCATCAGCGCGGGGTAAGCGCTGCCCAGGAAGACGTCGAGCTCGCCCTCGAGGAACCCCCGCCGGAGCTGCGCGTAGCTCGCGAGCGGAACGACCTCGATCCCCGCGATGCCGACCGGCTGGAGGTGCTTCGCCAGGCGAGCGGCGTTCAGCTCGAGCTCGCGCGGCAAGCGCTCGCGCCCCGTGCCGAGGCAGGCCACCTTCAGCACCCGGCCACCGGGCGCGGCGCCGCTGCCCGCGCTCGTCCAGAGCGAAACGCGCTTACGCCCGCTGAGCCCGGGCACGCAGAGGCCGATCAGCACGAGCGCCGCGATGGCCGCGGCGGTGCTGAGCAGCCAGGCACGAGCCCGGCGGCTGCGCGGAATGCTCTCTTCGATCCTACTCAAGCGCTGGCCTCTCCGAGGGCGAGGCGAACCTGCGGGGGATCGACCGCCCGAGCGAGAGAACTGAAGCCGAAGGGCGAGCGAGCCGTTGGCGAGGTCGAGAGCTGGCCCTTACGATGGGCCGACTCCCCGCGAACGGCGGCCTAGATCTCCTAGCCGGCCGCCCCGGCTCGTTCGCGCCGCGCCCTCCTGCCACCGCCCGCGACGCATGCAGATCGCCGCTACTCCCGCCGTGCTCCGAGCGACGGCGCTCGGGCTGCTCTCGCTCCTCGGTACCGCCGAGGCCGTTGCCCAGGCACCCGACTGGAAGGTCCTGCCGTTCGCCAGTGGAACGTCGCAGGGCGGAGCGACGTTCACGCCGCAAGCCGACGGCAGCGTCCTCGTCGGCGGTGAGAACCCCGAGCGCGACGTGCATCGCCTGAGCTTCGAGCTCGAGCTCGGCAGCGCGACCGGCGTGCGCATCGAAGCGCTGGCGCATCCGTCGCTCGCCCGCGGCGGCCCCGGCCGCTCCCCCGGCGGGAACTTCGTGCTGAACGAAGCGCGCCTGCTCTTCGACGCCGGCGTCGGCGGTGATCCGCGCGAGCTGCCGATCGCCACCGCGACGGCGGGCTTCGATCAGGCGGGCCACGCCGCGCAGACCTCCTTCGACGGCTTGCCCAACACGGGCTGGGCGGTCTACCCGCACCTCGGCAAGTCACACGAGCTGGTCGTGGAGCTCTTGCGCGACGCGCCCGGCAAGAAAGGCGCAAAGCTCGTGCTCGAGCTCTCCTACCAGTGGGGCGAGCGCCACGCGATCGGCTGCTATCGCATCTCGGCGACGAGCTCGCCGCGGCCCATCCGCGCGACCGACGGGCAGCACGAAGAAGCCTGGGGCGTGATGCAGGAGAAGATCAATCGCGCCATCGATCGCGGCGTCGAGTATCTGCTCGAGCAGCAGGAGCTCGACGGCTCCTGGCGCTACCACGCGCCCGAGTTCGTGAACGGGCAGACCGCGCTCGCGACCTACACGCTGCTGAAGTCGGGAGTGAAGCGCGAGCACCAAGCCGTGCAGCGCGGACTCGCGTATCTCAAGAACTCCCCCTGCGTGAAGACCTACGAGATCGCGTGCACGATCATGGCCTTCGTCGCGACGAAGGATCCGCAGCACGCGCCGTTCGTGCAGCAGCTCGCCGACGAGCTCGCTTCCTGGCAGAGCAAGGACGGCGGCTACGCCTATCCCGAAGGCCGCGTCGACCTCTCGAACACGCAGTACGCGGCGCTCGGCCTGCGCGCGGCGACGAGCGGCGGTGCCACCGTCGAGCCCGAGACCTGGCGCCTCCTCATCCAGCGCACGCTGAAGCACCAAGTCGTGCCGAGCGGCGCCTACGATCCCGCGGGCTTCGGCTACGTCGACACGAACGATCCCACGGGCTCGATGACCTGCGCGGGCGTCTCGATCCTGAAGATCGCGCATGAAGCGCTGCAAGGCGTCGCGGAGAAAGACCGCCGCGACAGCGATCTCCGCGGCGGCGCGATCGCCGGCGTGCGCCGCGGCGTCGACTGGCTCGGGCGCAACTTCTCCGTCACGACGAACCCGCCCGACAACCGGCACTCGAACTGGTACCGCTATTATCTCTACGGCTTGGAGCGCGTCGGCGCGCTGATCGGCGAGCGCGAGATCGGCGGTCACGACTGGTATCGCGAGGGCGCGCGCCAGCTCGTGCGCACGCAGCGCGGCGATGGCGCGTGGGACGACGGCGACAACGGCCAGCCCGAGACCTGCTACGCCCTGCTCTTCCTGGTGAAGGCGACCTCGCCGTCGACGGGTGCCAGCTCGGCCCTCGGCGTCCGCAACTACGGCAGCGACGATCCCAAGGCCCCGGTGTCGCTGCGCGCCTCCGGCGATACGCCGATCGCGATCTGGATCTCCTCGTTCGGCGACGCGACCAAGAAGGCCTACGCGTGGCCCGGCGATCCCGAAGGCGAGGTGCGCGTCGCACGCGTCGAGTACGTCGAGCCCGACGCCGACCTGCTCGTCGACGCGCAGGGCTTCCCCGTGCCCTGGCGCCACACCGCGCGAGCTCCGGTTCCGGCGCATCTCGCGGGGCCGTGGCTCGAAGCCGGCTACGACGACGGCAAGTGGGACGAAGGCCCGGTGCGCTACGCACCGGATCCGGCGTCGAAGGACCGCGAGCTCTTCCTGCGCCGCCGCTTCGAGCTCGGCAAGGAGAGCGCGCTCGAACCGCGGCTCTCGCTCCTCGCCGAAGAGAGCGCGAGCGCGAACCCGCAAGATCTCCCGCCTGCGTTCGCGCTCGTCGATGAAGGCGCGCTGCTCGATCTCCCGACGCATCGCGATCAGACGCGCCAGGAGTTCGCCGGCGGCGGCGCGGGCGGCAGCGCGAGTGCGGTGCGCGTCGCGGGCTCGGTGATCGAGAACCCCGCGATCCCGGGCTGGAGCTATCCCATCCGCAAGAACCCCGGCAAGGGCGAGTTCCGCTTCGTGCGCTTCGCGTGGAAGAAGAGCGGCGGCAAGGGCATCATGCTGCAGCTCGCCACCGACGGTCGCTGGGAGACCGCGATGCGCTATTACGCCGGCGAGAACGCGATCGGCTTCGAGCCCGCGCTGCAAGTCGAGAAGAAGCTGCCGAGCGACTGGGTCGTCGTGACGCGCGACCTCTTCCGCGACCTCGGTCGCGAGTGCGTGCTCACCGGTCTCTCCTACACGCCGATGGACGGCGAGGCGGGCTTCTACGACCAGATCTACTTGGGCCGCAGCGCGAGCGACCTGCAGAAGCTCCCCGCGCCGAGCGCGGCGAAGGAAGAAGCCGTCGGCGATCTCGAGATCTGGCTGAACGGGATCTCCGTGCATCGCGGGCCCGCGCGCACGAGCGGCTACACCGAGATCGCGAATCGCGACACGCTGCTCGCCGCGCTGCGCCCCGGCGCCAACATCCTCTGCCTGCGCGCGCCGCGCGCTTCTCGCGCCCAGGTGCTCGATCTGCGCCTCACGCACGAGAAGCGCTTGGCGACCATGACCGGCGATCCGCTGCGCCCTTCGGGCAGCCAGCGCTTCGCGTTCCAGCAGCGCTATCCGAACCCGGGCGACCGCCGCATCGCCGCGCGCGTGACGCTCGCCGTCCCGCCGCTGGAAGAAGGTCGCACGCACGACGAGGAGCTCTTGGAATCCGCTCCTCTCGCGATCCAGATCCGCGAAGCGCTCGATCCCGCGCTCCTCGAGTACGCGACCGATCCCGGCAAGAACTTGCTCCCCAGCATGGCTCCCGCGGTGAGCGCCTCCTCCCAGCTCAACGATTACTGGGCCGCGGGTTGGGCCACCGACAATCGCCAGAGCAGAGCCTGGCTCAGCGCCGATTCCGACCAGAGCCCTTGGATCTCGATCGCGACCGCGCAGCCGCTGCGCTGCAACGTGATCCTGCTCTCGCATCCCCATCCCGATCGCGACGAACGCGAGCGCGCACGCACCGCCCGCGCGCGCATCGTCGAGCTCGAGATCAACGGCAAGGGCCCCGCCCTCGTCGTCGAGATGCCCTCCACCGATCTCCGGAAGCTCGTCGTCGTCCTACCGAAGGTCGTGAGCCTGCGCCAGCTCCGCGCGCGCGTGCTCGAGGCGCGCGACGTGCAGGACGGGCGTGGCGCGGTGGGCTTCGGGGAGATCGAGGTGCAGCTCCGGAAGGTGAAGGAGTAGCGCCGCGAGGCCGAGCTCGCGGATCGCTCGCGGCGCGAAAGTCAGGAATGCGCAGCGCTGAGGAACGCGCCTCACGTTCTGGAGAGGCGATGCCTGGCCCCTCGAACTCGTGAGCCTCTCTCTCCCTCAGCCGGAAGGCGCCGCCCCCGCGCCTGCTCCCGGGCCGCATTCCGCGGCCGACGAGGCCGCGCTCGACGAGCTCTTCGAGCTCGCCGTCGCTTGCCGCGAACGCGGCGAAGTCGTCGATCTCGACGCTTGGCTCTCCGGTCGCGAGGCGCTCGCGGAACGCGCTCGGGAGCTGCTCCTCCTCGCCGCGGACATCGCGTGCGCGACCCCACCGCTGCTGCCGTCGTCGGAGCTGCCCGCGCTGCCGGGCTTCGAGCTGCTGGAGGAAGTCGGCCGCGGCGCGATGGGCATCGTCTACCGCGCGCGCGAGCTCGAGCTCCAGCGCATCGTCGCGCTGAAGCTCCTGGCACCCTCGCTCTCCGCCTCGCCGCGCTCGCGCGAGCGTTTCCTCGCCGAGGCGCGCGCCTTGGCGCGCATCGTGCATCCGCACGTGGTCGCGATCCACGCCGTCTTCGCCGAGCGCGAGCTCTGTGCGTATGCGATGGAGTGGATCGAGGGCTCGACGCTCGCCGCCGCGATCGCCTCCCGCGATCCGCGCCTCGACCCGGCGTGCGTCGCGAAGATCGGGGTCGCGGTCGCCGAGGCGCTCCAGACGGTGCACGCGAAGGGCCTCGTCCATCGCGACGTGAAGCCCAGCAACATCCTGCTGCGCGCGGACCTCTGCCCCGTGCTCTCGGACTTCGGCCTCGTGCGCGACGCGGAGCACAGCCTGCACACGGCGAGCGGCGAGTTCGTGGGTACGGCCGCGTACGCCTCTCCCGAGCAGCTCCGCGGCGAGCACGCGCGCGTCGACGCGCAGAGCGATGTCTATTCACTCGGCGTGACGCTCTACACGGCGCTCAGCGGCACGACCCCGTTCGGGAACGTCTCGAGCACGGCGGAGTTCCTCCGGCGCATCGAGAGCGGCGACGCGCTGCCGCTGCAGCGCGCGAATCCGCGCGTCGGACGCGATCTCGCGACGATCGTGATGACCGCGATGGAGCGGGATCGGAACCGGCGTTATGCGAGCGCGCGCGCGCTGGCCGATGATCTCGCGCGCTATCTGCGATGCGAGCCGATCGCGGCACGACGCGCAAGCGCGCTCTTGCGCGTGCGCCGCTGGATCGAGAGGAGTCCGCGCCTCGCGGCGGCGCTTCTGGCACTCTTCCTCGCGCTCTCCAGCGGACTCGCGATCGCACTCTATCTGCTCGCGCGAGCAGAGGAAGAACGCGAGCGCGCCGACCAGCGCACCTACACCGCCCACCTCTCGGCCGCGGAGGCCGCGCTGCGCGCGAGCGACTTCATCGACGCGCGCGCGCACCTCCACTCCGCGCCGGAGCGCTATCGCCATTGGGAGTGGAGCTACCTCGCGAGCAAGCTCGACTTCAGCCGCGTGATCGGCCGCAGCGAGCGCGCGGCGAACGCGATCGCCGTGCATCCGCGCGGCGCGCTCGTCGCCACCGGCGATGCCGGCGGCCGCGTCTGCGCGATCGAGGTCGCGAGCGGCGAGCGGCGCTTCGAGCGCCGCTACGCGCACGCCGCCGAGGACGTCGCGTGGTCGCCCGATGGAACGCTGTTCGCGACGGCCGCGGGCAAGACGCTCGAGCTCCGCGACGGAGAGAGCTTCGCGCTGCGCGCCCGCTTCTCGCTCGACGCGACGGCGCGCGCACTCGACTTCGAACCGGGAGGCGCGGAGCTCGCGCTCGCGCTCGCGACCGGAGAGCTGCTGCTCTTCCCCCTCGCCGCGCTGCTCGCTCCGGAGCACGCGTGCGCCGACGAGAGCACGAACACGAGCGCTGCCCTGCCGCCTCCGCGCCGGCGGTGGGATGGTCACGCCCACTCGATCCATGGCCTCGACTTCGGCCCGCGCGACTTGCTGGCCACGACGGCGACCACCGGCTGGAAGCTCTGGGACGCGCGGCGCGGCAAGCGCGTCGCGAACCACGCGATCGAGGGCAATCACTTCGACATCGCCATAGATCCGCGGGGCGAGCTCGCGGCACTCGGCTCGAACGACGGACCGATCCGCTTGTTCCGACTCGGCGAGCGCGACGCCGAGCCCACCTTGCTCGAAGGGCATCGCGGCCGCGTGATGGACCTCGCGTGGAACGCCGACGGATCGCAGCTAGCCTCGGCTTCCTACGACCGGACGATCCGCCTCTGGAGCCGCGAGGGCACGCCCACGGCGATCCTCACCGGACACACCGGCAACGTGCACGGCGTCGCGTTCCTGCCGAACGATGCGGGCCTCGTCTCGGCGGCCGGCACCTCCGGGGACGAGAGCGTGCGCCATTGGCCGCGCCTCGCCGTCGAGCCACAGCGCGTGCTCGTGCCCGACGGCCATCGCTCGGTGGCGCTCGCGTTAGCGCCGGAGCAGCGCTGG
>JAEUHW010000245.1 GCA_016793245.1 Planctomycetota bacterium
GGAGGCGCTGCGCGCGCGGGCGCGGGCGGTGAGCCGCGAGCATCTCGCGTCCGTGCGCGCGGAGCGCCTGCTGCAGATCCTCGGGGGCCAGGTTCCCGCATAGCCCGGCGCGGGGGCGCTCTCTACAATCCCGCCCCTTCGATGGACCGGGCCGCCCGAGCGGCTGAGGAGCTTCTGCACGTGACCCGCTACGACCCCGCCGAGATCGAGCCGCGTTGGCAAGCCCACTGGGCGAAGCACGAGTGCTTCAAGACCCTCGAGGACCCCTCGCTGCCGAAGTACTACGTGCTCGACATGTTCCCCTATCCGTCGGGGGCGGGGCTGCACGTGGGGCATCCGGAGGGCTACACGGCGACCGACATCATCGCGCGTTACAAGCGCATGAAGGGCTTCGACGTGCTCCATCCGATGGGCTGGGACGCATTCGGTCTGCCTGCGGAGCGCGCGGCCGTGCGCGAAGGGCGCCATCCGGCCGAGATCACGAAGGAGAACATCGCCAACTTCAAGCGCCAGATCCAGCGCCTTGGCCTCTCCTACGATTGGAGGCGCGAGGTCGACACCTCCGCGGTCGACTACTATCGCTGGACGCAGTGGATCTTCCGCAAGCTCTACGAGCAGGGCCTGGCCTATCTCGCCGAAGTGCCGGTGAACTGGTGCCCCGCGCAGGGCACGGTGCTTGCGAACGAAGAGGTCGCCGACGGCAAGTACATCGAGACCGGCGATCCCGTCGAGCGCCGCTCGATGAAGCAGTGGATGCTGAAGATCACGGCGTACGCGCAGCGGCTGCTCGACGATCTCGACGGCCTCGACTGGCCGCCCGGCGTGCTGGAGATGCAGCGCCAATGGATCGGGCGCTCGGAGGGCGCGGAGGTGCACTTCGCGATCGCCGGTGTGCGCGAGAGCTCGGGCGCGGAAGAGCGCTTCACGGTGTTCACGACGCGACCGGACACGCTCTTCGGCGCGACCTACGCGGTGCTGGCGCCCGAGCATCCGCTCGTCGAGAAGATCACCACGGACTCGCAGCGCGCCGCGGTGCGCGCCTACGTCGAGAAGGCGAAGAACACCGCCGACAAGGAGCGCATGCTCGCGGCGGAGCGGGAGAAGACCGGCGTCTTCACCGGCGCCTACGCGCGGAACCCCGTGAACGGCGCGCTGATTCCGATCTGGGTCGCCGACTACGTGATGATGACCTACGGCACCGGCGCCATCATGGCCGTGCCCGGGCACGACGAGCGCGACCACGCGTTCGCGGTGAAGTTCGCGCTGCCGATCCGCGAGGTGATCTCGGGCGGCGCCGACGTGCAGCGAGCGGCGCACACCGGCGACGGCGTCGCGGTGAACTCGGGCTTCCTCGATGGCCTCGCCGTCGAGCAGGCGAAGGCCCAGATGATCGATTGGCTGGAGGAGCGCGGCTCCGGCGTCCGGCGCGTCACCTACAAGCTCCGCGACTGGCTCTTCTCGCGGCAGCGCTACTGGGGCGAGCCCTTCCCCGTCCTCCTGAAGCAGGATGGGACCATCGTGCCGCTGCCGGAGGACGCGCTGCCGGTGACCTTGCCGCATCTCGAGGACTTCCGTCCGACGAGCGACGGACGGCCGCCGCTCGCACGAGCGGAGCAGTGGATGAAGGTCGAGGTGAACGGCGAGACGCTGCTCCGCGAGACCAACACGATGCCGCAGTGGGCGGGCTCGTGCTGGTACTACCTCCGCTTCATGGACCCCAAGAACGAGACGCTGCCCTTCTCGCCGGAGGCGGAGCGCCGCTGGGGTCCGGTCGATCTCTACGTCGGCGGCGTCGAGCACGCCGTGCTGCATCTCCTCTACTCGCGCTTCTGGCACAAGGTGCTCTACGACTGCGGCCTCGTGCATACGAAGGAGCCGTTCCAGAAGCTCTTCAACCAGGGGATGATCCTCGCCTACTCCTACCAAGACGCGGCGAAGAAGTACTACTCGCCCGACCAGGTCGAGGAGCGCGACGGCCAGTGGTTCGTGAAGAGCTCCGGCGTCCCGGTCTCGACGCAGATCGAGAAGATGTCGAAGTCGCGCTACAACGTGGTCAACCCCGACGACATCGTCGCGGAGTACGGCGCCGATGCGCTGCGCCTCTACGAGATGTTCATGGGGCCGCTGGAGGCGGTGAAGCCCTGGCAGACGAGCGGCGTGAAGGGGGTGTACGGCTTCCTCGATCGCTGCTGGTCGCTGCTCATCGACACGAAGATCGGCGAGCTCAGCGAGGCCGTGCGTGCAGGCGGCGAAGCGTCGCCGGCGCTCCTGAAGGAGCTGCATCGCACGATCGAGAAGGTCGGTGGCGATATCGAGGCCATGCGCTTCAACACCGCCATCTCGCGCATGATGGAGTTCGTGAACGCGGCGAAGAAGGAGCGTTCGATCCCGCGCGAGGTCGCGGAGAAGTTCGTGCTCGTGCTCTCGCCCTTCGCGCCGCATCTCGCCGAAGAGCTCTGGTCGCGCCTCGGCCACACGCAGAGCCTCTCGCGCCAGCCCTGGCCGAGCTACGATCCGAAGTGGCTCGTCGACGACGAGGTCGGGATCCCCGTGCAGGTGAACGGCAAGCTCCGCGCGAGCTTGACCGTGCCGAAGGGGGCGAAGCAAGAGCAGGTGCTCGAGCTCGCGCTCGCCGAGCCGGGAGTGCAGAAGCAGCTCGACGGCAAGCCGATCCGCAAGGTGATCTTCGTACCGGATCGCATGCTGAACCTGGTCGTCTGAGCGTCCGCAGATCGACGGAACGAAAACGCCGCGGGGCGAGCGCTCTCGACGAGCGCTCGCCCCGCGGCATGGCGCACGCGCACCGCTCGTCGAGCGGAGCGCGGCCGCGAAACACAGCCCGCCGACGCGCACGCGCAGGCCGTTGCTGGTCGAGAAGCCGCCGAAGCCGCCGGCCGGATCCCACACCGCCCACTGCAGGTAGATCTCCAAGCAGTCGAGCAGCGGATCGTTCGGCACGGGGATCGGGATCTGCGCCGTGCCCGCGCCGCTGGTGAAGCCGACCAGGTTGAAGAGGATCGGCGTCGGGATCAGATTCGTGCAGGCGCCCGGGCCGAAGCCGGTGCCGCCGAAGAGCACGGCCAAGGTGAAGGCGCGCGCGTTGCCGAGGGAGACACCGAAGGTCGGGTTGCCGATCGTCGGGACCGCCGGCGTGCCGAAGGTGCCGATCGTCGGGATGCCCGAGACGCCGGTGCAGCCGGTGCCGAAGGTCTGCGCGAGCGCGCCGCCCGAGCCGTAGTGCACGAAGATCGACTGGGCGTTCAAGTCGACCACGATCACGTCCGGCGCGCAGTCGTTGTCGAGGTTCGCGATGGTGAAGTCCGTCGGCGTGACGCCGCCGGAAGACGCCGTGCGCGTGAGGCCGAAGGCGCCGCCGGTGTAGCCGACGAGGCCCGTGAAGTTGGCGCTGACGAGGTTCAAGCCGACCACGTCCATCAACGAGCCGCTCGGGCCGCTATCGCTGTTCAGGTCGGCGATCGCCACCGCGCTCGTGCCACGGCGCCCGCCGAAGCCGACCGAGGTGGTCGAGGTCGGGAAGCCGCCGGCGCCGTTGCCGAAGAAGACCGCGATGCCGCCGTCGTTCGTGATGCCGCCGTCGCCGAAGCAGCCGACCGCGAGGTCGGCATTGCCGTCGCCGTTCACGTCACCGACGTCGATGCCGCGCGGCGAGGAGAGCGTGGTCAACGTGGCGCTCAGGCTGAAGACGCCGGCCGCGTTGTCGATCACGCGGATCTTGTTGTCGGTGAGCGTCGAGCCCGAATCGGTGACCGCCAGCTCGAGATCGGCGTCGGCGTCGAAGTTTCCGGCGTCGATGCCCATCCCGGAGCCGATGGTGAGACCGGCGATGGGGAGCGAGGTGAACGCGCTGCCGCCGCCGTTGTTGCGCATCACGCGCACGGTGCCGCCGGAGAGGAGGCTGCCCTGGAACGAGATCGCGAGGTCGCGATCCGCGCTGCCCGCGAGCTGCGCGATGACGACGGAGGTCGGCTGCGTCTCGAAGGTGCTCGCTCCGAAGCTCAGCACGTGGTGCGCGGCGAAGGCGCCGAGGCCGTTGCCGGCGAGGACGTGCACGCTGTTGTTGCCCTTGCAGGCGATGACGAGGTCCGCTCGACCGTCGCCGGTCACGTCGCCGATCGCGATGTCGCTCGGATCATCGCCGATGGTGTAGGTCGTGCCCGGAGGCGTGAACACCGCGACGCCGAGCAGCACGCCGCCCGAGAGCAGCACTTCGACCTTGTCGTTCGTGCCGAGCGCCTGGTCGGAGAGGCCGACGACGAGGTCCTGGAAGCCGTCGCCGTTGAGATCCGCCGAAGCGACGCAGCTCGGGCCGAGCGGCAGGAGCGAGGTGGAGGTCGCAATCGCGTTCGGGCCGCTGAGGCCCGGGATCACCGAGGTCGGCGTGCCATCGACGGCGCCCGCGGTGCCCGCGATCTGATAGGTCGAGGTGTTGAAGCCGGCGTTGGTGGCCCAATCGGACCAGTTGTTGCCGTTCCAAACGTTTCCGCCGGCGCTGTCGTCCTGGGCTTGCACCAGGCCGAAGACGGAGCCGGTGTCATCGAAAGTGTTGCCGGTGACGGTGCCGCCGCCGAGGTTCGTCCAGAGGGAGTTGCCGTAGATCTCGTGGAACTGGTTGTTGCGCACGATCCACGTGCCGGGCGCGGTGTCTCCCGTGTACACATCGATCGCGTCGTAGCCGTTCTGATCGAGCGCCGAGGTATGGGTGAAGCTGTTGTTCTCGATCAAGAGATCAATGGTCGGGATCGCGGTGTCGATCCAGTAGACGCCGGTCTGGCAGTCGACGAAGGTGTTACCGCGGACCACGATCGGACCACCCGGGTCGTACGGCAGGACCCCGGTCGAGGTCCAAGGAGTGCCGATCCACCAGATGCCCGTCATCGTGCAGCCTTCGATGCGACCGCTGCCGCCCGTCCATTGGATGCCGTTCTGGGCGATGCTGGGGGTCTTGCCACGGCCGGTGATCGTGCAGCTCAGCACGTCCATCGTCCCGCCGGTGCAGACGAAGAAGGTCTTCTGCGTGTCGTAGGCGTTGCAGGAGAGGAAGTCGACGTTCGAGCTGCCACCCTGCACGTAGCCGGCGATCCCGCCCTGCATTCCGCTCGTCGGGTTGTCCTGTACTCCGTAGAGCGCGCAGCGCTCGACGCGGCCACTGCTGTTGACGTACGCCACGTTGCACGAGGTGAACGTCCCCGTGTTGACGTTCATGTCGTCGTCGCCGTCGAGCTCGAGGTCGGTCACGACCAAGTTCGAGATCCCGACCGCGGCGAGGATCGCGTCGATGTTCTTGCCGGAGCCCGTGACGAGCGGACCTCCGAGCGCGGGGCGAGAGGCCACGGCCGGCCAGCGCACGATGACGCCGGCGGCGCTGCCGTCGAGCGTGAAGGCGGCGGGGCCGCGAACGCCGGTGCCGACCGCGTTGCCCGGGTCGACGAGCAGGCGCTCGACGTAGAGGCCCGGAGCGACGTTCACCGTGGCGCCGGCGCCGACGTTGTCGATGCCCTTCTGGATGGTGGCGTAGGCCGTGCCGGGCGTATTGCCGTCGTTGGCATCGTTACCGGTCGTGGCATTCACGAATTTGCTCTGCGCCGCGAGCGGCGAGAGGAGGCCGAGCACGAGCGTCGGCATCAGGGTCGAGAGCGGAAGACGCATAGCAGGTACTCCTGTAGGGAGGGACGGAATGGCGGGAAATGCGAGAGGGGGGGGAGTGACGACGCACGAAGTGCGTCGCGGAGAAGAACGTTCGGAGATGGAGGGCGCGTGAGCGGCGGATCAACCGTCGGCGAGGCCGAGGCGAACGCGTAGCCCCGCGCTCAGCGATGCGATGCCGAGCAACGCGCCACCGGGGTCGGCGATCACCCACTGGCCGAACGAATCGGCGCCGACGAGCAACGGCTCGTAGGGGATCGGCGCGGTGAGCGAGGCGGTGCCGAGCGGCGTGGTGACTTGCAGCGCCGCGACGTAGAGCCCGAGATCGAAGTAGAGGCTGCAGCCGCCGCCGATCGGGACATCCCACGGAGCGAACGCGACGAAGAGCTCACAGAGCGCCACCGCCGGAGCATTGGCGAGCGTGAAGGTGAAGCTCCCGCCGATCTCGGCCGAGCCGCTGGCGCCGATGATCGGCGTGCCGGGCGTGCCGGGGCAGGCGACGCCGTAGACGTCCGCACGAGGCGCCTCGCCGGCGTAGCGGATCATGAGCTCATCGGCGGCGAGGTTCGCGAAGACCACGTCGTCGAAGCCATCGGCTTGGAAGTCGCCCACCGCGAACATCGTGGTCGCGGGCGTCGCGGCGAAGCTCTTCTGCGCGGCGTAGCTCGCGCCGGCGAAGTCGGTGAGCACGCGCAGCGGCTGCTCGACGAGCTGCAGGACGAAGAGATCCGGCACGCGATCTCCGCCGAGGTCCCCGAGCGCGAAGTCCCACGGCAGCGCCGCACCGAGCGCGAGCGGGGAGAACGCGCCGAGCCCGCCGCCGATCTGTCCGGCGGCGAAGTAGAGATCTCGCGGTCCGACCACGCTGGCGCCCGAGATCGCGAGCGCGTCGTTTCTGGTGTCGCCATCGAAGTCGCCGATGGCGACCGCGCTCGGGAACGCGACGCCGGGGATCGAGACGCGGGCGGGGACGGGGAGATTGCGGTACAGCCAGAGGCCCTGCTGTTGGAACACCGAGCCGAGGTCGGCGACGAGCAGATCCGCGCGCGCATCGCCATCGACGTCGCCAGCGGCGAGCGCCTCGGGCGTGCCGAGCGCGCCGGGCCAGGCGATCGGGGTGAACACGCCGGCGCCGTCGTTCCGCAGCACCCAGAGCGCGCCATCGAAGAGCGGGCCGTTCCGCGTCGCCACCGCGAGATCTAGATCGCTGTCCGCGTCGTAGGCGAACGGCAGCACGCGCGCCGCCATCGGGAACGGCAGCGTGAGCGGAGGCGCCAAGGCCCCGAGCCCGTCGCCGAAGAGGACGTGCACCGCCGCGCCGTCCTCGATCGCGACGACGTCGTCGAAGCCGTCGCCGTCGAGGTCCGCGCTCGCGAGATCGACGATGGTGCCGAGCCCGCTCACGCGGTTCAGCAGGGCGAAGCTCGAGCCGCCCAAGCTCTCCTGCACGTCGAGCTCACCGGTCGCGGCGAAGGCCGCGACGAGCTCGCGCTTCGCGTCGCCGTCGAGATCGGTCGCGATCACGGCGGAGAGCCCGCGCCCTGCGGTGCTCGGCAAGCTCGCCGAGGGGAAGAGGCGCGGCTTCGTGCGGCCGAGGAAGCGCGCGCTCGACGGGGTGACCAAGCTGCGCCCCGAGCCCGCCGGCGTCGGCGCGAAGAGATATCCGGCGCCCGCCGAGAGCAGCGTGTCGTAGCCGCCGCCGCCGGGAGCATCGACGCGGAGATGCACTTCGTAGGCTTCGGTCCAGGGATCGAGGCCCAGCGCCGCGAAGGGAATGCGCGCCTCGAAGCTCTCGCTCGTCGTCGGTGTCACGGCGCCGCCGCGCAGCATCGCGGTGCCCGCGGGCCACGGTGTGCCAATGCCGGGCCAGCTCCCGGAGAGATCGTCGTGGAGCTGCGCCAGGAAGCGCGGCGGCGTCGTGCCGTGCAGCTCGATGTAGAGCGTGCCGAAGGGGCCGTCGACGGCGCCGTTCACGGGGTAGCTCTGCAGCGCGACATAGAGCTGGCTCTGGTCGTGGCCGATCCAGGAACGGAGGCCGAGGCGCTGCCAGCCCGTCGCGAGCGGAGAGCGGGGCCCCGTGTCGAAGAGCCGGGCAGGGGCGCGCCACTCGAACGGCGCGATGGCGCCATCGATCGACGGCGGCCCCTCTTGGGCCGACGCCGTCGTGCGCGTCGTCAGAGCGCAGGTCAGCGCGAACAGGCCGAAAGCGGCGCACCGTAGGTGCGCGATAGGAGCGATACGCATGGGCGGGACGGTAGATGGTACGCGGGAACCGTTGCCGGTCGCCGCGTGACGTAGCGAGGACGGTAAGCCGCGCGCGGGGCCGCGCACGACGCGTCGCCTGGACCTCGGCCCTGGCGACCACGCTTCGACCAACCTAGGCGCGCCCCTCGATTGGCACAATGCACATTCTTGGTAAAGCGCCTACGGACTTCGGTGTAGGAGCGTTCCACCCTGGACATGGACGAGGCCGGCAGCGCGACCTACATTCCCCCGATGATCGCTGCCGCTCTCGCTCCGCTCCGCGCGCTCTGGGGCCGTTCGCGCCGCCGCTGCGCCCAGGCGTTGGAAGTCGCGGCGCCGGCCCTGGCATGCGCCTGGCGCGCCCGCCGCGAGCGGCAGCGACGGAAGCTCGAGCTCGCGCGCTTGCGCGCGACCTACGAGGAAGGTGTACGGCAGGGGGGGCTCCGACGCGGCATCGTCCCGCGCGCCGTGCACCACGAGCTCACTTCGCGCTGCAATCTCTCCTGCGGCATGTGCTATCAGACCGACTGGCGCGCGGCCTCTCCGCGCCTCGAGCTGGACGTCGAGGCGCTGCACGAGATCCACGCGCGCCTCTTGCCGCGCCGAGCGGTGCTCGTGGGCTCGGAGGTCCTGCTGCATCCGCGCTTCTTCGAGATCGCCGACGAGCTCGCGAGCAGCGGCTGCGAGCTCCACTTGCTCACGAACGGAACGCTGATCGACGAGGCGCGCGCGCCGCGCCTGCTCGCGCTCCGTTCCCTCCGCGCGGTGATCCTCTCGATCGACGGTCCCCGAGAGGTTCACGACGCCATTCGCGGCGGCAAAGCGGCGTTCGATCGCGCGATCCGCGGGGTCGAGCTGTTGCGCAAACAGGTCGAGCTCGCGCTGCATTGCGTGCTGCAGCCGGCGAACCTCGCGAGCGCGCACGAGGTGCTCGACATCGCGCATGCGCACGGGGTCCGCTCGGTGCACTACGGCTTCCTCTACGCGTACACCGCCGCGGAGGTCGAGGCGACGCACGCGCTCCTCGAGCGCGAGCTCGGCTGGAAGCGCGACGAGGTCGAGCTCGCGATCACGACGGGCGACGGCCTGGGCTTCGGCGTCGCCGAGCTGCGCGCCTGCATCGAGCGCATCGAAGCGCGCGCCCGAGAGCTCGGCTTGCATGCCTCGTTCACGCCGCCGGAGTTTCGCGAACATCTCGAGGCCTACGTCGACGGCACGCTGCACGTCGGGCGCCGCCTGGCTTGCCGCGATCTCCTGGAGCCCGACGATCTGCGCATCGATCCACGGGGCAAGCTGGTGCCCTGCGCGGTGATCAAGAAGGACTTGGGCGACGCCCGGAGCTGCGATCCCGCGCAGCTCGCGAACAGCGCCGAGCGCCGCGCGTTCGCGAAGCTCGTGCACGAGCAGAACCTCCTGCCGATCTGTCGCCGCTGCTGCCGCGCGACGGTCCTGCCGGAGCGCTGAAGAGCGGAACGAGAGTCGATGTCGCAGCCTACTCGTGGACTTCCGGCGCAGCGCCCGACGGCGCTGGCGCCCCTTCGCGAGTCCTTCGCACTCGCTCTCTGAGAGAGTCCCCCTTGCCGACGCTCCTCGTCCTCAGCGACTCGCTGGCCACGACCGACGGTGTTGGGCAGCTCGCGCGCGGCTATCTCCGCGCGTGGCGCGAGATCCTCCCGGAGCTCTCGATCGACGTGCGCTTGTCGCGCGATGCCGCGGAGGTGGAGGGCGAGCTGCCGGAGCGCGTCGCGGTTCGACGGGATCTCCCGCGCGTCGCGTGGAACGGCGAGCGCGGGCTCTTCGCGCGCTGGTTCGGCGCCGCCGCGGGCGCTCGCCTCCGGCCCTTCGCCTTCGAGACGCCGAGCGCGATCCTCTGCTGGAAGGAACATCCGACGAGCGGGATCGCGGCGCGCTGGGCGCGCGAACTCGGCGTTCCCTTTGCGTCGTTCGCCCACGGCACTTATGCCCGGCGAGCGCTCGAGGACGAGCGCACGCGTCGCGCGGCGCTGGAGGAGCACGCCGCTTCGCGCGCGTGCTTCGCCGTCAGCGCGCTCGTCGCCGAACGCCTGCGCGCGGTGGCCCAGATCCCGCAGCTCGAAGTGTTGCCGAACGGCATCGACCTCGCGCTGTTTCGAGCTCGCGAACGAGGCGCGCCAGCGCCGCCGTGCGGCAGCGCGCCGTTCGTGCTCACGATCGCGCCCGCCAAGGAGCGGAAGGGCCTCTTGCTCGCGCAACGCGCGTGGCGGCGCTTCGCGCGCCGCGAGCCCGCGTGGCATTGGATCGTGGTCGGCGCTCGCTACGAGGAGGAACCGTATGGTCGCGAGCTCGCGACCGCTCTCGCGGAGACGCCGCGCGTGCATCGCGTCGAGCGCATCGAGGAGGCGACGAAGCGCGCTTGGCTGCGGCGAGCGCGAGCCCATCTCTTCACACCCGTCGAGGCGGCCGACGGAGCCTTCGAGGGCTTCGGTCTCGCTTACTTGGAGGCCGCGGCCTGCGGAACTCCGTCGATCGGTACGACGAGCTGCGGCGCCGCGGGACATCTCTCCCATTCCCTCGCGACCTTCGTGCCGCCGGAAGAGAGCGCGATCGCCGAGGCGTTGCAGCGCTGCGCGGCACTCGGACCGCAGGAGCGCGCGCGCTTCGCCGTGCGCGCCGCGCGAGCCGTGGCTGCGCACGATCTGCGCGCCGGTGCCGCGCGCGTGCTGCGCGTCCTCGGACTCGCATCCGCGGCAGAGGCTCGGCGATGAAGCTCCGCGAGCTGCTGCGCCGCGCGCGCCCGTGGCACGCCGTGCTCGCCGTGCAGCTCTTGCTGCAGTTGGCCTCGATCGCGCTGCTCTCGCGCTGGCTCGGCCTCGCCGGCTATGACTCCTGGCTCGCGGCACAAGTGCAATGTGCGCTGCTCTTGCTGCTCTTCTCGCCGGGCCTCGAACCTTGGCTCGTGCGGCGACTCGCGGAAGTGAACGCCGAACGAGAGCGCCGCGCGCTCGTCGCGCGCGCCGGCGAGCTGCTCTGCGCGAGCCATGCCCTGATCCTGCTGCTGGCGCTGCTCGGCGGCAGCTTCGACCTCTGGCCCGGGAGCGCCGTGGTCGTGGTGTTCGCCGCGGCGAGCGCGATCGATCTCGCGCGGCGGCTGCTCGTCGCGGTGCGTCTGGGAACGAGCGAGCACGTCGGCGCCTCGGGTCTCGAGCTCGCCGGCGAGCTCGCGCGAATCGGCGGCGCGCTCGGCGGTGCGTGGGTCACGAGCTCCGCGCTCGGCGCCGCGTTCGGAGCGCTGCTCGGCAGCGCGCTCTGCGCGCAGCTCTGCGTACCGCAGCTCGCGCGCGCTGGATTCCCGTTGCCGTGGAGCGAGGCGGCGCGCGACGCGCGACGTGAGGGGCCGCCACTGGGCAGCGTGCTGCGCGATGCGCTCGCCCTCGCGTGCTCGAAGCACGCGACGGCGATGGGCCGCGAGGTCTTGCCGGCGCTGCTCCTCGCGCACGCCGGTCGCCCCGGAGAGCTCGCGTTGTTCCGCGCTTGCTCGCGCTGGGTCGAGCTGCCGCTGCGCTTCCTCGGCGGTGTCGGCAAAGTGCTCCTCGGCGCTCGCGCCGAGGGCTCGGCCGGAGATCTTCGCGCGGCCTTGGCGCCGCTCGGCTGGCGCCTCGCGCTGCTCTTCGGGGGGGCCGCGTTGCTCTGCGCCCTCACCGCCCCTTGGGTCGTCGAGCTCTTGCTCGGTCGCAGCGTCGACGGCGCGCTCGGCGTGGGACTCTTCCTCGCGCTCGGCGTCGCCTGCCTCGGCTTCGGCGCGAGCTTGGATCCGCTGGCACTCGCGCAGCGCGCTCTGCGGCCGCAAGCGCTGCTGAACCTGAGCTGGCTCGCGCTCGCCTCACTGCTCGGCGTGCTCACGATCGCTCAGGGCGGCGCCCTCGCCGCCGCGGCGATGACGGCGTTCTTCGCCGCCGGTGTCCTCGCGCATCACTTCGGATGGGCGCGGCCGCGCGGCCCGCGCTCGGGAGCAAGTGCTCGACGCACGGCGTGAGCGCGCGTCCTGCGCTCCACGGGTGGCGCGGGGCAGGCGCTCACGCGGACTTTTGTCCCGCCCCGAGAGCGCGCCGCGATTGCACGAGCGCGCGCTTCGAGCGATCCTGCGACGCGGCATCTCGGCCAGTTCCCCCATGCCCATCGAGCTCGAAGGTGCGCGCCGCTTCGGCGCCGACGACTACGGCGCGAGCTTCGTCGCGGGACAGCGCGCGCGCTATGCGCGCGGGCTCTACGAGAGCCGCGTGCGCTGGGTGCAGCGCTATCTCGAGGGACTGGCGCTCGAAGAGCGGCGCTGGCTCGACGCCGGAGTGGGCATCGGCGTCTTCGCGCGCGAGCTCGCGCAGCGCGGGGCGGAAGTGATCGGCCTCGACTTCGCGCCCGCGGTGCTCGCGGAGGCGCGGACGGAGGTTCCAGAGGCGCGCCTGCTGCGCGCCGATCTGGAGCGCCTGCCGCTGCGCACGGCGACTTGCGACGGCGCGCTCGCACTCGACGTGCTCGAGCATCTCGTGGAGCCGCGGCTCTTGCTCGCGGAACTCGCGCGCGTGCTGCGTCCCGGCGCGCCGTTGCTGCTCAGCACCGACAACGCGCGGACACCTTCGCGCTGGAGAGGGTTGCGGAGAGTGTTCCACGCGGTGCGCCGGCGCGGAGCCTCGCAGCGAGAGCTCGAGCGCGTGCGGCGCGAGTTCCCTTCTCCTTCGAATCACGTGCGGCTCTATGCGCCGAGCGAAGTGCTGCAGCTCCTGCGCGTCGCGGGCTTCCGCGTGCGGCGTTGGGACAGCTTCCCGCGCCAGGCCAGCGCGTGGATCGCGCGCGCGCTGGAGACGCCGCTCGCCACGGCGCTGCTCCGCGGCTGGCGCGGCGGCGAGCTGCTCGTGCTCGCCGAGCGCTCGGCGTGAGGATCCTCTTCCTCTCCGACCTCTGGGATCCCGAGCGCGGTTCCCTGGTGCGTCAGATCCACGCGCGCGCGAAGGCGCTCCGCTCTCGCGGTCACACGACGCGCCTCTTCTCGACGCGAGCGGATGGCGGTCCGGCGGACGAGATCGTGCACGAGGGGCTCGAGATCGTCCGCGTGCCCTCGCGCGTTCCGCCGCGCTGGCGCGCCCTCGTCGGGCTCTGGAATCCGCCGGTGCTGCGCGCGCTGCGGAACGAGCTCGTGCGCTTTCGTCCGGAGGTCGTGCATGCGGAGCTCGTGCATTCGCAGATCTCGTATCGCGCGCTGCCTCTCGCCGCCGCGAGCGGCGCGCGCGTCGTCTTCAGCGCGCACGACGCGATGACCTTCTGCTATCAGAAGATGACCTGCTTCCACGGCGGCGAAGCCGCCGGTGGGCGCGGCGAGGACTGGCGCGCGCGCTGGTCGAAGTGCGCTCCGTGCCAAGGGCTGCGCTTCCTGCCGGGACGGAACGCCGCCATCCGCCGCGCGCTGCGCGCGGCGGAGCGGATCACCGCGGTGAGCGAAGCGCTGGCGGCGCGACTTCGCGATCACGGGCTGCGCTGCGAGGAAGTGATCCCCAACGCCTGTTTGCCGCCGCCCGCCGCGCCGAGCCCGGCTCGCCTGCGCGCCGCGCGCGAGCGTTGGAACCTCGGCTCCTCGCGCGTCGTGCTCTTCGCCGGTCGCGTGCAGGAGCAGAAGGGGATCCTCGCGCTGCTGCGCGCGTTCGAGCCGCTCGCACGCCAGCATGCGGATCTCGCGCTGCTCGTCGCGGGTCCGCGCGACGCGTGGGCCGCGCATGCGCAGCCGCTCGCGCGCGAGCTCGGCCTCGAGTCGCGCCTCCGCGTCGCCGGCTGGCTCGCGGAGCCGGAGCTCGAGGAAGCCTATGCGTTGAGCCGCGTGCTCTGCGTGCCGTCCACCTGCTTCGAGACCTTCGGCCTCGTGCATCTCGAGGCCATGGCGCGCGGAGTTCCCGCGATCGGCACGATCTACGGCGGAGTGCCCGAGACGATCGGCGACGGCGGCGCGGTGGTGAATCCCTTCGACCGCGAAGCGCTGCGCCGCGCCCTGGAGGAGCTGCTCTTCGATGACGCGCTCCACGCGCGCGCTTGCGCGGCGGCGCTCGCGCGAGCGCGCACGCACTTCGATGCGGAGCGGGTGCTCGAGCGTTGGCTCGATGTCTACGGCGTGCGCGATGGAGCCACGCGAGCGAGCCATCTTCGCGGTTGAGCTTCTCGTGTTCGGAAGCACACCTATGGGGCATCCTCTCGCGGATGTCGTCCTTCCTGGCTGCGTTGAGTCTCGTCGGTGCGCCTCGCCAGCAAGGCCGAGCACTCGCGATCGATACGCCCTTCCTGTGTGAATCAGGCCACTAGCGGGGCTGTGCCCAGCCCAGCCCCGCTAGATGGCTGGCTGGCTGGTGCAACGGCTCACGCCGTCGAGGCCGGAGTCGTCGACGCGAGATCGGTACTCAAACCCAAGACGCGCGCGAGCCATCGGACGCGAGTGGCGCGACGACCGCTCCGCCAGCCCTCCGGCGAAGCAAGCGCCGCGCCCGCCGCGCGTGAAGGACGTCGAACGACACCGCACGTCGGAGCGTGCACGACGTCGAACGCGATTCGTGAGCGAGCGCGGCGGTCACGTCGCTTGCATCGCCTCCGGATGCGGCTCCGCTACGTCGATAGACGTCGTGCGCCGTTCCGGAGCCCGCGGGAGGCGGGGGCTCCGGAACTCATGCTACGGGAGAGACCGGACGTCGACGCGATGACGACGTCGAACGACACGGGTTCGACGCCCGCGCGGCGGCAGGTTGACAGTGCCGATCTGCTGCGCAGCTCGAAGGCGTAGCGAACAACGTCGCGCATTCAAGAATCCGACTTTGTATGAAACCAACGGCGCCTCGAATGCATTCTTGATGCTGGAACGATAGCGGGCAAGGCGACGTGCTACGAGGCCGAGGACTCCACATGCGCCGCAAGGATCAACAGCTCGAGTTCGACTTTCGTCAGCATGGCGGCAAGCGGAAGGGCGCGGGACGGAAGCCGAGGAACGCCGAGCCCGGCATGCCGCACCGTAAGCGCGCGATGAAGAAGCGCGGCCAGCCGCTCCTGATCACCGTGCGTTTAGCGGATGGCCTGCCGTCGCTGCGCCGCGGCGGCGCAGCGACGCTCGTGCTCGCGGCGCTCAGCGCGAGCAGCGATCGCCACGAAATGCGGATCATCCACTACACCGTGCAATGCAACTACTTGCACTTCCTGGTCGAGGCCGACGATCGAGAGTGCGTCGCGCGTGCCATGAACGCGCTGTCGAGCTCACTAGCACGCGCGTTGAACGAACTCTGGGGCCGTCGCGGCAAGGTGTTCCCCGAGCGCTATCACGACGAGGTGATCACGACGCCGACGCAGGCGCGGAACAAGCTGCGCTACGTGCTGCAGAACGGCAAGAAGCACGGGGTCGTACTGCCGAGCTCGATCGACGTCTGCTCGAGCGCGCCCGTGTTCGATGGCTGGAAAGAGCAGCCGTTGATCGCCTTGATCCCCGAGACATCCGTCGTGGCCAGCGTCGCGCCCGCTTCGACCTGGCTGCTCACCACCGGCTGGCGCCGCCACGGCCTGCTCGACATCCGCGTGCTGCCGCAGCACAAGAAGCACAACAGTCGACCGCGATCGAACCTTGCGCAATCAAGTCTCCGAGCCGCCGCGCGCTGAAACCAACTGCTCAGCACACTTCCGCCGCGCGGGCGTGGATCTCGTGTCCCTCGGCGTCGTTCACGCGTCGACGTCCGATCGCTTTCATGAGCATGAGTCTCGGAGCCCCCGCCTCCAGCGGGCTCCGAGACGGCTCACGCTGTCTATCGACGAAGCGAAGCCGCGCCCGGAGGCGCAGCAAGCGACGTGCACGACGCGCGACGTTCCGCATTTCTCGCATGCGTTGTTCGCGCGCCAACTCTCGATTTCCATCGACGTGGACCACGCGCGTCGGGCGCGGCGCTTGCTTCGCCGTAGGGCCGGGCGTAGCGCCTGCGCGGTCTTGCGTTCGTTCACCTCTCGCTCTCGCTGCTTGCGTTCACGAGCGCTCCTCGCCTCTCTGCTGCGCAGCGAGGTCGAGCAGGTTGGCTGGACGACATGCCGCAAAGGCTGAGTCGCTCTCCGAGGATCGACGCGCCAACGGCACGCTGTGGCCTCACGGCGTCGCCGGCGGAGCGGCGACGCAGCTCTCCAGGCGAGGCGCGAACTCGGCGAGTGCGGTTCAAGGCGCGCAGCGCACCCGCCAGGTCTCGGTCGTCGCGACGTGCGAGCCTTCGATCCACGCGACTTGCAACGCGAGCTCGTATCCCGCCAGAGCCGGATCCCGAGGCAGCTCGAGCGCGAGCTCGGCGCTCGCGAGCGGAACGCGTGACGCGCGCTCCCAGTCGAGGCCGAGATAGCAGCGTTGGGAGCTCGGCGAGACGAAGGCGTAGGGGAGCTCGTGCGAGCTCCAGCGTTCGCTCGCGGGACCGACGGCGAGCAGGACCTGCGCCGTGCGCGCAGGCTCCGGTCT
This sequence comes from Planctomycetota bacterium, assembly GCA_016793245.1. Classification (GTDB taxonomy): domain Bacteria; phylum Planctomycetota; class UBA1135; order UBA1135; family JADKAF01; genus JADKAF01. The sequence continues at coordinate 16,391 of JAEUHW010000245.1, forward strand.
CAAGCGGAGCAGGAGCGCGCCGCCCGGGCGCGGCGCGCCGGTGAGCTCGAGCCGGATCGGCGGCTGCGTGCGTTGCAGGGCGCACGCCGGATGGGTGACGGTGAGGCGCGTCGCCTCGGCCCATCCGCCGAGGGCGACGAGGGAGAAGGGCACATCCCAAGACAGCGAAGCGGGCGCGGCGTCGCGCTCGACGGCGAAGGCCTGCACTTCGGCGGTCCACACTCCCGCGCGGGGATGCGGCACGAACACCGCTTCGACCGAGTTCCGCCGATCGGGCGCGCCGCCCGGGGTCGACCACGGGGACTCGACGAGCCCGGCGTTTCCGCGCCAGAGCACGCCGTCGGGCGAGCGAAGCACGAGATCGAGGTCGTTCACGAGCTGGCGGCGGACGCTCGGCAACGCAGCGGGCTCGCGCCAGACCAGCACCGCGCGCAGCTCCTCGGCCAAGGGCTCGACGAAGAGGCGATAGGTCGCGCGCTCGCGCTCGCGGAGCGCCTTCTCGCCGTCGATCACGAGCGCACCGGCTGCGTGCGCATCCAGCGTCGCGAGATCGGGGAAGCCGAAGCCCTGGTGCGCGCGCGCGAGGTCGTGCGCGCGCCCGCGGAAGGCGTACGGCCGAGCGCTCGCGAGCAGCAACGCGCGGATCGTGGACGAGAGCGCGCGGCGTTCGAACGCGTCGATGCCGCGCGCTCGCACGCGCGGATCGAAGAGCCCTTCGACGAACATCTGCTGCGCGAGGAGTGCTGTGCCCGCGACGAGCGGCGTCGCCGCGGAGCTGCCGCCGAAGCTCGCCGTGTAGCCGCCGGGAACGGTGGTCGCG
>JAEUHW010000267.1 GCA_016793245.1 Planctomycetota bacterium
CGGGCGACTCCGGTTCGACCGGTCGACCGGGATCGAGGCGCAGCGAGATGCCCTCGCGCGGCGCTCCCTCGGGATCGACGACCTCGATCACGAGCGCATCGGGTGCCGCGACGAAGGGCTCCGATTCCGGCGTGACCAGCGGCGTCGCTGCGCGCACCAGAGACTCGCCGTGCACGTCGCGTGGACTCGCAGGTTCTGGCTCCGCGGACTCGAGCCATGGCGCGAGGAGCTCGGTGGTCGAACGCGGCTCATCCTTTGCGCGCGCGAGCTCGGAGTTCGCAACCGCGGAACCGTTCTCGGCGTTCCCTTGGAGGAGCCACGCAATCACGGCGAGGACGAGGAACGCACCGACCAGTGCGGCCGTGGTGAGAGCGCGTCGGTTCATGCGCTCTCCCGCTCGACTTCGACGTCGCGACATCCACGCTGAGGCGCTGCTTCGCTCGCCGTCTTACAGAACCGCATCGGTAGCTACCTCGACTCGCGCGAGAAGCAACGGTGCGTGCTCGCGCTCGCGGCGACGCTACTCCTCACGCCGAGTGATGCCAAGCCGCGTACCTTCTTCTCTCCGGCCGCTTCGGATGCTCGGACCTCCTCGAGCTCCTCCGCCAGCTCCGGTGCGAGCTCGCCCAGATACGCGATGGCGCGCTCCTGATAGACAGAGTCGCAGGACCTCGTCGACTTCGTCGCGCGGAGCACGGGGAGCGCCTCCCATCCGGTCCTCCTCGCGCGCTGAGTGCGACCGACTCACCGAGGCGCGACGACGCGGTCTTGTCAGGCGTTGTAGTGGCGAATGGCTCAGAGAGTGAGCAAGAATTGCTCACGAACGAGCTGCAGCGCCGTCAGGCGATGCGCCAGCAGACATCGCAGCCGCGCCGTCAGGCGCTGCGCCCGAAGACACCAGAGGCTGAATCATCGATTTCTGCTCAGCCTCTCAGGAGGCCGCTCTGCGTCGAGTCGCGAGCTCAGCGCAGCAGGATCGTGCCCGGGTTCGAGAGCCAGAGCGCGCCGGTCGTGTCGAGCAGGAGGACCTGCGCGCGCAAGTGGATCGGCTCGCCCGGCGCGACGAAGCGCGCGCTCGCGCGCGCGCGCCCGTTCTCGTCCAACCGGCCGGTGAACGCCACGAAGGAGCTCGCGAGCGGGATCCAGAGCGCGCCGTCGATCTCGGCGAAGCGCTGCGCGACCTGCGTGTCGAGCGAGACGAGGGCGAGCACGAGGTCGAAGGGTGCGCCCTGGATCTCGTGCTGGAAGTTGCCTTCGAGGTCGGTACGCGTCGGCCAGAGGAGGCGGCGCGGCAGGCCCGCGAGCGCGCGGACGAAACCCTGCGGATCGTCGATCGCGGGCGCTTGGCCGGGGTCCGCTGCGCAGAGGGGATCGCGAGCGCCGCTGCGTCCCGCGGTGATGCGCACCGCGCGCGTGGTGACCTCCGTCGTGCGTCCGCGCGGCGCGCCGACGATGAGACCCGAGCCGCCGCGCGCGGCGGAGCGGCAGCTCCCGACGAGGACGGAGCCGCCGGGGCCGCCCTGCAGCTGGCAGGAGCTCAGCGCGACCGCGGCGTCGCGCACGACGAGACCGGTGCCGCCCTCGATGGGCGCCGTGGGGGTGAAGCGGAGCGGCGGGCCGTGCGAGCCGCGCACTTCTCCGCCGCTGAGCTCGACGTGGAGCGAGCGCTCGATCACGGCTCCCGGCGCAGGGCTCGGGACACCGCTGGCGTCGAGGATGGCCGCGTTCGACTGCGCGAAGACGTTCCGCAACAACACCTCGGCGCAGCCGTCGATGCGCAGCGCCGGCCCGTCATAGCTGTCGAGGGACAGCTCTTCGCACCACACGCGCCCGGTGTTATCGCGCAGCACGAAGGCATCGCCCGACACGCCGCTCAGGCGCAGGACGCCGAAGCCGCGGAAATGCGCCTCGCGGCCTGCGGGGAGGTTCCGCACCTCGAAGACGGCGGGATTCGCGGCCGAGATCGCCGGGGGCACGAGGAGGAAGCCGCCGAGTCCGGAGATCGTGAGCCCCTTGCCGTCGATGAGCACCGTCTCCACGTAGGTGCCGCTTCGAATGAGGATCGCGTCGCCGTCCACCGCGGCATCGACGGCGGCCTGGATCGCGCGGAAGTCGCTGCCGGCGCCTCCCGCAGCATCGACGATCCACGTGCGCGCCGGAGCCGGCGAGGACAAAGAGAGGCAGGTGGCGAGGAACGCGGCGTGTAGGGCTAAGGTGGGCAAGGGAGGATCCTCTCAGGGTCGGCCGACTCAAGAGTAGCCGCCGGCGTGTGCGCGACCACACGTAGAACCCGCGAGCGGCTCAGCCTCCGTGCGTGAGATGCAGCACAAGACCGGTCGAGTCCCTCGCCATGGAAGTAGCTCGCAGCCAAGGCTGCGGTAACAACGCCGCTGCAGCGAGGCCGTGCTCTGGGGAATCCGGCCCGCCGCCCGCCCTCAGCGCAGCGACTCCTCGATCGCGCGCCGCAGCTCCTCTTCCTCGGGCGGTTCGACGCGCGCGTAGCCGCGATCGCCGGCGCGATCCACGTCGATCTCCTGCGCCTCACCGCAGGCCTGCTCGCGGGGTGCGAGGCTCGCGACGCGCAGCTGCCAGCGCACGCGATAGCGCCCCGCGGTGGGCAGCAGGCCCTCCGCGACGGGTCCGCCGAACGCGAAGCGCAGCGGAGGGAGAGCGAACGACGCTCGGCTGCGCGCGGGTTCGAGTACGGCGACGAGCTCCATGCCACCCGGGAGTTCGACGCGCTGCGCGAGCTCGAGCTTGGTGGCCAAGCCCGGTGCGAGACGCAGGTCCTGGCCACCCGGAGCTACGAGCACGCGTTGCGGGAGACCCCCTTCCCGCGCCACAGCGATCTCGCTGAGCTCGAGCGGCACGCAGAGCTTTAGCTCACCTTGCTCGTCCGTCGTCCACGAGAAGATCTCCGCGGCGTCGTGAGCACTCCACCAAGTGCCTTGCTTGCGAACCAGGGCGTCGCCGCGCTCGTCGCGAAGTCGGAGCTGTAGCGTCGCGAAGCGCCCGCGCAGATCGATCGCCGCGAGCCGCGGATCCTCCGCGTCCAGGCCTTCCTCGAGCTCGATGCCGTCCACGCGCGCGAGCAGCAGGCCCTGCGCCGCACGAAGCTCGAGGGAGTAGACGCCTGGACGAATACCGGAGAAGCGGAACCGGCCATCGGGATGGAGCGGCGTGCGTTTCGTCTGGCTTTGCGCATCGATCAAGCCCACGCGAACGCTGGCGGCCGTGCGCTTCGAGTCGAGCATGACACTCCCGCGGATCGATGCGCCGGGCGCGAGCACGAGACGCAAACCCTGCTCTCCGGGTGCAGCGCGGACCACTTCACGCAGCGCGCGTCCTGGCGCATGCGCGCTCACCCGCACGACCTCGCAAGGTTCCGCGCTGCCAGCTCGAAGCGGCCGCGGCAGGGGCGACAGAGGTTCTCCGACGAGCTGCACGCGAAAGCGCCCGGCGTCATTCGTCGTGGCTTCGGTGCTCACGAGCCCGCGCCAAGGATCGTCATAGGCAGCGAGAAAGCGCTGCTTCGGCATGGGCTCGCCGGCGAGAGAGAGCAGTCGCCCCGTCAGGACCGGCAAGTCGCGCAGCACGACGCGCAGCTCCTGCTCTTCGCCTTCTCGCGTCGGGCCCTTCACCGTCACGCGGTGGACTTGGAAGCGGTGGTCGTCCGCCCAGAGCTTCAGCTCGAGCTCATGGTCGAGCGGCACGCGAACCCGCCGCGGCGCGGAGGGCCACAGCGCTTCGCGCGTCCCGACGAAGCGCCGCGCCCCTGGATCACCGGCATCGGGAGCTGCT
>JAEUHW010000295.1 GCA_016793245.1 Planctomycetota bacterium
TGGTGGCACCCGCGGAGAGGAGCTGCTGCATCGCGCCGAAGCCGCCCTGTCCGTCGCCGAAGGCGAACGAGAAGAAGCCGAGGCCGGCGTTCACGGGGAAGTTCGTGGGGCCGCTGCTGTGGAAGCTGCCGGCGTAGCCCACGAGGTCGAGAGCGCCATCGCCATCGAGATCGACGAGCTCCGTTGCCGGCGGACCGCTCTGGATCGGGCCGAGGGACCAGAAGTTGGCACCCGTGCGGCTGAGCACGCGATAGCGCGCGAGCGGAGTCGATTGCCGCTTCTCGAGGGCGATTAGATCCAGATCGCCATCGCCATCGATGTCGCCCGCTTCGATCGAGCTCTGCTCGTAGCCCTGCACGAGCTCATGCCAGAAGACGCCGTAGGGTTGAATCGTGCCGCCCACCCAGCCGTAGAGATAGGCCTCGCGGTAGCCCACGACGACGAAGTCGTCCTGCGCGTCACCGGTCACCTCGGCGCGCTCCAGCCGATAGGGATTCCAGAGCGTCGTGCCGAACGCGTGGCGCGTGATGGTCTGGTTCGAGCGCAGCGCGACGAGATGCGCGAAGGTGAGGCCGACCACTTCGTCCGCGCCGTCGCCGTCGAGATCGAGCAGCAAGGCGTCGTAGACGTAGGTGCCCTCGGCATGAACGGTGCGCGTCGGTCCTTGGCCCGCGGGCCCCGCGAGGAAGGTCCAGAGCTCGTGGCCCGTCGCGACCGCGAAGTCCGCTCGGCCGTCGCCGTTTGCGTCGCCGGTGGCAACTTGCGGCCAGAGATCGCGGCTCGCTTGCGCACCGGCGGCGTGCGTCGCGCTCCAGAACGGCGAGAGCCTGCCGCTGCCGTCGTTGGCGTAGAGCGCCACGCGCACCTGCGTCGCGAAGACGTCGGTGTCGACGCCGACCGCGTCGAGATCGCCGTCGCCGTCGAAGTCGAGCAGCTCGCGGAACCCGGGTGACTCCGCGGGGATCTGGATCACCGGTGCATCGAAGAGCGCGCGGCTCTCCTGCGAGAAGCACGGCGTGACGGTGGCGATCGCGGTGCTGGCGATGGCTAAGGCGAGCGGTGATTTTCGAAGCATGCCCGGCTCCTCGTTCCGGTGACCGAGGAGCAACAGTAGCGCGAGGGCCCGGAACGCCCAAGGGGCCTCCGGAGGGAGGGCTCCTTCGCGGTTCCCTCAGTTCCAGCGCGTGTTCCGCCCTACGGTGAGGATCATGCCGATCCAGAGCGCATAAAAGGCGCCCAGGGCCAGCGCGGGTCCGGCGGCGATCAGCGCCGCGGTGCCCATGTGTCCCAGCGACGCGAGCACGGCGCTCACGACGATCAGGCTCGTCACGAAGGCGATCACCTTCAGCAGCGAACGCCCTCCGGAGGAGCTCAGCGTGAAGTTCTTCCGCAGCGTGCCGATGAGATAAAGCAGGGCCATGCCGTCGACGAGCCATCCGCCGACGAGGAGCCAACGCGCGAACGCGGGAGCCATGGGGCTCTCGGCCGGGGCCGGTGTCGATGGGGTCGCGGGAGCCGCGAGGGCCTCCGCGGAGATGCCGATGCCGAAGAGGAAGAGCCAGCAGCACCCGCACACCAGCGCGATGCTCACCAGCTTGCCGTTGCTGAGGGCGTAGCCCCACGGCAGCAGATAGCCGCCGACGTAGTTCTTCCAGGTGATCGCTTCGCTCCGCACCGACGCGAGCGTCAGCGCGCCGAGCGCGGGCAGCGCGGCGGAGAGCGCCAGCGCGGCGAGCGCGGCACCGGCGAGGCCGAGCTCCCGCGCGAGGAGGTATCCCGCGACCACCGGCAGCGCGAGCTGCAGGGCGCGGATCGTGGTGGCCACGAGGAGGCGGGTGAACGACATGGCTAGGTCTTCGCTCAGACTGGCAACGCGCGCAAGGCGCGCTCGCGATGCTCGGCTTCGGAGATCACCTCGAGCGCTTGGCGCAGCTTCTTCCACGCCATGCCGCCATCGAGCTTGGGAAAACGCGCGGCCGCTTCGCGCGTGCGCGCGATCTCCTCTTCGTAGAACGCATCGAGCGTGCGCGAGCGCTCGCCTTTCGATTGCACGAGATCCTCGGCGAGGAGCTCGAGCGAGCGCAGGACCGCGGCGCCGACGGGTGGCACCTCCCCCGGGCATTCGCGCAGGAAGTCGAGCGCTCCGCCGCGCAGGCTCGCGTACTCGCTGCCGAGCGTGCCTTCGAGCCCCGGCTGCAGATCGGCGCGCGTCGCGAGGTGCTCGACGAGCAGCTTGCGCGAGGCCTGGTCGCGCTCGTGGAAGAGCGCCATGCAGACGTGCCACACCGGCGTCGTCGCGCTGTGCTCGAGGTAGCTCTGCGTCTTCTCGAGGGGCGACTTCGCACGCTCGCGCGCGCGCTCGCGCGCTTCGGATTGCTCGGCTTCGATGCGCGCCGTCGTCCGCCGCCAGCGCGCGCGCTGGAAGCGCGTGCCGATCCAGCCCGCGAACACGAAGCCGGGGAACGCGAGGATCGCGAGGGCGAGGTTCGCCTCGGCCATCCAGGCGGGCTGCGGTTCCTCCGCGAGCGCGAGGGCGAGGAGCAAGGCCTGGCCGCCGAGCGGCGCCAGCAAGCCGACGCCGAGCAGGCCGAGTCGCAGCCCTTCGCGCCCCGCGTGCTCGGCCCATTCGATGAAGGCCGCGAAGGCTCCGCCTCCGAAGCCGATGCCGATGGCGGTGGCGAAGAGCGCGCGCAGCACGGCCTCGCCCGCCAGCGGCTCCAGGCTCCCGCGACCGCATGCGCACCACGTCGCGACGAGCTGCGCCAGGCCGGCTGCGCCGAGCAAGAAGAGCGGGACGATGAGACCCATGGCGCGCTCTCCTTGCGGGGGGCGCCGGGTATAGAAACCACAGACGGCGACCGAGAGCAGGGTCGCGGGAGCGCTGCCCAGGACCAGCAGGGCGGTGGCGAAGCGGAGGAGCAGATCCATGACGAAGGGGGTCTCGGGGGGAGAGGCCGCCGCATGCGGCCTCGTTCCCCGCCATGTCGCGCCTCCCTCCCCCGCAACCACCCCTCCGCCGATCAAATGGGGGTCAGACCCCTTTCTGATCGGCGACGGCCCCGATCAAAAAGGGGTCTGACCCCCATTTGATCGGCTAGCCGAAGCCGATGACGAACTCGACGGCGTCGGAGAGCTCGAGGCCGAGGGGGCCGCCGGTGGGGAGGAAGACCCACTGGAAGTAGAGCGGGGTGCCCACCTGCAGCACGGCGTTCGCCGGGATCGGCAGAGGGAGCGTCGCGGTGCCGGTGCAATATCCGGAGCCGCCGGCGCTCACCGGCACGGCGGGCAGCGAGAGCAGCGGGGGTGCGAGGAGCAGAAGGCAGCCCGCTCCTAGGGGGATCGCCGCGGGAGCCGTGGAGAGGTTCAGCACCGCGAAGCTGCCGACCGGCGCGTTGGTCGCGTCGATCGCGAACGCCGCGTTGCCGAGGACGGGCAGTCCGCCCGGCGTACCGGTGATCGCGGCACAGTTGCAGCCCGCGCCGTAACGATTCGGCACCGTCGCGAAGTCGAGATCGGTCGGGAAGATCGATGCGGGCGGCGACGCGAAGCAGCTGCAGTCGCCGGTTAGTAGGTCGACCAGGATCCTGCCGTTCGAGATGAGGACGTTCGGCGCGGATCCAGGGGACCGGGCGGTGTGCACGGTGATCCCGATGGTGGGCGCCGTGATCGTGATCATGCACGGCGGGATCGGATAGCTCGCCGTCACGGTCAGCGGCTGGCAGGCGAGACCCGTAGGCGTCGGCGTGCGCACCACGGTGTAGATCGAGACGGACGCGATGTACAGCGAGTCCGTCGCCGGATCCCAGCTGATGCTGCGCGCGTTCGAACCAAGTTCCGTCGGCACGCGAGCCTGCGCGAGGATCGGCCCGGGCGGGAACGGCACCAGCGAGATCACGCCGCGCGTATCGAGCACCCACAGCGTGCCCACGCCGGCCGCATCGGCGAGCGCGATCACAGGGCCGATGCCCGTCGACGAGCACGGCCCGATCACGCGGGGCCACGCGCCGATCGGATAGCTCGGTCCGGCTTGGCAGCCGGGGAAGGTCGACGCGGCGATGATGAGCCCGTTGCTCGTGTAGAGCATCCCGCCCAGCTCGTCGATGGCCTCTCCGCCCGCGGACAGCGCTTCGGTTCCCGCGGGAAAGGCCGGGACGGGCGCCGGGCACGGGGTCGGCACCGCGGTACAACGCGGCACTACGCTGCCCGGACCGATCTCGACTTGCGTGACGGCCGGCGAACCATCGAGCGAGACGGCGCGCTGGGCCGGCGCAGCGATCGCAAGAACGAGCGGGGCGAGCGAGAGCAGGGCGAGGGACTTCACGAAGGCAGCTCCGTAGGGAGAGCCTCCAGGCTGTCGCTCCGCTTGCGCTCGCCCCATACGCCGGTCCGCCCCCTTTGCGTCGGCCATAGGACGCAGCTCGCGCCCGCTGCAGCTCAGCGCACGCGCACCAGGAGTGCGCGCGTCGCTTGCAGCCCGAGCGCGTTCGCGCTGGGCAGGAGGGGGAACCACTGCGCGAAGAAGTCGCCGCGGAACGCGGGATCATCGGGCAGCGGCAGCGCGATCGACGCGCGGCCTTGCGCGACGCTCGCGCCGAGCGAGACGAGCACGAGGTTCGGATCGAGCAGATAGGTGCAGCCCGGCGCGCCGAAGGGCTCGAGCGCGAGCGCGCCGCCGAGCGCCGCGACCTGGAAGAACGCGAGGCTCGCGCCGCTCGCGCCGCTGAGATGCACGGCGAAGCGCCCGTTGCCGGCGTAGGGCAGCTCGCTCGCGATCGAGGCCGAGCCGCAGGAGCTGCCATAAGCGATGCTCTGAGCGGCCGCGTCGTAGGTTACGAATCCGCCTTCGACGAGCTCGCTGCCCGAGGCGAGGAGCGTGCGCACCGCGCACGCGAAGCGGCGTTGCCAGCGATCGAAGCTGAGCGCCGAGGTGATCCCTTCGTCCGAGCTCGGGAGGAGGCCGGTCTCGAGCGGCGCGCAGCTCGCGCCGAGGAGCGCGTACGGGCTCGAGGTGTGCAGGCTGGGGAACGGGAAGCCGAAGCGCTGCGAGCGCGACCAGCTCGCGCACCAATGCGAGCCGGTGCGGCGATCGAAGGCGAGATCGCCGGCGGCGAGCCAGATGTTCTCCGAGGTGTCGGTCGCGAGCGTGCGCGCTGGGCCGAAGCTTGGCGCGGGCTGCGCCGCCGGCCAGTCGACACGCTGCGCGCGCAGCTCGATGCCGTTGCTGCCGTCCGACCAGAAATAGGTCATCGCGAAGACGCCGTCCGCGCCGGCGACGCGCACGTCGAAGGCGCCGCCGCCGACGGGCCGCGGCACGAGCGTCGTCTCCGCGACGCGTTGCCCTTCCGCGTCGAAGAGCGCGCCGAGGAGGGTCGAGCCGTTCGACGCGGTGAAGCCTTCCTCGTACGCGACGAGCCAACCCGAGCCGCCGCTGGCGCCGGTCTCGTTCACCGCGGCCTCGAAGCGCTGCACGCCGCCGGGGATCGCGGCCGTGGACGCGATGGGCACGGCGGTCGGCGCGAGCGTTCGATTCCGCGCGTCGAGGCGGAGCGCTGCGAGATCCGTTGCGCCGTTCGCGCGGTCGGTGCCGTAGACGAGCAGCGCGAAGTCGGAGCTCCCGTCGGGCGAGCAGCCGCCGAGGCGCGGGGAGAACTTCTGCTCGTAGGCGCCGAAGGTGCTGCCGATGCCCCACGAGACGCCGCCGTTCAGCGTCGTCGAGCCGAAGTCGTGGAACTCGAGCTGCACCGTGCGCTGCGTCGTACCCGAGCTCGTGCTCCAGCGTCGCTCCCACGCCGTGATCCAGCGGTTCGCGCTCGGGACGGCGGCACCGCAGGCGGCGAGATCGTTGTAGGTCGTGTCGATGCGCGCCACGACCTGCACGGGGTTCGAGAAGTCGCTCTCGCAAGCGTACGAGAAGACATCGGTGTCGTAGGCGTAGGTCCAGCGATAGCTGAAGGCGACCAGCAACGTCCGGCCGCTGCCGCGCGTGCTGGAGACGACATCGAGGTCGAAGATGTCGCC
>JAEUHW010000310.1 GCA_016793245.1 Planctomycetota bacterium
TGTTCGCGTAGCATCGACTCCACGTCGACGCCCCGCCGCCCACCTTCGGGCACCCGGACTCCCGCCACTGTCATTCACCTCCGCCCTCTAGCTCGCTCATCCGGCATCAGGGCGATGAACATCAGCATGCCCGCAGTGCGGTCGCGAATGGCATCATTCGCCGAGAAAACTGCGAACCAGAGTCCCACGGAAAGCAACCCGGCCCCAACCCCTTCGCATGATCAGTACCGCGATCGCTGGCCGGCCCTTTCGCACACGAACGGAGAGGGTATCCGTCCGTGATACTTGTTCCTCCGCCTGCATCTGACGGCATCGACGGCCCTCTCAAACGAAAGCCAGGCGCGCCTCAGAAGGCTCATCGATATGAACTCGCCGCTCGTAACACACGCGAGCCATCAGGCCCCTCCTCGACGAAGCGAATTTTGGCCTGACCCCTCGCCATCTCCGGGGAGCTCGAAGCGAATCGGCTGCCCAGCAAAGGCGGATGGGATCGAGATCGTTCCGCCTGAAACCAGCCAGACGCTCGCGACCGAGGCGGAGACGGCGCTCGTCGAGAGCAGCAACGTAAGCGCGCGCGTCCGATGTAACTGCGGGCAGGGAGTGATGCGCGCAAAGTCATCGCACACGAACCAGGCAGGCTCGACGTGATACTTCGCGTTCGAATACAGCGCCTGGAGAAGCTTCAGGGCAAGGTCGCGATCCTGCGCCTGAGCCTTGGTGAACCATGCGATCTCGAAGACGAACGACAGCAGATCCGCACTCTCGGCATCGATCGCTTGATCGAGCAGTCGATCTTCGCCTCGCACGTGCGCGGGGCCTACCAGACGACGAGACCGCTCTGCGCGTCGCGCTCGCGTCGCACGAGGAAGAGCTCGGGGTCGCGATAGTAGGCGGGGAGTTCGAGGGCGGCGGGGAGCGAGCCCTCGGCGAACGCGGCGCGCACCTCCTCGAAGCGGAGCGTGCGCGGATCGTGCTTCACGACTTCTGCGGTGCTCGTGCGCACGAGAGACGCCACGGCGATCCATCCGGCGGCTAGGAAGAACCCGGCCCAAGCGGCGAGTCGGAAGCGGCGCCCGTTGCCTTGGCTTCGGCTCGCGGGAGAACTCGAGCTCTTACGGAAAGGGCGCGACGCGGAATCGAGCATGGAGCACCTCGGCGGGGCGACGGTCCTCGGTCGGCATCGACGAGGAGGCCGTCCTTCAGGACAGGTCGCCGTGGCGAAGGTGCACACGCGCTCCGATTTCAGCGCGGCGTCCCCAGGGAAGAGCTTGGGGGTGGCCCGATCGCACGCGCGCGTTTAGACCGCGGGCTCGATCGGATAAGCCGCGATGCGCTCCCGCAGGCGCGCCGCGAGGATCGGGCAAGCCTCCGCCAATTCCGCGTGGATCCGCTCGGCCTCGGCGCGATACGCGCGCCGCTTCTCCAGCGTCCAATAAGCCGGTGGCTCGCGCAGGTTGTGGATGCGATCGGCGAGCTTCACCATCCAGACTTCCGGCGGGCCTTGGCGGATGCGGCGCAGGCTGTCGGCCATCTGCGCGGGCTTGTCGCCCGCGGCAGCGTTCTTGGTCAGCGCGGCCACGCCGTCCGCTACCTCGGCGCCGAAGCGGGCGGCGATCTCGTCGAGGCCGACAGCGGTGTCCTCGACGACGTCGTGCAGCAACGCGCAGGCGATCGCGAGATCCGGCTGCGCGACGGGATTGCCCGCGAGCTCGCGGAGAGCCAAGGCGCGAGCGAGCTCCATCGCGACCGCGGCGACGTGGCCGGCGTAGGGGAGATCCGAGCCGGGCAGGCTCTGTCCGTGATGAGCACGCGAAGCGAATTCCCAGGCCGCGTGCCAGAGATCGGGGGACCAGGGCATGGCCCGATCCTATCCTCGACAGCTTCTGAAGCGCGAGCTGGTGAGAGAGGGAGAGAGAGGCAGAGACAGGGACAGAGACAGACACAGGGACAGGGACAGGGACAGGGACAGGGACAGAGAGAGCGCGCGAACCGCGCCTCGCGCGTTAGGATCGCCTCATGGACACACCCGATCCCGAACAGGAGCTCGCCATCCGACTCCTCGAGGAGAACCGCGAGCAGTTCCTCGCCGATGCACGCGAGATCCTGGCCGAGGATCCCCACGCCAAATTGGTCGGCACCATTCTGGGACCCGGCTCGAGCGAGGCGGTGGCGTTTCGCGATGCCGCGAGAAAGGCCGGTCACGAAGTTCCGGACGAGGTCGTGATCGCGACCGTCTTGCCGCGCGCGTTCGTCCTGACGATCCTGCGCGCCAACGCGCCCGCGACACTCGATTGGCTCGAGTCGGAACCCGACAAGCTGCCCCTGCTCGCGGCGATGAAGGGCGGCATGCAGCTCGGATGGACCGAGCTCTAGGACGTCGCGGCCCCATCGAGCACGAGCGATCGAGCTTCGGCGATCGAGCACGGGAACATGAACGAAGAGAAGGACCTGATCGAGAAACTGCAGCGCATCGAGGCGCTGTTCGCGCGCGCGGGAACGCCGGGCGAGAAGGCCGCGGCCTTCGAGGCTTCGATGCGCATCCGCCGCCGGCTCGAGGAGGTCGCGCGCGAAGAGCCTCCGACCGAGTTCCGCTTCTCGATCGCGGAGGGTTGGTCGCGGAAGTTGCTCGCGGCGATGCTGCATCGCTACGGCATCCGCACCTATCGCTATCGCGGGCAGAGGCGCACGACGCTGATGGCGCGCGTCTCGAAGCGCTTCATCGACGAGACGCTTTGGCCGCAGTACCTCGAGTACGCACGCGTGCTGGAGAAGCACGTGAACGAGATCACCGAGCGCATCATCGCGCGCGCCGTGTCTCCGGACTTCGAGGACGGCGAGGTCGTGGACGGCGGACCGGGCCACGAGCTCAGCGGGCCGCAAGTGCAAGTCCCCGGCGCGTAGTCCCAGGGACAGCGCCGCCCGCGAACATGGTCATCACCCGCACCACGACCGAACGCCTCGCCACGAGCGAGCGAGCCGAGCTCGAAGCATCGCTGCGCGATCCCCAGCAATTCCACTCCGATGGCAAGGAGATCGGACAGGCTTGTACGATCCTCCCGCTCTTGCTGGCGCCGCTCTGGTATGTGTTGTTCCTGGAGCTCGTGCACCCGCATCGAGGAGCTGGCAATACCTGGCATGCCATCGCCCAGGCCTTGCGCAACCTGAGCTGGCACTACTCCATGCTCTGGCGCGCCGAATTCCTGGTGTTGCTCGGCGTCGTCGCGATCCCGATCGCCATCGCCTGGATGATCTCCTACGCCTTGCGTACGCGCGGCCGCCACGGCTACGCGATCACGAGCTTCGGCGTCGTGCGCATCCGCGGCCAAGCCTTGCGCGTGCTGCGCTACGAAGATCTGGTCGAGCTGAAGCACGGCCGCCGCGATCTCCCGCGGCATCGGATCGTCACCGACGAGCTGGAGCTCGTGGCGAAGGACGGCAAGAGCCTCACGCTCTACGGATTCGGCCTGCTCGCGCGGAAGGCGCAGATCGAGGCGCTCCGCGACCGCGCGCAGCCCCGCTGAGGCGATCGCTCGGGGGCGGTGACCGTCGGCCGGCCGCCGCGCCTTCGAAAGGTGCAACTGCGCTGCACCTGGGTGTCCCTCATATACGTTGCCGCGACGAGGGAACGGATCCACGGCCGGCGACCCTCTCGGTCAGCAAGCGCTCCCCCGCGGCGAAGACTCGCTCCCGGTCGGGGCGCGCTTTGGTCCAATCCCATGCCCGCATCCGCGCCCCCTACCGCGCGGCTGGGAGGAGTAGCTCGCGAATCCCGCCATCCGCGCATAGCCTTCCGAGATCCTCGAGCTCAGGATCCCGATGAGCGAATTCGCCACCGGCTACTTCACCATCGATAGCGCGATCCGCGGTCTCGGGCTCGCCGAGATGGAGGACCGCCTCGGCTTGCCGAAGGGATACCTCGCCGGAGGAGCCACGGTCTTGCTCCTGCTCCGTCCGCCGACACTCGAGGAATTCGAGCCTCGGGGCTCGACGCGCTTCGAGTCCGGCAAGGGCCTCAGCCACTCGCGCTTGCATGAGACGAAGGCGATTCCCGGCGCGTGGAGCGGACGGCGCCTCGTGAAGGTAAGACCGACGATGCGTGACGCCGCCAGAACGGACTTCCGCGAGGCGCTCGAGAGCAGAGCGGAACAATGGGAGCTCTTGCGGCCGATTCCGGCGCGCGTGCTCTGCGTGCTGGAACCCGGCATGCGCTTCTGGGGCTGAACCCTGCGCAGAGCCCGCGCTCAGATCGCGGCCCCTTCGATCTGGCGAGCTCGGCCTTCATCAGCCAGCTCCGCCAGCAACGACTCCACCGCGGCGAAGACCCGCTCCCGATCGTGGCGCTCCTCGATCCAGCGACGCGCACGAGCAGCGCAGGCTCCGGCGGCTCCACTCGCGAGCCAAGTTGGCAAGAGCTCCGCCAATCGCCACGGCGGCTCGGCCGCCAAGGCGAGCCCGCGCGGCGCCTCTTCGGCACACGCGCTCGCGGCCGCGCTCGCGCCGAGCAGCTCGCCATTTCCCCCGACGGCCGTCGCGATCACCGGAAGCCCGAGCGCCATCGCTTCGAGCAGCGTGTGCGAGAGCCCCTCGTAGCGCGAAGTCAGCACCAGCGCCGTCGCGCGGCGCATCTCGGCATGCACACGTTCGCTGGGCAGCGCCCCCAAGAACTCGACGCGAAAC
This sequence comes from Planctomycetota bacterium, assembly GCA_016793245.1. Classification (GTDB taxonomy): domain Bacteria; phylum Planctomycetota; class UBA1135; order UBA1135; family JADKAF01; genus JADKAF01. The sequence goes on from JAEUHW010000310.1 coordinate 4,678, forward strand.
GCGAGGCCGAGCGCCGTCGAGCGCTCTTCGAGCGCGGCGCGCAGCGGACCGTCGCCGACGATGACGAGACGCCACGGCTCGGGCAAGCGCACCAGCTCGTCGAGCAGCTCCGCGATGCGCTTCCACTCGACGAGGCGCGCGACCGCGAGCAAGGTCGCGGATTCGCGTGCGAGAGCGGGAACCGCGGCGAGCGCGGCCACGTCGCCGTGGAACGGATTGTCGATGCGCACGATGCGCCGCGGTTCGACGCCATACTCTTCGATCACCGCGCGCAAGTAGTCGCTCGGCGCGACGAGGCACCGGAACGCGCGCCACCAGCGGCGCTGCGCGCGCGCGACGAGAGCGCCGCGCAGCCCCTGCTTGCCGCGGCGGAACGCATCGGGACCCAGCGCACTCCAGCCGAAGCGACTCGCGAGCTCCCACGCCGCGTCGATCATGACACGCAGCACGCCGGGCTTGCCGGTGCGACGCAGCGCACGCGCGAGGGGGGCTGCGAGATGATCCGAGGAGAACGCGACCTCGGCCCAACGCAGCTCGCGATCGAGTCGGCTCGCGAGCCGCGCGTAGCGGTGCGGCAGAAAGCTCCGCCGCACCAGGCGCACTTCGACGCCCTGCTCCAACGCGAGCGCATCGCGCGGGCCGAAGGCGACGAGGCGCACCTCGTGGCCGCGCCTCGCGAGCCACGCGGCGAGGGATGCGGAGTGGATCGCGGGACCGCCGAGCTCGGGCGGGAGGACCGGGCTCGTGAGCAGGATGCGCACCGCGCGTGCCGCGTCAGGCGAAGTCGACGCCGCTCGCGTCGCTACTCCGCGCCCTGCGAAGCCATGCGTTCGTCCTCGATCGCGCCGAGCATCTCCTCGGTGATGTCACCGGTCGGATACTTGCCGTCGAAGCACGCCGTGCAGAACTTCTCGACCTTCTCGTTGCCGCGCTTCGCGCAGGCCTCCATCGACTCCTGCTTCAGGTAGTAGAGGTAGTCGACGCCGATCTCGTGCGCCACCTCCTCGACCGTGCGGTTCTTCGCGATGAAGTCCTTCTTCGTCGACATGTCGATGCCGTACGGGCACGGATAGATCAGCGGCGACGAAGTGAGCGCGAGATACACCTTGCGAGCGCCGGCGGCACGCGCCATCTCGACGATCTTCCGCGAGGTGTTGCCGCGCACGAGCGAGTCGTCGACGAGCAGCACGTCCTTGCCTTCGAACTCGATCTGGATCGGGTTCAGCTTGCGGCGGATCGAAGAACGGCGGCTGTTGTTGTCGGGCATGATGAAGGTCCGCCCGATGTAGCGGTTCTTCACCAGCGCCTCGCGATAGGGGACGCCGAGCTCTTGCGCCATCGCCTGCGCGGCGTCGCGCGCGCTGTCCGGGACCGGGATCACGACGTCCGGCCGCGGCGCGCCGGCGTCCTTCCACTCGGAGGCGAGCTTCGTGCCGAAGCGCGTGCGCGTCTTGTAGACCGACACGTTGTCGAGCATCGAGTCGGGGCGCGCGAAGTAGACGAGCTCGAAGATGCAGGGGCGGTGAGGCTTCGTCGCGACCTTCACGAAGTACGGCTCTTGGCCGTTCTGGATCCACATCGCTTCGCCGGCCTCGAGGTCGCGCATCAGCTCGAAGCCGATCACGTCGAGCACGACGCTCTCGGAAGCGGCGGCGTATTCGATCTCGCCAGTCGCGGGGTTCACGCGCTTGCCGACGACGATCGGCTTGATGCCGTACGGATCGCGAAAGGCGAAGAAGCCCTGCTCGGGGACGAAGCCCACGACCGAGTAGGCGCCCTTCACCTTCTCGAACACCGAGCGCACGGCGTGCTCGTAGTTCGCACGCGAGATGCGGCGCGCGCAGCCCTGCTCGAGGATGTCCTGCGCGAACACGTACAAGATCGCCTCGAGGTCGCACGAGGAGCTCATGCGGATCTCGTGCTCGATGAAGTACTTGTTCTTCAGCTCGAGGAAGTTCGTGACGTTCCCGTTGTGGGCCATCGCGAGGCCGAACGGGAAGTGCATCATGAACGGCTGGATATCCTCCTCGGAGCCCGTGCCGACCGTCGGATAACGCACGTGGCCGACGCCGACGTGGCCCGTCAAGCGCGCGACGTTCTTCTCATTGAAGACATCGCGCACGAGCCCCATCCCGCGCTTCACCTGCAGGTGGCTCGCGAAGGTCACGGCGCCGGAAGCGTCCTGTCCGCGATGCTGGATCGCCAGGAGCCCTTCGTAGATGTCGCGGAAGACGTCCGCGCCCTTCGAGCCGACGATGCCGATGAATCCACACATGAGCGCTCTGAGCCTCGTTGCCCCGGTAGAGGGCCGAAGATTCTACCCACGCCGAAGCGCGCTTTTCTCGCGCGAATCCGCGGAGCTCGCCGCGCGCAGTTCGCCGCGCGCCGCGAGCCAGCTCAACCCCATGTAGTTCACGGTGACGTGCGCAACAATCGCCGCGAGCAGATTCCCGGTGTGCGCGGTCGCGATGGCGAAGGCCGCGCCGGCGACGCCGGCCCACAGCGCCCAGGCGCCGAAGCGCGCGCTCGGGCCGAGATGCGCCGCCGCGAAGAGCACCGTCGCCGCCGTCGCGCCGAGCGCCGGCTGCAGCACGCCGCGGAAGAGCAGCTCCTCTGCGACGCCGCTCGCGATCGCGAGCTTCGACGCCGTGGCCGCGGAGAGCGGGCCGATCGCCTCGGCCAGCTCCAGCTCCAAGCGGTTCATCGCCGGCACGACGCGGACGAGCACCCGGCTCGCCACGGTGAGGCTGAGCCCGAGACCGAGGCCGAGGATCAGGTCGGTCCTCAGCGAGCGATCGTCGAGCAGCGCGTCGAGAAGCCCGTCGGATCCGTGCAGGAAGAGCAGGTAGGCGCCGCACGCGAGGAGCAGCGCGAGATAGAAGCGCGTCGCGAGCTTCGAAGCATCGAGCTCGCGCGCCGGGTCGTCAGCGCCCATCGCTGCGGCGCTCCTCTGGTTTCAGCGCAGCCATCGCCGCCTCGATCCCGGATGGAGCACGGCGAGGACGCGTCCGAGCAGATCTCCGCGCGCGACATCGCCGTCGAAGAGCGAATCCCGCGAGTCCTCGGCGTGATCGCCGAGCACGAAGTAGTGATCCGGCCCGACGCGATGGCGCTCGGAGATGCCATCAGCGGTGCGCGGGTCCACGTGGTGCAGGTCGCGCCGCACGCGGCAGCCGCGCAGCTCGAGCCCCGCACCGACGAGCTCTAGGTCCAGCTCCAAAGCGCCCGGAGTCAGGCGGGCGAGGTCGCCCGGGTTCTCCTCCCGCAGCTCGAAGCGGCGCTCGAGCGCGAGCGCTCCCGCCGCGACGAAGCTCCAGACCCCGTCCAGGCGCCGCAGCCGCAGTTCGAGCTCCTGTGCCTCGCCCCACGCGAAGAGCGCGTCGGCCGCGAGTCCCGCCTGCTCGACGATCCGGAGCTCCAGCGTCGCGCGACCATCTTCCGCCGCCCGCGCGACGAGCAGCGTCGCCAACTCGGCTCCGCCGCGTTCCCAGCGCAGCGCGGCGCGCGCGGCACCCCGTGGGCACGCGAGCGAGAACTCGAGCTCGACGTCCCGCACGTCGTAGCTCCCCGCGCGCCAGTCCCCCGCATCGGTCCGGTAGTCGCTGCGCACGGGCCGCGAACGCCAGCGGATCGCCTCCGGATCCGTCGGCGACGCGGGGCCCGCCGCCGCAGGTGCCAAGCGGCGCCAGAACCCGCGTTCGCCCTCGTAGGGATGCCGCTCCGCGTCGAAGAGCAGGATGGCGCAGCGCTCCCACAGCTCCTCGGACTTGCGGTGCAGGCGATCGTCGACATAGAGGTCCCCGCCCATGAGCTGCACCGCTTCGCCCGAAAGCCCGTGGATGCGCTTCGTGCGCAGCGAGCCATCGCCGTCCTCGCGGAAGACCGCGATGTCGAAGCGCGCGGGCGAGCCGAAGAAGTAGCTCGCGCGATCGATGAGCAGGAGATCGCCAGCGCGCCCCTCCGGATCGCGCCCGAAGAGGGTCGGCTCCATCGACCCGGTGCTCACCGTGCGCAAGTCGAACGCGAGGACGCAGCCCGCGACCAGAGCGATCACGAGGGAGAGGCCGAGCAACCGGCGCCGCGTCTTCCGGGAGAGATTCATCGAGGAGGTCGGGCCCTGCGCGGGCCTGGGCGCAGCAGGAGAATCGCTCCCGCCGCTCGAGTCCACCCCAGGCCGAGCCTTGTCGCCAAGTCCGGGTAGGGCCCATCATGGTCCCCGTCCCTGCGGAAGCTCGACGATGTCCTCCGACTCCCGAACGCTCGCGGCCTGGAAGCGCCTCCTCGATAGCTGCGATCTCCTCGTCGCCGCCCTGCGGGAGCGCGACGAGAAAGGCCGCGGCGTCGCCGAGGATGGAACCGCCGAGCGCCGCGCGGCGGCGCTCGAAGCCGCGCGCGCGCCGGAGCTCGATGCCGCGTTCGCCTCGGCCGACCTGGCGGAGCTCGGCCTCTCCGAAGCCGCCGATCGGCTCGTCGTGGCGCTCCTGGTCCAGCGACACGTCGCGGCGAAGGCCTCGAGCTCGGGAGTGCGGGAGCTCCTCGCGGTCCTCACCGACTCGACCTTCGAGCGCCTCGAGTGGGCCGCCCGCTTCCGGCCCGACAGCGCCCTCGCGCTCAGCGGCCTCGTCGCGATCGAACCCGAGCGCGACGGCAGCGATCCGCTCGACGCGAGCTGTCGCCTCTCCAGCGACGGCGTGCAGCGCTTGCTCCTCGGCTCCGCGGCCAGCGCGGAGGAAGCGCGCCCCAGGGTCGCGAGCGAAGGCGACCTGCTCGCCCGCCTCCTCGAGCTCAGCGTCCTCTACGAGCGCCGCGCCACGCGCCTCTTCGAGCGGGACGAGAAGCCGCCCGGCCCCTCGGCCCCCGACGCCGAGAAGCTCGACGAGAAGGACGAAGCGCGCATCGACGCTCTCGAGATGGCGCTGGAGGACCTCCTCGCCGAGTCGACCGAGCTGCCGTTCCGCTCGACCCTGCTCGAGCTCGCGCGGAAGTTCCGGCTCACGTACGAAGAGACCTACCTCGTCGGCAATTTGCTGCTGAACGAGCTCATCTCCGGCGACCCGTGGCAATCCGCGGCCCGCACCCTCTGCCTGCTCGCCGATTCGGAAGCGGCCCTCTGGGACCTGCGGCACCTCCTCGACGCCGACGCCCCGCTCCGCAAGCACGGCCTGGTCGTGCTGGAGGAGCTGATCGACGGGCGCCCGTTCTCCGCCGACATCGGCCTCTCGACCTGGGTCGTGCAGCGCTTGATGGCCGACGCCGAGAGCACGATCCAGCCCGACGAGCGCATCGACTTCCACATGTACTTGAAGGACCTCGGGGACTCGGAGTCCTTCTTCCGGCGGCTCGATGCGGAGAAGGGACGCGAGGAGCACTGAGACTTCGGGGGCGCGAGCTGTGGTTCCGCTAGGCGCGAGCCGGGGTTCCGCAGGGTGCGAGCCGGGTTCCGCCAGGCGCGAGCCGGGCTCCCCACCGGAAGCCGGCCGTGATACCGTGCCCGCGCATCGTCGATCCCTAGCTTCGCGACCTCCCTTGCTCCGCGTCCCTCGATGACTGATCCGCGCCGCGACGACCTCGTCCACGACTGGAACCTCCTCGGCCAGACCTTCCAGCCGACGAAGCCGATCGAGTTCGACGACGAGACGCTGCGCGACGGCCTGCAGTGCCCCTCGGTCCGCGACCCCTCGCTCGATGCGAAGATCGAGATCCTGCACTTGATGGACAAGCTCGGGATCCACACCGCGGATCTCGGGCTCCCCGGCGCGGGCGAGAAGGCGCGCCTCCACATCCGCACGCTGCTGGAGGAGATCGGGCGCTCGAAGCTCAAGATCCGCGCGAACGTCGCCTGCCGCACGGTGATCTCCGACATCGCGCCCGCGGTCGACCACGTGCAGGCGACCGGTGTCCCCCTCGAGGTCTGCACCTTCATCGGCTCCTCGCCGATCCGCCAGTACGCCGAGGACTGGGACATGGCGGTGATGGAGCAGAATGCGCGCGCCGCCGTGCGCTTCTGCCGCGAGAACGGCGTCGAGAACATGTTCGTCACCGAGGACACGACGCGCGCCCATCCCGATCACTTACGCCGCCTCTTCACCGCGGCGCTCGAGGAAGGCACGCGCCGCCTCTGCCTCTGCGACACCTGCGGCCACGCGACGCCGAACGGCGTGCGCCAGCTCTTCGCCTGGGTGCGCGAGTTCGTCGCCGGCACCGGCCTCGAGGTGAAGCTCGACTGGCACGGCCACCGCGATCGCGGCCTCGGCCTGGCCAACTGCCTCGCCGCCATCGAGTCGGGCGCCGACCGCATCCACGCGACGGGCCTCGGCATCGGCGAGCGCTCCGGCAACGCCGAGATGGACCTCCTGCTGGTCAACCTGAAGCTGCTCGGCTGGATCAAGAACGACCTCCGCGCGCTCCCCGACTACTGCCGCGCCATCTCGAACGCCGTCGGCGTCCCGATCCCGCGCTCCTATCCCGTCGTCGGCGCCGACGCCTTCGAGACCGCGACCGGCGTCCACGCCGCCGCCGTCATCAAGGCCTTCAAGAAGGGCGACCACTGGCTCGCGAACCGGGTCTACTCCGGCGTTCCCGCCGACGAAGTGGGCCTCGAGCAACGCATCACCGTCGGCCCGATGAGCGGCAAGTCGAACGTCATCTGGTGCTTGGAGCGCCAAGGCATCGAGCCCACGCCCGAGCGCGTGGAGCGCGTTTTGGCCCTCGCCAAGCAGTCCTCGCGCCTCCTGCACGACGACGAGATCGCCGCCGCCGCGCGCGCGAGCTCCTGATCGACGAGCTCAACGCACCACACCGTTCTCACTCCGTCACGTTTCCGAGAGCCTCTCATGCGTTCGAAGATCACCCACGCCCTCGCCGCCCTCCTCCTCACCTTCGTCGGCCTCGTCGGCACGAGCTGCATCGGCTCGTTCTCCCTCACCTCGGGCATCGCCGACTGGAACCGCAAGGTCTCCGAAGAGAAGTGGGTGAACGAGCTCGTCTTCCTCGGTCTGGTGATCATCCCCGTCTACGGCTTCGCGATCCTGGTCGACGCGATCCTGCTGAACAGCATCGAGTTCTGGAGCGGCAACAACCCGGTCGAGAACTCGAGCAAGCAGGTCGGCGCGGCGGAAGCTCCGGCGGCGTTCCCGCTGCCGCCGCAGTAGCGCGCTGCACGCTGCGTAACGCGCGCCCCTCGACGCGCGTTACGCAGCGCCGTGCAAGCAAGACTCACTCCGCGAGCATCTGCGCCAGGATCCGATAGCCGCCGCGGATCCACTCGCGAACCAACGCTTCGGCCTCCAGATCAGAGGCCACCGCCACGGCGAGATCGAGATCGCGCGTGAAGCGCGGCTCACAGCGCACCGAGACCGCGAGACCGCCGACCAGCGCAAAGGCCGTCTTCCTGGCCTCGAGATCCCGAGCCACGCGACGCCGCGCTTCTTAGAGCAGCGTCATGCTTCAGGCTCTCGCCAAGGCCGCACGCGCCCGACCGCATCACCGTGCTCCGCGCCCGGCCGCGTCGAGACCCACTGCGCGAGCAGGCCCTCGATCTCCTCCGTCGTCGCGTCGGGATGCTCGCGACGGAGCTTCGCTCGCATCATCTCGCGCCCGCTCTCGAAGAGATCGAAGGCGAGGTGGAGCTTCTCGACGGGAGTTAGGGGGCGGTCGGACATCGCGGGGATTCTAGCGCGCTGCTCCGCTCAGGGTCCCGTCGAGAACGCGAAGCGCCAAAAGGACATCTTCCCATCGGGATTCCTAGGCATCGGCCGAGAATCCCGACGTGTCATGCTGCTTCGAACGGAGAAGGGTTCGATCGCGCCACCGAGCCTCGGGTGAATCGCACAGATGAGCATCGATGCTGCGAGCGCGCAGTGGACACTTCGCGCTGCGGCGCTAGATCAAACGATCGCCCCCGTATATCGTGCGAAACCTCGATGCGAACGGGAGCCGTCGCCCCGAGCGTGGAGATGCCCCGAAAGACCTGGGAGAACTACCGTGAGATCGATCGTGTTCGTGCTCGCCTCCCTCGCAGCGATGACTTCGGCCATGGCGCAACGGAGCGAGTACGTAGTGAACGGAACCTTCGATCAACCCTTGTTGTCTGGTTGGAGGGTGACCCTCGATCGAACACCAGAGTTCGGCATCGCCCTCTTCAATACGACGGGGGCAACCGGACTCAGCTCCAGCCTGATGATGAATCCGGGGGGCGTTGCGCTACAGCAGACGATCGTCGTGCCTACCGGGAAGTCGCTCGACATCTCGGTGGACCTTGCCGGTGTACCAAGAGCGGTGACCTTGCCTCAAGCGCAGGGACCTGCGGTCACGCTGTACTTCGATCAGATCACCAAGAACTTCGGCTTCAACTCTCCGCTTTCGAGAAGCGAGAGAGCGCGCTTGTCGTTCACTCACACCGTGAACGGGACTGGTTCCACAGCCTCTGTCGAGCTCGCGATCTTCGTCAACGGCCTTGGCGCTCTCGGCTCGTCGCCCCTGGTCTACCTCGACAACGTCTCCATTCGCGAAGCGAACGGCACTTCGATCCACTTCAACGCGCCACGACTGCTCGGCGCCTGGTGCCCGCTCGAGCTGAGAGGAACGACCGGTCCCTTCCAGCTCTTCATCTCTCCGCTCACGCTCGCTCAACCCACGCAACTGCCGGGTTGGTCCGGCGCTTGGGAGCTCAACCCGGGGAGCATGCTCCATCTCTTCAGCGGGTGGATCGATACCTCGCGACGCATGGTCATCACCTTGCGGCCGCCATACGTGCCCGAAGCCAGCGGCGTGCCGATCTATTGGCAAGCGCTCAGCATGGACGCTGCGGTGTTCCCGAACGAGTTCGCGATGGGCCACGCCGTGATGGCCGCGTTCTTCTGAGCCAGCCGCCGCGGCTCGGTCCAGCTCAAGCGTTCTCCGACAGCCCCGACGTGGCGCGCCGCAAGTACTCGAGCGCCACCCGCGACGTCGCCACCGCATCGAAGCCATGCCGCCCGAGCTCGACGTAGATCGGCTCGGTCCAGCGACATGCCCGGAGCGCCGCGAGCACGGCGGGGACATCGACGTCGCCTTGGCCGAAGGGCAGGTGATCGTGGCGGCCGCGCTGCATGTCCTCGAGCGTGACCTGGCCCAAGTGCCGCGCGTGGTGAGCGATGTGCTCGGCGGGGCGCTCCTCGCCGGTGACGTAGAGGTGGCCGACGTCGAGGGCGAGCTGGAGCGCGGGCGCAGCGCGGCGCGCGCGTTCGAAGTCGGCCAAGGTCTCGACGAGCATGCCGGGCTCGGGCTCCAAGCACGCGCGGACCGCTCCGCCGGCGAGGTGGGCGAGGAGGGCCTCGATGCCCTCCTGGAGCCAGGTCCAGCAGTGCTCGCGTTCGAGGTCGGGCTCGGGGGTGCCGGCCCAGAAGGAGAGGCAGGTGGAGCCGAGCTCGCTCGCGATGTCTCCGCAGCGGCGGAGGAAGTCCAAGCGCCGGGCGCGCTCGGCGGGGGCGGGGTCGAGGAGGTTCGGGCGATGCTTCCGGCGCGGGTCGAGGACGAAGCGCGCGCCGGTCTCGATCGCGACCGCGAGGCCGAGGTCGTCGAGGCGGCGGCGGAGCTCCGCGATCTCGCGCGCGCCGCTCCGCAGCGGGTCGAGGTGGTGCACGTCGAGCGTCAGCGCGATGGCACTCCAGCCTTGCTCGGCCAGGATCGCCAGCGCATCTTCGAGCCGGTGGTGCGCGTAGCCGTTCGTGTTGTAGCCGAAGCGGAACCCGGACGCGGACGCCATGACGCTGCACCTCCTCGGAGCATGTGCTCCATCGATCGAAGGAACTCGCCCGTGATGATGCACGGAAGGCGCGCTGTGTTCTCCCCTTCGCTGTTCTCCCGCTCGCTCTCGTTCGCCGCGCTGGCGCTCGTGCTCGCGCCGGCGCTCGCCGGCTGCCGCTCGCGAACCGTAGCGCCCGTCGACGAGGATCCGAGCACCACGCAACCGGACGCCGCCCACGCGCGCGGGCGGAAGATCACCGAGGTGGTGGGGATCACGCCGGGTCAGCGCGAGATCCTCGCGCATCGCTACGTCGGCGCCGATCCGCGCTACCGCGCGCTGATCTTCTTCTCGATCCACGGCGACGAGCGCCCGGCGGAGGAGCTGGCGACCGCGTTCGGCGAATGGCTCGAGGCGCACCCCGAGAGCTGGGCCGACCGCGAGATCTGCTTCGTCCCGGTGATGAACCCCGACGGCCTGGCATCGCGCACCCGCGTGAACGGCGCCGGCGTCGACGTGAACCGCAACTTCCCCGCCGACAACTGGCAGACCCAAGCGCGCGGCGCGCGCTACAACCCCGGCCCCTTCGCCGCCTCCGAGGTCGAGACGACGGCGCTGATGCGCCTCATCGAGCGCCTGCCACCGCAGTGGATCGTCTCGATCCACGCGCCGCTCGCCTGCGTCGACTGGGACGGCCCGGGCGAAGCGCTCGCGCGCGCGATGTCGGAGGCGAACGGCCTCCCCGCGCGCAAGGTCGGCTACGCGACGCCGGGCTCGTTCGGCTCGTGGGCCGGCGTCGATCGAGGCATCCCGGTCGTGACCCTCGAGCTCGACCAGCGCTTGGAACCCGAGGACCGCGAGCGCCAGCTCCTCGGCCTCGAAGTGGCGGTGCGCTGGGATCCCGAGCTCGGCGCCGTGGCCCCCGTCCCGGGGCGTCCTTGAGCGCCGCTCGTTCGAGACCTACTCGCTGCGCCCGCGCGGAGAGCTGCCCTGGCGCTCGCGCGGGTTCTGTGTTTCCTGTCACCTCTCCCGCTTCTTCTCCCGCCCTCCTCGGAGCACATCCATGGTTTCCGTCGGCCAGAAGGCTCCCGACTTCACCCTGAAGACCATCGGCCAGAGCGGCCCGACCGACTTCGCCCTCAGCTCGCTGAAGGGCAAGAACGTCGTCCTGCTCTTCTTCCCCCTCGTGAACACGCCCGTCTGCTTCGACGAGCTCTGCGGCGTCCGCGACTCGATGGCCGAGTACCAGAAGCTGAACGCCGAGGTCGTCGCCCTCTCCGTCGACAGCCCCTTCGCGCAGAAGCTCTGGGCCGACGCGAACCACTACAAGTTCACGCTGGTCAGCGACTTCAACAAGGAAGTCTCGAAGGCCTACGGCGCGCAGCACGAGGACCTGATCGGCCTGAAGGGCGTCGCGAAGCGCTCCGCGTTCGTCATCGATCGCGAAGGCGTCCTGCGCTACGTGTGGGTCTCCGACAACCCGAAGGTGAAGCCCGACTTCGCCGAGATCCAGGCCTGCTTGAAGGGCCTGAAGTGAACCATCCGGCGCGGCCAGCGACCGCGCCTCTCGTTCACCTGCGAGCAACGCGCGGGGACCTCGAGCCTGTCGCTCGAGGTCCCCGCGACCTTTTTTCCACGACCTTCTCACGCTCCGGAAGGACTGGATCCGTAGCTTGTGCCGAAAGGAAACGGCAGAGATTCACAACAACCTGAGCAACGCAACGCAGGTCGGCGCCGTCTTCTCTGCACGCTGCGCTGCGTCAGCGCTCTCGGCCCGCACGCCAGGCGGGCTTTCCGGAGGTCGGTTCGAGGTGAGCGCCGTGGATGTGGAACACCGGGTGCCAGGCTATGCCCTCGAGGGGTTGGCCGGCTCCGGGACCTATTCGAAGGTCTACCGCGCGCGTCGCGAGAGCGACGGCCGCGTCGTGGCCGTGAAGCTCCTCGATCAGGACCTCGTCGACTACTCGCAGGACCTGAAGTACGCCACCGACCTCCAGGACATCGCGAGTCCCTTCCTCGCCAGCTTGCTCGAGCATGGCCGCACGGCGCACGGCCACTGGTTCCTCGTGCTCGAGTGGGCCGGCGTCGAGCTCTACGACTGGATCGAGACCCGCGGCGCGCTCGGCGTCGCCGACGCGTACCTCGCCGCCTATCAGGCCACCGAAGGCGTCCGCGCCCTGCAGCGCGCGCGCTTCTTCCACCTCGACATCTCGCCCGGCAACCTCTTCGCCGACGAGACCGGCAACCTCTCCGTCTGCGACTTCGGCATGTGCGTCCGCATCGTCGGCCGCGCGCGCAAGCTCGACGGCCGTCCGCGCGGCACGCCCGGCTTCACCGCCCCCGAGGTCATGCAGGGCCGCGCGCACATCGCGAGCGACGTCTTCTCCCTCGGCGCCACCTTCCACTGGATGCTGACCGGCAAGCCGCCCCTCGGCGAGGACGACGGCAAGAAGCCCCGCGGCATCGAGCCCGGCTTGCCCGAGCCCGCCGAGTGGATCCTGAAGAAAGCCCTCGCGCCGAAGCCCGAAGCCCGCTTCCAGACCCTGGCCGAGCTCAGCCATCACCTGAAGCTGGCCCTCGACGGGAACTGGACTCGCCCCTCGAGTCGCCCCACGGATCGCGGCTCGAAGGGTGTGCCGAAGTCGTTCTGGCGGCGGTGGATCTCTTGAACTGCCGCGCCACGGCCGGCGGCCGGAGCCCGCGCCACGCTCACCGCCGCTAGATCCCCTTCAAGCGCATCCGCAGCGTATTCACCCGGTTCCGCACGCTCTGGAAGAACTCGAACTTCGGCGACTCGCCGATCGCCTGATCGAACTCCCCGATCAACCGGCTGAACGTCCGATTCGAAGACAAGAGCTCCAGCGCCTCGTCCGCCTTCGCCTTCGCCTCCTTCTTCTGCTCCAAGGTCCCCTCGACCTTCGAGCGCCGATCATTCGGATCGAAGCCCACCAGCTTCTCCGCGGACCCGATCAGCGACGTCAACTTCGCCCAATCGGCCTCCTTCTGGATCGCGCCCGGATCCATCTCGCGCTCGAGCTTCGACACGAGCCCGTCGATCTGCTGCTCCTCTTCCTTCCGCCGCTCCGCCGCGAGCTGCTCCCGCGTCTTCTGCGGCGCCGCCGCCGGCTGACCCTTCTTCACCTCCGGCCCAGGCCCGGCATAGGCCTCCATCTGCTGGTACCCCGCCGCCGGCGGCGGCGCGGGCGGGGTCTTCTTGCCGCCGAGCGCGAAGATGGCGACCACGCCGATCAACAGCGCGCCGCCACCGAGGGCGGCCCACATCATCATCGGGTTCTGGCCGCTGCTCGCGCGGGAGGCGCCGGGACGGCGGCGCGCGCCGCTGCTGCTGGAGGCGGCGCGGGTCGGGGGTTGGGAGGGGCGGCGGGAGGGGGGGCGGGGTGAGGGCATGCCGGGGGTGGGGAG
>JAEUHW010000378.1 GCA_016793245.1 Planctomycetota bacterium
CCAGAACCCGGCCGGCGAGTTCGACCACGTCGGCCTCGTTCGCGATCTCGGCAAGAAGTGCCGCGAGTCGCACACGCGCATCCTGCAGGAGAAGCAAGGCGCGGAGTTCGACGTGTGCTACATGACGATGGCCGTCGGCGCGCACATCATGGCGGTCGATACGCTCGAAGTGTTCAAGACCTACGCTTCGGCCGAGCTGCGTCCGACCCTGGAGGAGAGCCTCCGCACCACGCAGGCGCACCTCCAGCAGGCGAAGCAGCTCTGCAAGAGCACGGAGCAAGAGATCAAGGGCAATAAGTAGACCTTAGCGCCCGATGCTCTCTGCGAGCGCCGCGGCACAGGGGAGGATCTCGGCTGCGCCGAAGATGCTCTACCTCTGCCGCGGTGCTTCATTTTTACCGCGCGGTCGCGGGTCAGGTCGTTCCGGAATGAGAGCGGGCCGCGCTCCCGAACGGGGAACGCGGCCCACACAGGCTGCTAGCGTCGCGCGACGCGGCGCGCGCCGATCGGCGTCGGACTAGCCGACGCGCGTGGCGATCGTGTTGGTGGTGCTGACCCCGATGCCGAAGTAGTTCGGGTTGCAGCCGCCCGTGCCACCCCAGTCCAGCCCCTGGATGTAGAACGACCGACCGCGGAGGTTCGGGTCGCACGGCACCGAGGAGTTCAGGGTGTTCAGGCCGAAGGGCAGCACGATGTCGAGCGTGGTGAAGATCACCGGCAGACCCGCGCCCGGGCAGAGCGGGATCGCGAACTGGTTCACACCGAACCAGAGCTGCGCGGTGCCGACCTGGTTCACCATCTGGTAGGTCACCGAGCCGCCGAGGTTCGGGGAGCCGCTCGCGACCAGCGACGCCTGGCCTGCGCCGGGCTGGAGCTCGAAGAAGGCGCCGTTGCCCGAGGCGACGACGTCCAGCGTGAACGAGCCTTGGCTCGCGAAGAATCCACCCACGCGGATGAAGTAGGTGACGCCAGGAGCCGCGGTGAAGCTGAGCGAGGACTGCAGTCCGCAGAAGTCATCGTTGCAGCCGACGCTCGTCAGCGCACCACAGGTGCCGGTGAAGGCCTCGATCGCCGTGTCGAAGTTCGAGCCGGCGCAGGTGTTGATGTCGATGTTCAGCGGGCAGCCGAGCGTCAGGCTGAACCAGACGTCGCTGCCGCCGCCCGCGCACGGCCAGGCCGGATCGAGCGGATTGTCCGTCGCGCCGACGTTCGAGAAGCTGCCGTTCGACCCGAGGTTGATCGGGATCGCGTTGATGCACTCGTCGTTCGCCAGCGGCGGGATCTCGGAGATGTTGATGACGAAGGTGCCCTGGCCGCCGACGAAGCCGCCGACGCGGAAGAGCACGACCTGCCCCGTGGTGACGGCAAAGGGCGCCAAACCCGACTGCAGGCCGCAGAAGTCGTCGTTGCAGACGATCGAGCTCAGCCCGCCGCAGGTGCCGGTGAAGGCCTCGAGCGCCGTGTCGTAGCTGCTGCCGCAGAGATCGATGCTGAGCAGGCCCGTCGCCGAGACCGTGTAGGCGAACCACACGTCGCTGCCTCCGCCCGCGCACGGCCAAGCCGGATCGAGCGGGTTATCCGTCGCGCCGACGTTGGAGAACGGACCATTGAAGCCGGCGACGACCGGCGTCGCGCCCGTGCATTCATCGTTCGCGAGGACGAAGATCGACTGCGTCGTCGTGCTCGCGCCGCACGAGTTCGTGGCCGTCAGCGTGACGTTGTAGTTTCCACCGGCCGGGTAGCTGAACGTGGGGTTCTGCTGCGCCGAATCCGGCACGTTGTCGCCGTCCAGGTCCCACGACCAGAGCGTCGGGCTGCCCGAGGAGGTGTCCGTGAACTGGATCTGGAGCGGCGTCGCCGTGCCGCTGGTGACGAAGCTCGCCTGCACCAGGAGCTGCGGATCGGCCTGGATGAACGCGGTCTTGGTGATCGTCGACGCCGGATGCGTCGCGTCCGTGACGGTCAGCGTCACGTTGTAGTAACCGCACGTGGTGTAGGTGAAGCTCGGCGCCTGCGAGTTCGAGTCGACGATGTTGTCGCCGTTCAAGTCCCAGGCCCAGCTCGTGACGCCACCCGGATCGCTCGTGAAGGTCGTGTCCGTGAAGGTCACGTTGAGCGGCGTCGGGCCCGACGTGGTGTTGGCTGTGAAGTTGGCGAACAGCCCCTGGCCGAGCGTGTAGTAGATCTCGCCGTTCCAAACGCGAGGTGCAAAGACCGGCGCGGCGAACGGGAAGTTCGTCGCCGAGCCGCACGAGATCGCGATGTTGGTGTCGCTGTAGTTCTCGTTCGTGCCCGTGCCGTTCGTGTACGCATGCTCGGAGCCCACCGCGACGAGCGCGATGCCGTAGGTCCCGGGCGTCAGTAGGATCGGCGTCTGCAGGACGAGCGGGGTCGGGACGTCCGGGCCCTGCGAGGTCGCGACACCGTTGTCCTGACTTACTTGCGTCCAGGCCGCCGGATTGCCTTCGTTGCCGTTGTAGGTTCCCGGCGTCGTGTAAACCTGGACGCCGACGGGATTGCCGAACGGGGCGAGATAGTTGGTGTCGAACTGCGTGATGCGAACCGTGTTGGTGACGTTGAGATCGAAGTAGATCGCGCCACCGGGGTTGCCGAAGTTGTCGTAGCCGTAGAGGGTGCGGAGGGAGAACTGCGCGGAGGCAGTTCCAGCCATCGCCGCGAGCGCTGCGAGCGCGAGCGGGAGGCGGAGGAGGCGATTCATCGTAGACCTCGCGAGAGAGACGGTGAGACGGCGCGGCGCGCGCGACGGGGAGAGCTCTCCATCGATGGCGAGCGCGCGCGACGGCGACGAGGAGCCTAAGGCCGCATCGTCCGTCGCCACAAGTGCGCAGCAGCTTTCGCTTCGTCGCGGTACTCGGCGGAACGACCGCGGGCCGCTGCTCTACCGAGCAGCGGCCCGCGTTTCGAAGAGCGCCGCGCGTGCTGATGCGCTACGCGCTACGCGCTACGCACATCGCGGCTCTAGCCGACGGTCGTCGCGATCACCTGGGTCGTCGTGACACCGACGCCGAAGGTCGCCGGCGAGCAGCCGCCGACGCCACCCAGGTCGATGCCCTGGATGTAGAAGGTGCGGTTGCGCAGCGTCGGGTCGCACGGCACCGGGCCGCCGAAGCTGCCGACGCCGACGGGGAGCTGCACGTCGAAGGTCGTGCCGAGCTGGCAGCCCGCGGGCGGGCAGAGCGGCACGGCGAACTGCACGAGGCCGAGCCACATGGCGGGCGTGCCGGCGACGTTGTTCATCTGATACTGCACGTTGCCGCCGAGGTTCGGCGAGCCGGTCGCGCTGAGCGTCGCCTGGCCGCAACCCGCGAGCACCGTGCTGAAGGCGCCGCTGCCCGAGATGGTGATGTCCAGGGTGAAGGTGCCCTGACCGCCGGCGAAGCCGCCCGCGCGGATGTAGTAGACGCCCGGCGTCGCGGCGAAGGTGACGGTCGACTGCAACCCGCAGAAGTCGTCGTTGCAGACCACGCTCGTCAGCGAGCCGCAGGCGCCCTGGAGGACTTCCAGCGCGGTGTCGTAGGACGAGCCGCGGCAGGTGTCGATCGTGATCGACGTGGAGCAATTCACCAGCAGCGAGAACCAGACGTCGCTGCCGCCGGCCGCGCACGGCCACAAGGGATCGAGCGGATTGTCGGTGGCGCCGACGTTGCTGAACGGCCCGTTCTGGCCCGCGCCGACCGGGATCGCGTTGACGCACTCGTCGTTGGTGAGCGCCGGGATCTCGGCCACGTTGATGACGAAGCTGCCCTGCGCGCCGCCGAAGCCGCCGACGCGGAAGATCACGACCTGAGCGGCCGAGACGGGGAATTGGATGTTCGACTGGAGGCCGCACGCGTCGTCGTTGCAGATGAGCGAGGTGAGCGCCCCGCAGGTGCCGGAGAACGCTTCGATCGTCGTGTCGTAGCTGCTGCCGCAGGTGTCGAGCACCAGCGTGCCCGCGTTCGCCGTCGTGTAGCTGAACCAGAGGTCGCTGCCGCCGGCGCCGCAGGGCCAGATCGGGTCGAGCGGATTCGTCGTCGCACCGACGTTGGAGTACGGCCCGTTGTTGCCGAGTGCCACCGTCACGGGCGATCCGCAATCATCGTTGCCGATGACGAAGATCGGCGTCGTCACGGTGTTCGCGCCGCACGCATTCGTGACCGTGAGCGTCACGTTGTAGCTGCCGCCGACCGGGTAGGTGAAGGTCGGGTTCTGCACCGCCGAGTCCGGGATGTTGTCGCCATCGAAGTCCCAGAGCCAGGTCGTCGGCGTGCCGGAGGACGTGTCGGTGAACTGGATCTGGAGCGGCGTGGCCGTCCCGCTGGTCACGAAGCTCGCCTGCACGAGGAGCTGCGGATCGGCCTGGATGTACTGCGCCTTGGTGATCGAGGACGCGGGGTGCTGCGAGTCGGTCACCGTCAGCGACACGTTGTAGTAGCCGCAGGTGGTGTAGGTGAAGCTCGGCGCTTGCGCGTTCGAGTCGACGATGCTGTCGCCGTTCAGGTCCCAGGCCCAGCTCGTGACGCCACCCGGGTCGCTCGTGAACGTCGTATCGGTGAAGTTCACCGTGAGCGGCGTCGGACCGGAGGTGGAGCTCGCGCTGAAGTTCGCGAAGAGACCCTGGCCGAGCGTGTAGTAGATCTCGCCGTTCCAGACGCGCGGCGTGAACGCCGGCGCAGCGAACGGGAAGTTCGTCGCGGAACCCAGAGCGAGGGCGATGTTCGCGTCGTTGTAGTTCTGGTTCGTGCCGGTGCCGTTGGTGTAGGCGTGTGCGGAACCGGCGGCGACGAGCGCCATCCCGTAGGTGCCGGGGGTGAGCAGGATGGGCGTCTGCAGCGTCACCGGCGTCGGGAGGTCCTGGCCCTGCGCGACCGCCGTGCCGTTATCGATGCCGACCTGCGTCCACGCGGCGGGGTTGCCTTCGTTGCCGTTATAGGTGCCCGCGGTCGTGTGCACCGTCACTCCGACCGGCGTGCCGAGGGCCGCCGTGAAGTTCATGTCGAGCTGCGTGATCCGCACCGTGTTGGTCACGTTGAGATCGAAGTAGATCGCGCCGCCGACGTTGCCGAAGTTGTTCGACCCGTAGAGGGTCTGGAGGGAGAACTGCGCGGACGCAGTTCCGGCGATCACCGCGAGCGCGGAGAGCGCGAGCGGGACGCGAAGCAGATTTCGCATCGGATGGGGCCTCGTGATTGGGGCGGTTCTGGACAGGGGCCGGGGAGGGTCGGGACGGGTGCCCTGAGGGAAGGGCGCCTCCCACGGAAGTGGCTCAAGCCTACGCTTCGCCCGCAGAGCTCCACAAGCTCTGGGGGAAGCGCTCGCGGTTCTCCTCCGCGAAGCCCTCCAGCTCTCGCGCTAGCGCGGCGACGTCCTCGACTTGCAGCGCGGATCCGAACAGCGCACGCAATTCGGCGACATGCGGTCGGATGACGGCTGGGTCGACGCGATCCGCCTTGTTGAAGAAGAGCCGCGTCGGGATCGAAGCGCACTCCAGCGCGGCCAGGGTCTCCTGCACCGAGCGGAGATGCCGAGGCCAAGCCGGGTTCGAGGCATCGACGACGTGGAGCAACAGATCGGCGGTGGCGATCTCCTCCAGCGTGGCGCGGAACGCATCCATCAAGTACGGCGGCAGATCGCGGAGGAAGCCCACCGTGTCGATCAGCAGCGCCGGGGTCCCGCCGGGGAGATGCACGCGCCGCGTCGTCGTGTCGAGCGTGGCGAAGAGCAGGTCCTCCGCGCGCACGTCCTCGCGGGCCAGCGCGTTGAACAAGGTCGACTTGCCGGCGTTGGTGTAGCCCACGAGCGCGATGGTGAAGCGCTCCGCGCGCCGACGGCGCTTCCTGCGCTCCTCGCGCCGCGCTGCCGTGCGCTCGAGCTCGCGCTCCAAGCGCTGGATGCGCCGCTTCAGCGCGCGGCGATCTTCCTCGAGCTTCGTCTCGCCGCTCCCGCGCGTGGCGCCGCCGCTCCCGCCGCCGACGCCGCCCTGGCGCGAGAGATCGACGCCGCGGCCGAGGAGGTGCGGCATCAGCGTGCGCAGGCGCGCGAGCTCGACTCTGCGCTTGCCGTCGGCGGTGAGGGCGCGGC
Source organism: Planctomycetota bacterium (assembly GCA_016793245.1). Classification (GTDB taxonomy): domain Bacteria; phylum Planctomycetota; class UBA1135; order UBA1135; family JADKAF01; genus JADKAF01. The sequence goes on from JAEUHW010000378.1 coordinate 6,082, forward strand.
GCTCGAAGATGCTGAGGATCAGCATCGTGCGGTCCATCACCGCGAGCCCCGTCGCTTCCTCGAGCTCGCGCGCCTGCAGCGGCGAGATCTCGCGATCGAGCACGAGCACGTTCGCTTCGTGCTCGACCGCTTCGTGCACGAGCTCCTCCAGCACGCCGCGGCCGACGACGGTGCGCGGGTCGATCGCGTCGCGGCGCTGGAGGCGCTCGTGCACCACGGTGAGCCCGAGCGAGCGCGCGAGCTCGCGCAGCTCCGCCAGCGACTCGCGCGCGGGATCGAAGCGGATCGCTTCGCCGAGCGGCGAGCTCTCGCGACGTTCGACGCTCACGCCGAGGAGGATCGCGCGCTCCGTGCGCCGCGCGGAGCGCGTCGACTCCACCGTGCGGCGGAACTCCTCCTCCAAGCTCTGCACGAGCTCGAGGAAGTCGGCCTTCAGCCCGTGCGGCGAGAGCGGCGGCAGCTCGGCGATGCGCCCGAGCTCGGGCGAAGGCGGGAGGAGGTGGGCGAGGCGGATCTCGCGCGGCTCGCCCGTTTCGTCGGCGTGGATGCGCGCGACCAGGTCCAGGCGATGGCGCGCGAGGAGCTGGAGGTCGCGCTGCGCGATCGCACCTTCCTTCCGCGCCGTGCGCACGAAGCGCAGCCCCGAGAGGCGGCCCGCCGCGCGATGGGCCTCGGCGTCGTCGATCGCGCACTCGACGTGATGCGCGTCGCCGATGGCGACGTGGCGCACCTTGCCCGCGCGGTCGAGCAAGAGGCCGAAGCAGCGCCGCGTCGCGGCGGTGAGTGAACAGAGCTCGCGGGCGAGCTCGTGCGTCACGGCGCGCTCGGGTTCGATGCGCCGGCGATAGAGCTTCTCGGCCGCGCGGATCTCGGAGGCCTTCAGGCCGAGCGTCTTGCCGTGGAGCTTCGCCATGCGCGCGGGATTGTAGCGGCCCGCGGCGCCGGGATACTCTCCGCGCCGCGCGGCGTCCCTCTCGGCGTCGCGGACACCCAGGACCTCGGAATGACCAGGCGCAGCATGAAGAGCAGAGGAAGGGCGCAGCTCCCGGAGATCGCGACCGGCGTGCTCGGCGCCGCGTTGCTCTTCCTCGGCGCCTGCGGCGAGGACCCCGCGCAGACCGCGACTCCGGCGGCGCCGGTCGCGCCCGCCGCGACGAATGCTACGAGCGGTGCGAGCGGAACGAGCGCAGCGGAACCCGCGCCGCTCGTCGCCTTGATGCGCGAGCTCGATGCCCCGTGGAGCGCGGCGCTCGAAGCGAGCGGCTGGCTCGAAGGGCCCGATCTCGCGCCCGATCAGGCGAGCCGTTGGCGAACGCAGCTCGAGCGCGCTTCCGCGCAGGTGAAGGCGTTGCTCGGCGATCCGCGCTTCGCCGCGCCGAGCCCGGCGCTCGAGGTCGTCTTCGGCGCGATGAAGGACGGCCTCCGCGGCACCTTCGCGCAATGGGCCGCGGCTGGAGCCAGCGGCGATCCCGAGGCGCTGCGTCGCGCGCGTTCCTCCGTCGAGATGAGCTGCGTCGCGTGCCATCGCTCGATGCGCGACGACGCTCCGGAGAAGCTCGCGGTCTCGATGCGGCGCTGGGAGACCTTGCATCTCCGCCTCCGCGAGCAAGCGCTGGCCATCGAGCGCTCGCCCTCCGATCTCGGCCAGCTCGCGCAGATGGCGGGGGCCGCGAGCGAGCTCGCCTCGATGGCCGACAGCGGGATCCTGCGCGCCCTCGCGGGCGCTCCACCCGAGCACGACGCGCAGCGCGCGCGTTTCCTGCAAGCAGCGGAAGCGCTGCGCGGCGCGGCCGAGAAACGCGATGCGGCGGCGGCGATCACGGCATTCGGTGGCGTGGGCTACGCGTGTCTCACCTGCCACGAAGCGCGCAACGTCGTGCCGCGTTCCCGTTGAACTCCTCGAGCGAGCCCCGAGCGAGAACCGCGTGACGCGCATCTACGAGATCAACCTGCGCCTCCGCCTCCCCGCGCGCGGCGAAGCCCCGCTCGAGGTCGATTGCGGCGTGCAGGAGCACGAGCTCGCGACCTTGGCCGAGGCCGGCTTCGACGTCGTCTGGCTGATGGGCCTCTTCACGGTGGGGGATCGCGCGCGGAAGCTCGCGATCCAGCACGGCCGCGATCACCGGCCCTACGATCGCGCGTGTCCCGACTGGACCGCGGCCGATGTCGATGGCTCGCCCTTCGCGCTCTCGGCCTACGCCGTCGATCCGCGCTTCGGCGGCGAGCGCGCCCTTGCCCGTCTGCGCGAACGCGCGCGCGCGCACGGACTGCAGATCTGGGTCGACTTCGTGCCCAATCACACGGGCTTCGATCACCCGTGGACGCTGGTGCATCCCGAGCGCTACATCGCGTTGCCGGAGGATCACGTCGATCCGCCCGGCGAAGAGCCCGCGGGCTTCGCGCGCGAGGACGGCGCGCGCTCGCGGATCGCGCATGGCAAGGACCCGTACTTCCCGCCGTGGTCGGACACGGCGCAGCTCGATCTCGGGAAGCTCGAGACGCGCGACGCGCTGATCGGCGAGCTGCTCTCGCTCGCGGCTCGCGCGGACGGCGCGCGCTGCGACATGGCGATGCTCCTCTTGGAGCGCGTGCGGCGCGCGACCTGGGGCCATCTCTCCGCCGAGGACGCGTCTACGGCGGGGCGCGAGTTCTGGCAAGAGTCGATCGAGCGCGTGCGCGCGCAGTATCCGCAGTTCCGCCTGCTCGCGGAGGCCTATTGGGAGACCGAGGACGAGCTCTGGGCGCTGGGCTTCGATTTCGCTTACGACAAGCTGAGCTACGACCACGTGCTCGCCTGGAACCTGAGCGAGATCGAGCGCTCCCGCCGCGAGGATCCCGCGCGCCAACGCAAGCGCGTGCGCTTCCTCGAGAACCACGACGAGAAGCGCGCCAGCGCGGCCTTCCCCGCCGAACGCCGGCGCGCCGCGGCCGTGCTGCTCAGCACCTTGCCCGGCGGCGTGCTCTTCCACGAAGGCCAGTTCGACGGCGTGGACATCCACGTCCCCGTGCAGCTCCGCCGCGCGCGCCGCAAGGCCTCCGATCCCGCGACGCGCGCGTTCTACGCGCGCCTGCTCGCGGCGCTGCGCACCAGCGAGATGCGCCGCGGCAAGTTCCGCTGCGACTTGGCCGAGCGCGTCCGCGGCGAGGGCGCTTACGCCGTGCACCTCTGGGAGCCCGAGCTCGGCGCGCGCGCGATCGTCGTCGTGAACCTCTCCGACGCCCCGCTCGCGCTCCGCGTCATCGACGTCGCCCCCGGTGAGCGACCGATCGCGATCGATGCGCTCTCGCGCGAGCGCTTCCCGCTCGCGCGCCGCGCCGACGGCTCGCGCTACCACGAGCTCGAGCTCGCGGCGTATCAGGCGCGCCTCCTCTTCGATCGCGAGCTGCCGGATGCGCCGGTGCCGGGGTGTGGGTGGTGAGAGGTGCTCGAGCGCCGCGCTCTTCGTCCCCTGGAGGCTAGGTTGTCCCTTTGCGGAGAGGAGCTAGCATGCCGAAGGCCCGTCGCCCGCAACCGCCATGCAAGATCCCGAGGAGTCTCCGCCCGCCGCCGCCCGAGTGCAGGATCTCCTGACGCGCGGCACCGTGGAGCCGCAGCGCGCGGAGGAGCTCCTGCCGCTCGTCTATGACGAGCTGCGTCGCCTCGCCGCCGCGCGCCTCGCGCGCGAAGGAGACGCGCACTCGTTGCAGCCGACGTCGCTGGTGCACGACGCCTATCTGCGCTTGCTCGGCTCGGCAGGTGGCGCGGAGTTCTCTTGGAACGGGAAGCGGCACTTCTTCGGCGCGGCGGCGCTCGCGATGCGGCGCATCCTGGTCGAGCGTGCGCGGCGCCGGAGGCTCTTCCAGCCGGAGCGCTTCTGTCCGGCGATCGCCTGGGACGCCGAGGGAGGGCGGAGCGAGCTCACGGACGCGGAGCTCATCGATCTGGATGCCGCCCTCGGCGAGCTGGAGCAGGCGGACAAGCGCCGCTACGACATCGTGATGGCGCGCTTCTTCGGTGGCCTGAGCGTCGAGGATGCCGCGTTGGCGTTCGGGATCTCCGAGCGCACGGTGATCCGCGATTGGAGCTATGCGCGCGCGTGGCTCTTGCAGCGGATGTCGGCGCCTTGAGCTCCTGGCTCGAGAACCTGCGATGACCGGAACTCCGACGGATCGCGGCGCGAGCTTTCGATATCGAGAGGACGACGAGCCCGAAGCCGATGAGGCCGCGCTCTTCGGCGAGCTCTGCGACTCGTCGGCGGACGAACGGGAAGAGTTTCTGCGCGAGCTCCGCTCGCGCGATGCCTCGCTCGCCGAGCGCCTGAGCGCTCTGCTTAAGCACCACGACTCCGATCGCCTGCAGCCGCAGCGCGCCCTCGCGCCCGATTCGCCCGCGGATCCTCTGCGCGCGGATGCGCTGCTCGGCCAGGCCCTCGGCGAGTTCCGGATCCTGGCACCGCTCGGCATCGGCGGGATGGGCACCGTGTACGAGGCCGAGCAAGCGCGGCCGCGGCGGCGCGTCGCGCTGAAGGTGGTGAACACGCTGCTCAGCGGTCGCGAAGGTGAGCGCCGCTTCGAGCGCGAGGTCGCGGTCCTCGCCGCGCTCGAGCACCCGGGTATCGCCCGCGTGTATGGCGCGGGCAGCGCTGCGACGGCCATGGGGCCGCTGCCGTGGGTCGCGATGGAGCTCGTGCGCGGGCTGCCGCTGACGCGCCATGTGCAGGAGCGCGGACTCGGGCTCTCCGCGACGCTCGAGCTGATGACGCAAGTCTGCGACGCGGTCGCGTTCGCGCACGAGCGCGGCTTCGTGCACCGCGATCTGAAGCCGGCGAACGTGCTCGTCGAGGCGGCGAGCGGGCAGCCCAAGGTGCTCGACTTCGGCATCGCGAAGGTGCTCTCGGCGGAAGCGTCCGAGAGCTCGATCGCCACGGAGGCGGGTCGGATTCTCGGCACGCTCGCCTACATGAGCCCCGAGCAAGCGGGAGGAGAAGCTCGCTCCATCGATGCGCGCTCCGATGTCTACGCCCTCGGTGTGCTGCTCTACGAGCTGCTCGCGGGGCGCCGGCCGTACGAGACGAGCGGCCTCGGGCTCGCGGAGGCCGCTCGAACGGTGCGCGAGTCCGAAGCGCCGCGGCTCGGGAAGCTCGTGCCGCGCTGCCGCGGCGATGTGGAGATCATCGTCGGCAAGGCGCTGTCGAAGGAACCCGCGCAGCGCTATCCGAACGCAGCGGCGCTGGCCGCGGATCTCCGCCGCCATCTCGCGGACCAGACGATCTCCGCGCGTCCGCCGAGCACCGCCGAGCTCGCGCGGAAGTTCGTGCGCCGGCATCGCGCGCTCGTGATCTCCGTCGCGACCGTCTTCGGCGTGCTGATCGCCGGGCTCGTCGCCACCTTCTTGCAAGCCAGGGAAGCGGAGCGCGCACGCGACGCGGCGCTGCAGAGCGAGCAGCGCTCGCAGTTCCACGCCTACGCCTCACAGCTCGCGGAGGCGCAGAGCGCGTTGCGCGTGCGCGATACGCGCAGCGCGCGCGAAGTGCTGCAGCGCACCGAGGTGCGCTTCCGCGGCTTCGAGTGGTGGCTGCTCTGGAGCCAGCTCGACCAGAGCTTCGAGACGCGCTCGGGCCTGAACGCGGCGGCGTACGGCCTGCGGATCAGCGCCGACGACGGTCGCTTGGGGTGCTTCACTCGCTTGCCCGCGCTCTGTCTCTTCGAACGCGGTCAGACGGATCGAGCTCCCGTCGTGGTGCGCGGTGGTGCCGCTCTCACCACGTGGTGCTTCGGCGCGAGCGGCGACGAGCTCTGGATCGCCCGCGAGGATGGATCGCTCGCGCTCGAAGATCCGAGCGGAGTCACGCCGAAGCGCATCTTGCGGAGCGGCGGAGCGGCGCTGCACGGGTTGGCCTTACGAGCAGAGGAGCACGCCATGCTCGCCCTCGAGGCGCGGCGCGTCGTGCGCTTCGACCTCTCGAGCGGCGCGGAGCGCGAGGTGCTGGCGCTCCCCGCGCACGACTTCGCCGCCCTCGACCCACGCGGCCGCCATGTCGCGTTCCGCGCTGGGAAGGAGCTCGCGATCCAAGAGCTCGCGACGGGGCGGATCGCCGCGACCTGCGCGGTCGAGGCTCGCGCGATCCGCGCGCTCGCGTTCTCGCGCGACGGCGCGCTCTGCGCGTTCGCGGAAGCGCCGGGGGCGCTCCGCGTCCTCGCGACGAGCGACGGCGCGGAGGTCGGGCGGAAGACGCTCGAGGTCGAGGTTCATGCACTCGACTTCGATCCGGAGGGGCAGTGGATCGCCGGAGGCGCGAACGATGGTTCGGTGCGTCTCTGGCAAGCTCGCGGCACTGCGGTGGAGGAGGAGGTGCTCGTCGGGCACGCGCGGCGCATCCATGAGCTCGCCTGGTCGAACGACGGGAGCTTCCTCGCCACGGCGGCGCAGGACGTCACGCTCAAGCTCTGGAGGCCGAGCGCCGGGCGAGGAGTGTCGTGGCGGGCGCAGGTCGCAGGCTACGCTCCTGCTGCGGGATGGCTGGCGCTCGCGAGCGGTAAGCGCTGGGAGCTGCGAGATGTCGCGAGCGACGCCGTGATCGGCACGTACGATCTGCCCGCGGACGTGGGGAGGATCTTGCTCTCGGCGGACGGGCGACGGGGCGTGCTTCTTCGCGAGGGCCGGAGAGTCGGAGTGCTCGAGCTGCCGGAGGGGCGCGAGCGCTGGCAGCTCGCTCGCGACGTCGCCAGTACCTCGCGCACCGTGCTCGCGCCGAGCGGTCGACGAGCGGCGCTCTGGATCGCTGAGAAGCAGTGGATCGTCTGCGACATCGAGAGCGGCGAGCAGATCTTCGAAGCCCGCGGTTCGCGCCTCGAATTCGCCCCCGATGATCGACGGGTCGCTCTCGCCGACGGCAACGACGTGCGCATCTACGAGTTGGAGACGGGGCGGCTGGAGCATGTGCTCCGCGGCCATGGCGCGGATGTCTTCTCCTTCGCCTGGAGCGCCGACGGGACGCGCATCGCGACTGGCTCGAACGATCGCACCGTGCGCGTCTTCGATCTCGCGACCGGCGCCGCTCTCCAAGTGCTGCGAGGCCTACCGGCCGTACCGTCGAGCATCAGCTTCGACGCCGCGGGCGAACGCGTGGTGATCGGTCACACGGGGCGACCGACGTGGCTCTGCGACCTCGCGCGCGGCGAGCGCTTGCTGAGCTTGCCGAGCGGCGATGGGACCACGTGGAGCACGGCCTTCTCGGCCAACGGCGCGATGCTGATCGCGCTCTCCGATGTCCATGGAGAGTGCTTCGTCCAGTGTTGGCGGACACCGAGCGAGATCGAGCGCTACGTGCAGGATCTCCTGCTGAACGTGGTCGTGCCCTCGGAGATAAGGAGCGCGATCCTCGCCGATCCGACGCTCGCGCCCGAGCTTCGCGAGCAGGCGCTCCTCCTGGCCGAGCGCGCGCCGCGCGATCCGCAGCGCTTGAACGACGAAGCGTGGCACCTGGTCTGCTTCGCCGGCGGAGAGCCGAGCTCCTACGCGCGCGGTCTCCGGTTGGCGCGCGCCGCCGCGGAGCTGCTACGCGACGACGGCTACATCCTGAACACGCTGGGTGGCGCGCTCTACCGGAACGCCCTCTATGCCGAGGCGCACGCCGTGCTGCTGCGCGCCGTCGAGCGGAATGGCTTCTTCCCGCCCGACCACGCGCTGCTCGCGTGCGTGTGTGTGCGCCTCGGTCGGATGGAGGAAGCGCGCGAGGCGCTCGCACGCATCGAGCAGCCCGTCGATGGCAACGTCTGGGACTGGGGCGAGCCGGGGGCGTTGCTCGGCGAGGCGCGTGCGCTCGTGCGCGGCGGCGGCTCGAGCGGGCGCTGAGTGCGGCGCACGAGCTCCTCGGCTCGGGGCGCGCTCGAGAAAGCAAGGTGCGAGGAGCGAGAGGCGAGCGAGCGCAAGACCGCGCATGCGCTGCGCCCGGCCCTACGGCGAAGCAAACGCCGCGCCCGACGCGCGTGTAGTACGTCGATGGAGCTCGAGAGTCGACGCGCGAACGACGCGAGCGAGAAACGCGGAGCATCGCGCGTCGTTGACGTCGCTTGCTGCGCCTCCGGGCGCGGCTTCGCTTCGTCGATAGACGTCGTGCGCCGTCTCCGAGAAGGCTGGAGGCGGGGGCTCTGAGACTCATGCTCATGGGAACGATCGGACGTCGACGCGAGAACGACGTCGATGGACAGGGGGGTCCACGCCCGCGCAGCGGCAGTGCGGTGCGGTTCCGCGCGAGGTCGCTCGGCGTCTTGATTCGGCTACGTTCGCTTGCGGTCGACCGGCGTGCTTGGAGATCGGGAGCTCGTGAATGCCGAGCAGGCCGAGGCGGCGCCAGCCGGTGGTGAGCAGCCAGGTCGAGGCGGGCGCAACCGAAGCGACCACCGGCGCGCTTGGGATCGACTGGATCGATGGACGTTCCATCCAACCATCGAACGTGGGCGCGCTCGAGCATGGGTCGATCGACGACTGTGCTACGACGCCATGATTCTTGCCGTTCTGCAGCACGTAACGCAGCGCGTTCCTCGCCTGCGTCGGCGTCGTGATCACCTCGTCGTGATAGCGCTCGGGGAACACCTTGCCGCGGCGGCTCCAGAGCTCGACGTCAGGCACGCTTCGACGCGCAGTGTCGTTCGACGTCGTTCAAGCGCGGCGGGCGCGGCGCCTGCTTCGCCGGAGGGCTGGCGGAGCGGTCGTCGCGTCACTCGCGTACGACTGTTCGCGTTCGTGGCTGGTTCGGGTGCCGATCTCGCTTCGACGACTCCGCCCGGAGCGGCGTGCGCCGTTGAACCAGCGAAAGTGCCAACGGCGTGAACCCCTGACCCGGCGACCAACCCGACGGACTCAGCCGTTGCTCCAGCCAGCAAGCTCGCGGGGCAGGGGCGAAGCCCCGCTGGCATGTTGGCTTGATCAACGGCTGACGCCGTTGGCGCATCGGCTGGTTCAACGGCTCAGGCCGTCGACGCATCGGCTGGTTCAACGGCTCACGCCGTTGCCGCATCGTCTGGTTCAATGCTCACGCCGTTGCCGCATCGTCTGGTTCAACGGCTCACGCCGTTGCCGCATCGTCTGGTTCAACGGCTCACGCCGTTGAGACCGGATTCCTTGGGCTGGAGCGTTGACTCGAGTACAGAGACTTGCGCGGCCCAAGGACTCTAGTACCAGTAATTCGCCATGGGATGCGCGCCGTTGGCAATCGAGGTCAGGTCAGCTCCGCTGGTCACCGTCAGGATCGGACCGAGCACGTTTCCGAACTCGATGTACCAGGTGCTGCTGTTGAAGCTATTGCGCACGACGACGTTGTTGGTCCCCTGGATGAACAATCCCAAGTCGTCGCCGCTGCTGTTGTTGCCTTCGACGCGGTTACGGGTTCCCGCGACAGTGATGCCGCCTTGATTGCCGCCGGCGTTTCCGTTGCCGCTGGTCTGGTTGTTCATGACGCGGCAGCGAGAGCCGGCGCGGATGCCGTCGAGCATGTTGTCGCTGGCCGAGCAGTCCTCCACGTGGCAGTTGTCGTTCATCCAGAGGCCTTCGCGCAGATTCGACGCAGCGTGGCAGCGTCGCACTTGCGCGGCGTTGAAGCAGCCGATACCCGCGCCGTTGTTGTTAGTCGCCTGGCAGTCGAAGACCTGCGCGCGATCGCCCGTCAGGATCCCTTGCTGACCGTTGTTGCTCGCCACGACGTTGCTCAGCGCGACCTGGACCGCCGCGGTGATGCCCGTCTGGCCATTGCGAGAGGTGTTCACCGCCCGCACCGAGCTGCGCGGTCCGACGAGCAGGCCGTGCTGGCCGTTGTCGTGGACGAGCAGGTCTTCGAAGGTCGAGATCTCGGAGTTCGTGGCGGAGATCCCGGAACCGCCCCAGCTCGCGATGGTGCCGTTCTTCACAACCAGCCCGCGCTGCGCGCTCGGGACCGCGATGCCATCGACGCTCCCGCTCGCACCCGTGAGCGAGTGCCCGGCCAGGTCGATCGTTACGTTGTCGGCGGCGATCGTGATGCCGCTCTGTCCGAGGGTGCAGCGCAGCGAGCCCGCGAGCTTCACCGTGCAGGGAACGTCGATCCGCTGCGGCAGCTCGACCAGCAGGATCTCCAGCGCGTTCGGCAAGTAGTTGGAGGCGACCTGCGCGAAGGAGTAGTTGCGGAGGCTCGCGCCGACCCAGCAGCCGGAGACCGAGTTCCCCGTCACCACGTTGCGCGCTGCGGACGCTCCGAAGGAGATCCCGGTGCAGCTCAGAGAGCCCGCGGGGCCCGGCCCGACGAGGTGATTGTCGACGATGCGGTTCGCGCTGCCGAGCAGGTCGATGCCCAGCGTCGTCGGCTGGATCTTGCAGCCGCGCACCAGGTTCGCCGCCCCGTTCATCCGGATGCAGGTCGGGGATTGGACGTTGCAGTCGACGATCGAGACGCCGCTGCCGAGGTCGAAGGCGATCTGGGTGTTGTTGAAGGCGGAGCACGCCGTGACCTGGGCGTGGCCAGCGATCGCGAAGCCAATGGCGCAGAGCTTGGCCGCGCATTGAGAGACCACCGTCCCGCCTTCCAGCGTGGCCGCCACGGCCGCGGCGCGGAGGTTCGTCCCGTTGATGCAGCGCGTCAACGTGCACCGCGTGATCACCGCGGCTCCCGCGGAGTCGATGCCGGTGTTGCAGTAGGAGAAGCCGACGTCGTCGACTCGCAGCCCGTAGCCGAGCGAACCGATGCCCTGATCGAATCCGAAGATGTGCCCGTTGTGGATGCGAACGCCATTGCCTTCGCCGGCTGGGATGTAGATCCCGAAGCGCCCGGGAGGTGCCGGGCGCGAGCCGCGGAGCTCGAAGCCGTTCAAGTCGATCGTGCAGCGCGAGTCCAGGTTCGTCTGCTGATTCAACTGGATGCTGATCGCGGGCCCATTGCCGGTCCAGGAGAGCGTGCTGCCGAAGTAGTAGGAGTTCGGCTGCGTGATCTGGAGCGGCAGCATCGATTGGGTGATGCGGATCCGCGTCTCGTCGGTGACGGAGCTGCCGGTCGTGGTCTGAGCGCAGAGCTCGCGGCCCTCGGTGACCGACGATAGGGCGCTGGCGAGGAAGAGGATCGAGGGCCAAAGAGAAGGGGAGCGCATGGCGGAAGCTCGGGTCATGAGGGACGGGGGGGCGTGGAGCCTCTCGTGCGAGCGAGGCGCCAACTGCAGGCCAGCGATTTCCGGATCTCCTCGATTCTCTGGCTCGCGCGGCGGCTCTCCGCGAGCGCCCCCTCGATCACTCCCGCGCCGGGGCGACTCCATTGCCGGTCGCGTCGTTTGCCTCTAGGCTCCCGTTCGAGCGAACCGCCCGCGCGCCTCTGCGTTGCGGGTTCGTTTCGGAGGATGTGTGCCTATGCGATGGCTGGTTCTCGGAGTCGTGGCGGAGACGGCGCTGCTCTGCGTGCTCGGGCTCTACCTCTGGGCGGGTGAAGACGCCGCGCCGGCGGGATCTCCGCCCACCCGCGCCAGCGCCGAGACGGAGCACCGCGGTGCTTCGAGCTCGAGCGTAATCGGGCGAGAGCGCGTGCAGCGCGAAGTCGCGATCGCGAACGAGATCGCCGGCAGCTCTACGGAGGCGGCGACCGAGTTCGGCATCGTGCTCCGCGGGCACGTCCGCGACGAGCACGGCAAGCCGATCCGCGAGGCGAGTCTCGGCGTCGGTCGCGACGGGAACTTCGAGCTCGCGAAGACGAGCGCGAGCGGCGCCTTCGCCGTGGCGTTCCTCTCACCCGGAGGAGCGCAGCTCTCCGCCGAGGCGTCGGGCTATGCGCTGCTGCGGCGAGAGATCGAGATCGGCGAGGAGCCGGTGCAGGAGCTGGAGCTCGTGCTCCGCGAAGTGCTGCGCATCGCGGTGTTCGTGCGCGGGCCGGATGGCGCGGTGCTCGATCGCCGGAACCTGCCTTGGTCTCGCGGAGGCGAGCCCGTGGTCGTCGCGACGCGCGAGCCCTGGAGCACGGAGTTGCCGATGGCGGCGTCGGCTCCGCTGCGTCGCATCGGTGTGAGTCAGTGGTTCTCGCTGCAGTCCTTCGCGAGGCAGGGGCTCCCGCAGACGCTGAGAGATCGGCCGGACGCTCTCGGTGAGCTCTGCCTCGAAGCTCCACCACCGCTCCACGCGCATCTCCTCTCCGGAACCGTGCGCCTCGCGAGCGCGATGATCGTCGCCGGACCATCGGAGCTCGAGTTCCGAATCGATCCCGAGGCGATCCGCGCGCAGCGCGGTCGCGTGCACCTGCGAGTGCTCGAGGCGGAGAGTGGGGCCCCACTCGCGGGCGCGCAGATCGAGCTGCAGATCGGCTCGCAGATGGGGCAGACCGCTAGCAGCGACGAGGAGGGTCGGGCGGAGCTCGACGCGGTTCCGCCGGGCTTGGGGACTCTAGGCGTCTCGGCTCGGCAGAGAGAGAGCCTGCGTCGAAGCGTGCGCCTCGCTCCGGGAGCATCGCTCGACATGGGCGATGTCTTGCTCACGCGAGAAGTGCGGATCACCGGTCGGGTGCTCGACGCCGAGGGGCGCGCGGTCGCGGGTGCTTGGGTCAAAGCCGCGCCGCTCGAGGACCGGGAGTCCGCTCCGCTCTTGGATCGCCTGCCCACGGGGGTGTGCGATGCGGCGGGACAATTCACCATGCCGGCGCTCGGACGTCGGCGCTATCTCCTCATGGCACGCTTCGGTCATGGCCTTGCGGACGAGTTCTCCGGGGACTTCGTCGTCGATGCGAGCACCGGCGAGGTCGCGCCGCTCGAGCTCCGCATCGCGCCCACGACCATCGTCGCTCTCCGCCGCACTCGCGAAGAACCGCGCGATGAGCTCTTGATCGTGCGCCGCGACGATGGAGCTGCCGTTCGCAGCGCCAGCTTGGCCGAGGATCACTTTCCTGCGGCGCTGCGCTTGGCGCCGGGGAGCTACGAGCTCGCGCTTTGCGGTCCCGATGGCCGCGCGCGCTGGAGCCAGCAACTCGTCGTCGGCAAGGAACGTCTGGAGGTCGAGCTGCCATGAGCGAGCCCCTGCAAGCCGAACGCGCTCCGGCGCTGCGGCGCGCGTTGCTGGCCATCGCCTGCGTCGAAGCGCTGCTGCTCCTGCTCGGCGGTGGTGTGCTGCTCTCGCGCTGGGGCGGAGAGCGCGGCCGCTCGCGCGAGCTCCTTCCGCCTCCGAGTGAACCCGCGCTCGAGGCGGAGTCTCTTCCTGCAGGGCGCGAAGCAGGAGCGCGAAGCGCGAACGAGCGCGGCGCTGCAGCGCCCGTCGTCGCGAGTGCGCCCTCTCCGACGCCGCGCGCGACGGAGGGGCTCTTGCTCGGCCGCTTCGTCGATGAAGCCGGTCAGGCGCTCGCGAACGTGCGAGGGGCGCTCTACGCCTCCGATCGGAGCCCGGACTCGCACCGCGAGCTCGCGGCGGATGCGCGCGGTCGCTTCGTCTGCGCGGGGCTAGCTCTCGGAAGCTACGAGCTCGGCGCCGAGGTGAGCGGCTGCCTGCCGCTCCGCGAGACGATCGAGATCGTGGAGGCGAGCGCGCCGCTGCGGCGCGACTTCGTGCTGCGGAGAGCGCTCGTGCTCGGGGTTCGCGTGCGAACGCCGAGCGGGGAGCCCTTGCTCACCGCGCTGATGCCGCGCTGGCAGCAGATGCGCGTCATGCCGCACTCCCTCGTGACGGTGGAAGCGACGCGCTGGGAGCCGCGCTTCGCGTACCTGACGACCTCGACGGGAGGAGCGCGCTTCAGCGTGGGACGCTGGAGCCTCGGAGCCGCGGCTCCCGAGAGCGGCTTGCCGAACGACATCCTGGGCAGCTTCGCGCTCGATCGAGAGGAAGCGCTGTGGGTGAGCGTCTTCGTGCGCTCGAGCCTCGTCGCGAAGCAGGCCGTCCCGAGCGGTCAACGCTTGATCGATCTCGTCGTCGATCCCGCGGCGATCGATGCGCAGCTCGCGCGCTTGCGAGTGCGCTTGCTCGATGGCGCGAGCGGCGCGCCGCTGGCCGATGTTCGAGTGGGATTGCACGATTCGAGCGGCGACACGGCCCCGGTGCGCACCGATGCCGAAGGGCGCGTCGCGTTCGCTTCCGTCGTGCCGGGGCTGTGGCAGCTCCACGCGTTCCTTCCCGACGAAGCTCCGCGCACGATCTGGATCGAACTGACACCGGGCCTCGACCTCGACCTCGGGGATCTGCGCCTCCACGCATCGCGGCGCGTGAAGGGGCGCGTCGAAGCGGGAACACGAGACGTGCGCGAGCTGCGGATCGAAGCGCTGTGTTCGGATCCGGTACCGCACCCTGCGCTACGCTTCTCCTCCGCGTCCGCTGGCGTCACCGCGGATGGCCGCTTCGAGCTGCGGCTTCCCCCCGGGCGCTTCCTGGTGCGCGCGACCGGCTCCGGAGGGGCCAGCGCCGACCTCGACGTGCGGGAGACCACGAGCGACGTTCTGCTCCTCACGCTGCGCGACGAGTCGCGCATCGAGGTCAGCGTGGGCAACCTCAGCGAGCCGACGCGCTGCGCGCTCTACGACCTCGAGCAGCGCCTGCTCCGGCGCCACTGGCTCCGCGACGGACAGCAAGTGCATTGGCCTTGCCTGCCGGGGTCCTACGAGGTCGTGCTGGATACTCCGAGCGGGAGTCGCGAGGTGCGGAGGATCGAGGTCTCGGCCTCGCCGTTCGAGCTGCGGGTGCCGTAGGATCGCGTGCCTTGGAGGAGGTTCTATGTCTCTTCGCGTTGCTCTTGGTTCGAGCCCTCGAGTTCTTTCCGAGCCGTGCATGCGTGCAGGAGCTGCTGCATGACCAGGCTTCAGATCTTCGTGGCGCTCGAGAGCGTGGTTCTGCTCGTGCTCGGCGTGATGTGGTGGAGCCGCGTCGATGTCGCTCCGAGCGAGAGCGGATCGCCGTCGCCTGCCTCGCTCGCGCATTCGCCGGCAGCGGAGACGAGCGCTCCTCTTCGGAGCGACGACGCAGCACAGGTCGATCGGCGCGAGCTCGAGCCGGTGACTTCGGCTCCCGCGCTCGATCCCGTGCTTTCGATCTGCGTCGCGGGCACGGTGCGGAACGAGCGCGGCGAAGCGATCGCCGGAGCGTGGGTCGGCTTCGAGAACGACGAGCGCACGGAGTCCGGACGGTCTACGACCAGCGGCGCCTATGTCGTGAGTGGCTTGACCAGAGGCGCGTGGGATGTGAGCGCGTCGGCCGAAGGCTATGCTCCGATCGAAGAGCGCCGCGAGCTCGACGATCGAGCGTGGCAGAGCGTCGATCTCGTGCTGCGACCATGGATCGCGCTGCCCGTGCGCTTCGTCGATCGCGAAGGTCGTGCGCTCGCGCCCGAGAGCCTCGTGGGGCACATGGATGAGCTGCAGCTCCTCGCGACGGAGCAGCCGCTCGCGGCCGATCTGCGCCCTGCCGAAGATCAGAGGATCTCGGGATTGAGCCTCGGCTCCTGGCTCCGCACTTCGAATGCCGCGAGGAAGAAGTCCAAGGAGCTCGCCGCCGCGGGCATCGCCGGCGAACTACGGCTCTATCGCGAGCCGCCCGTCGTGGCGACGTTGCTCTATCGCCATTTGCGCATCGCGGAGCAACGCGTCGAGCCTGGGCAGCACGAGCTCGCGTTCGCGCTCGACCCCGCAGACCTGGCGGCTAAGCAGGGCCGCGTGCGCTTGCGCCTCCTCGACGTCGCTACGAGCGTACCCTTGGCTGGAGTCACGATCCGCACCTCCGGTGGTCCTCGCAGCTCCGCCACTACCGATGAAACGGGGCACGCACTCTTGCAAGACGTGCATCCTGGGATCGTGTTGCTGGATGCCTTTCTGCCGGAGCACGAGATGCTGCGGATGCATGTGCGTGTCTCCGCTGGCGATGAGATCGACTTGGGCGAACTCCGCCTCTCTCGGCAGGTGCAACTGAAGGGCCGCGTGTTGCATGCGGATGGCAGCCCGGCGCGAGGGGCATCGATCACTTGGACCGCAGTGGAAGCGCGCTCCTGGCCGGCGCCACTGGACACGAGGATCACGACGAGCAGCGATCGAGACGGTCGCTTCACGATCCTCGCAGGTAGGCGGCGCTATGTCGTGTTCGCCCGCAGCGCCGAAGGTGCGCGCGCCTTCGGCCTCGCTGACAACGCCGATCCTTCGTTCCAGGAGATCGTGTTGCGACTCGCAATCACGTCGCGCGTGAGGCTGAGCTACGACGACCGCGCTTCGAGAGGCAGCCTCCTCGTCGTGGAGTCGGCGGAGGGTTTGCCCGCGGCGGAAGTCACGCTCGACGGAGCGCGCTGGAATCGCCGCGTCGATCTGCCGTCGGGTCGCTACGTGGCGAAGGTCTTCGATATGGCCGATGTGCTGGTGAGCTCGCGGCCGTTCGAAGTCGCTGGATCGAGCCTGGAGCTCACGCTGCCATGAACACTTCTACTCCGCGGCCTAAGGGTGTGATCGCGCTGCGAGGGCTCGCGGTACTCCAAGCGCTCGCCATCGCTTGGATGGCGGCCGCATTGCTCGGGCAAGATCCGCCGAAGAGCACCGTCGATGCGCTTCGGTCGGCACGCGCCGAGGACGACCGAAGCGACGATCTGCTCGCGAAAGCGAAGCCGATGGTGGAGCCGGCGCCGGAGCGCGCCACGACGACCAAGGTGAGCGAGCCGCATTCCGAGCGCACTCCGTTCGTCCCGCCCGCGGGCTCGATCGTGCTCGCGATCGTGCGCGACGATTCCGGGCGCGTACCGCGTCACGCGCGGCTGAGCCTGCGCCTCGAGAACACCACCGAGATCCTCGAGCGTCAGGATCCCGATGCACGTGGCGTCGCGCGCTTCGCTGGTTTGGCGCCAGGTTCCTATGAGTTGTTCGCCAACTGCGATGGGCATCGCGAGGCCCGCGTTTCGTTCACGTGCGCGGAAGGAACGCCGCCGCAGCGACTCGAGCTCCGGTTGGTCGCCTCGTGGATCCTCGGCGTGCGCTTCGAGACGAGCGACGGGCGAGCGCATCACGAGCTCCGGAAGGAATGGGTGAAGCGCGATCGGCGCTTCTTCGATCTCCATGTCTCCGCGATCGCGACGCGCTGGGAGCCCGAGAGGGACTTCCCGCTGAGCTCGCTGCGCGACAACTTCTATGGCTTGGGGCTCTGGCGGAACTTCTCCACCATGGCCCGACCGGAGTTCTTGCCCGAGGGCTGCATCGAGTACCTGGAACTCGAGGAGCGCGAGCCGCTCTGGGTCAGTGCCGCGCTGCGCCACCGCGTGCTGGCGAAGCAGCGCGTAGAGCCGACGCAGTCCGTCGTCGTCTTCAAGATCGACGAGGCCGAGCTCTTCGCCCAGCTCGCGACGCTGCGTGTGCGGATCGTGGATGCGCTTCGAGCTCAGCCCGTACCCGGTGCCCGAGTCGAGCTCAGCGATCAGCAGAGCGGGGGGAGCGGCGAGGTGACCGATGCCGAAGGGCGCATCGAGCTACGTCACTTGCGGCCGGGCTGGCTGGTGCTCAGCGCGACCAAGGATGGCGCCAGCACCAGCGATCTCCGGGTCCAACTCGAGCCG
The DNA here is from genome assembly GCA_016793245.1 of Planctomycetota bacterium. GTDB lineage: Bacteria > Planctomycetota > UBA1135 > UBA1135 > JADKAF01 > JADKAF01. The sequence continues at coordinate 23,559 of JAEUHW010000378.1, forward strand.
GGAGAGATCCTCGATCTCGGTGATCTCCCGATTCGAGCCACGCAGAGCGTCTCCGTGCGCTGCGAGGGGCTCCCGAGCGACGCGAAGGACTTCTATCTCTGGGCCATCGCGCTCGATCCGCCGCCGCATGCAGCGCTCAAGTCGATCAGCCACCGCGCGATCAGCACGGGCGGCGATGGCTTTCGGTTCCAGCTCCCCGAGGGGCGCTACGCGCTGCGTGCCACCGGTGCGGGTGGTGCGAGCCTCGAGATCGATACGCGCGCCCTCGGTGCGGAACCCGTGGTGCTGCGCCTCGCTCCCGAAGCCGCCTTCCGCATCGACTCGCGCGCGAAGGGCGAGGCGATCGAGATGGCGATCTCCGATGCGAGCGGAAGGCGCGTCGCGCGCTATGTGCTGAGCTTCGATCGGCCATTCGAGATCTGGAGCCTTCCGGGTCCCCACAAGATCGAGCTCACCGGGCGCGACGGGGTGACCGTCGTGCGCGAGGTCGCGCTGCCGCCCGAGGGGCTGAACGTGCAGGTGCCCTGAGAAGCCGCGGCAGGGATTCTTCACGCCCACTTCTGCTGGGACCCCTCCCGCGATGGGATGGGGTCGCGCCTCGAACCACGCTCTCTGCCGCATGCTCGCACGTTCCCTCCTCTGCATCCTCCTCGCGCTCGCCTCGAGCCCCGCGTTCGCCCAGGTCGACGGCGCCAAGGTGAATGCCGCCATCGACCGCGGCGTCGATTGGCTGCTGCGCATCCAGCGCCTCGATGGCACGTGGAGCGCGCACGAGCACGGGAACTACCAGTCGGGGCCGACGGCCTTGGCGCTGCTCACCTTGCTGAAGTGCGGCGTGCCCGAGGGCCATCCCGCGGTGCGGCGCGCGCTCGCGTATCTCGAGGCGCATCCGCCCAGGAAGACCTACTCGCTCGGCTGCTATCTGATGGCGCTGCACGCGCTGAAGGATCCGCCGCGCGCAGCGCTGGAGCGCAGCTTGGAGCTCTTGCTCGAAGCGCAGCCGGGCTCGCAGTACATCGCCTATCCCGAAGGTGGCGGCGACCTCTCGTGCCAGCAGTACGCGGCGCTCGGCTACAAGGTCGCGCTCGAGCGTGGGCTCAAGATCCCGCTCGAGGTCTTCGAGCGGCTGGCGAAGCACCTCGTGCGCTCGCAGTACGAGCACGGTGGGTTCGGCTACACGCCGATGGACACGCCGACGGGCAGCATGACCGCTGCGGGCGCCGCGTGTCTGCTGATCTGCAAGCAGGCGTTCCTCGCGAGCGGGCGCGGCAAGGCGTGGCTGCCGCAGATCGACGACGGCGTGAAGCGCGCCGAACGCTGGATCGAGTTGAACTGGGCGGGGCCGGGCAATCCGCGTCCGGGCCGCGACCCCGGTGAGGCCGACGGCTGGCAGTACTACTACCTCTACGGGCTCGAGCGCTTCGGCGCGTTCGCGAGCTTGGAGCTCTTCGGCAAGTATCCGTGGTACACGATCGGCGCCGAGTGGCTGCTCGAGAAGCAGGAGGGCAACGGGCGCTGGCCGGCGCCGTGGGATCGGCAGGACGAGTTCGACACCTGCTTCGCGCTGCTTTTTCTGCGCCGCGCGAGCGCGCCATCGACGGGCTCGACGCCGGTGCGGCGCTTCGACGACTCGTTCGGCGCGGACGATGAGAGCAAGCCCGTGTCGATCCGCGGCAACGTGACACCGGACGGCCTGCTGCAGTTCTGGATCGCGCGCTACGGCAAGGCGACGCGCGAGGCGCACGAGGTGGAACGCGAGGGGAAGCGCGGCCTCGCGGTCTCCCGCGTCGAGTGGTTCGTCGATGGCGCTCTCGTGGGCTCGCACGATCGCGATCCCGCCCAGCTCGTGCGCGACGAGCGCTTCGCCCATCGCTTGAAGGTCGAAGCCAACGGCGAGCGCAAGGTGCAGGCGCGTGTGCATCTGCTCGGTCGCGAGGGCGCGCCCCTGTTCATCGACTCGCCGCTCGAGACGGCGCGCGTCTCGATCCTCTTCGCCGCGCGCGAGCAGGAGCTCTGCGAGGCGGTGAAGACGAACCTGCTGCGCCCCGAGCTGATCGAGTCGGTGAACGCATCCTCGCAGCTCGACGACGGCTGGTGGAGCGCTCGCAGCGCCGTCGACCAGCGCCACGCGACGGGCTGGCGCGCGCGCGCCGAGGACGAGACGCCCACGCTCACGCTCGCGTTCTCGACCCCGATCACCGCGCAGCGCCTCGAGCTCTCGCACGTGACGCCGCGCCCCGATGCCACGCTCGACGAGTGGGCCGCGGCGACCAAGGTCTCGGTCAAGATCAACGGCGCGAAGGCCCAGATCTTCGAGCTCGGCACGGCGCGCGACCAGCGCCATCGCATCGCGCTCGAGAAGCCCGCGCGCATCCGCAAGCTCGAGCTCGTGATCCTGGCGCGCGCTCCCGGCAAGCACGGCAGCCGCGAGGTCGGCTTCCAGGAGCTCGAGCTCTTCGCCCGCTGACCCACTGTACAGAAAAGGTGCCAGGCACCTTTTCTGTACAGTGGCTGACGGATCACGTCTTCTCGACGAGCTTCCGCAGCGTCTTGAAGAAGCTCCGCGCCTGCATCTTCGCGAGCCAGCCGAAGAGCAGCATGAAGAAGCGCATGACCGCTCCGGCCTGCTCGAGCCCGCAGGAGTAGTCGAGCGCGGTCGTGTTCGGTCCGAGCGCCTCCAGACGGTAGCTGACCGCCATCTTCGCCTTCGGACCGAAGCAGCCGCCGGTCATGGTCAGCGCCATGTGACGCGGCGGCTGCCACGCGGTCATCGTGCCTTGATAGGTGGAGACCTTGCGGCCCTCCTGGATCTGCATCTCGAAGGTCGAGCCGACGCGGGTCGGGGCCGGCGAGGTGGCGCGGTTCGAGAGGAGCCCCTTCATCCATTGCTTCTGCAGCTCGGGCTCCTCTATATGGCGCCAGAGGACCTCGGGGGAGCAACGGAACTCTTCGCGGAACTGGATGGGCATGGGCGAGGCCGGTGTTGGTCGGGAGCGGTCATCGATCAAATAGGGGTCAGACCCCTATTTGATCGATGGCGGTACGCAGGGGGCGCGCGAGTTCTTGGAGCGGCTTCGGATTTTGAGGCGCGGTGGACCCGGTGAGGGCCGCGCCGTCGCGCCGCCGATCAAATAGGGGGCAGACCCCTATTTGATCGGCAGGGGTCAGTCGGCGTCCTTCGTGACCTTGCGGAGGGTGGTCGCGGCGGCGTAGCGCTCGGGCCAGCGGGCGCCCTTCCAGCCGAGCTCCTGCGCGGCGTGGAGGGTGAAGTAGGGGTCGCGGAGGTGCTCGCGGGCGAGGGCGCAGAGGTCGGCGCGGCCGGCGGCGAGGAGGGTGTTCAGGTCGTCGGCCGAGGTGAAGCCGCCGACGGTGATCGTGGGGACCGCGAGCTCGTTCCGGATGCGGTCGCTGAACGGGGTCTGGTACCAGCGGCCGTACGCGGGCTTCGCGGCGGGATCGGTCTGGCCGGTCGAGACATGGATCAGATCGGCGCCGGCATCGCGCAAGGCGCGCGCGATCGCGACCGCGTCGTCGGAGCTGTTGCCGCCGGGGATCCAGTCGACGGCGGAGATGCGGACGGAGATCGGGCGGTCGTCGCCCCAGGCGGCGCGCACGGCGTGCAGGACCTCGAGCGGATAGCGCACGCGCTTCTCGACGCTGCCGCCGTAGTCGTCGGTGCGGCGATTGGTGATCGGCGAGAGGAAGCTCGCGAGCAGATAGCCGTGCGCCATGTGCAGCTCGAGCAGATCGAACTCCGCTTGCCGCGCGAGCGCGGCCGAGCGCACGAACGCGGCCTTGATCTCGTCCATGTCGGCGCGCGTCATCGCGCGCGGCACCTGGCTGTGAGGCAGATACGGCAGCGCGCTCGCGGAGATCAGCGGCCAAGCGCCGCTCTCGAGCGGCTGGTCGTTGCCTTCCCACGGGACTCGCGTCGCGCCCTTCCGGCCCGCATGAGCGATCTGGATCCCGATCTTCGAGCTGGTCCAGCGATGCACGAACTCGGTGACGCGCCGCCAGGCCGCGGCGTGCGCTTCCGACCAGAGCCCCGCGCAGCGCGGCGTGATGCGCCCCGTCGGGCAGACGTCGGTCATCTCGGCGATCACCAAGCCCGCGCCGCCCTGCGCGCGCGCCCCGAGATGCGCGACATGCCAGTCGTTCGCGAGCCCGTCCTCGCACGCGTACTGGCACATCGGCGCCACGACGACGCGGTTCTCCAACGCGAGCCCGCGGATCGTGAACGGCGTGAACATCGGAAGCGGCGCGGGCTTCTCCGCGTTCGCCTTGCTCCCGGCGTACCAACGATCGACACGCTCGGTGAACCGCGCGTCGCGGAGCCGCAGGTTCGCATGCGTGACGCGATGGCTGCGCGTCATCATCGCGAACGCGAGCTGCTCGATCGCGAAGCCGCGGTAGCGCTTGATCTCCTCGAACCACTTCTGGCTGCGCACGGCCGCGCGCTGCAGGCTCTCCACGACGGGCCGCCGCGCGGCCTCGTACGCCGCGAGCGCCGTCGCGAGATCCGGCTGCTCGCCGAGGGAACGGTGCAGCGCGATCGCGTCCTCGACGGCGAGCTTCGTGCCCGAGCCGATCGAGAAGTGCGCGGTGTGCGCCGCGTCGCCGAGCAGCACCAGCGAGCCCTTGCTCCAGCGCTGGTTCACGACGTGGCGGAAGCGGATCCACTTCGAGGCGTTGGAGAGCAGGCGGTGGCCGCGGAGCTCGCGGGCGAAGAGCTGCTCCAGGTAGGCGATCGAGGTGCCGATGTCGGCGCGGTCCAGGCCCGCGTTCTTCCAGCTCTGCTCATCGGTCTCGACGATGAAGGTCGAGTGCTCGCGATCGAAGCGATAGGCGTGCACGGTGAAGAATCCGTGCGCGTTCTCCTGGCAGAAGAAGGTGAAGGCGTCGAGCGGCAGCGTGGTGCCGAGCCAGATGTAGATCGCCTTGCCCTCGGTGATCGTGGGCTCGAAGTGCGCCGCGTAGCGCTCGCGCGTGAACGAGTTCACGCCGTCGGCGGCGAGGACCAAGTCGTTCTCGGCGAGCAGCTTCTCGACGTCGCTCTGCTCGCTCTTGAAGTGGATCTCGACGCCGAGAGCTTGCGCGCGCGCATGGAGGATCTGCAGGAGGAGCTTCCGCGAGATGCCGCTGAAGACGTGACCGCCGGAGCGGATCTGCTCGCCGCGGTAGAAGAGGTCGATCGCGTCCCACTTCGTGAAGGCGCGCTGGATCTCCTGGTGCGACTCCTGGTCGGCCGCGCCGAGATAGGAGAGCGTCTCCTCGGAGAAGACGACCCCCCAGCCGAAAGTGTCGTCGGCGGCGTTGCGCTCGTAGAGCACGACGCGATGCGCCGGGTTCGACTTCTTCAGCAGGATCGCGAGATAGAGCCCCGCGGGGCCGGCGCCGATGGAAGCGACGCGAAGCGGACGATCGAGCACCGCGGGAGAAGCCATGCGCGCGCACCTAGCAAGGAGTGGTCTCGGCGCAGGCTAGCACGCACGCGCGCGCGCTTCACGCGCTCGCCTGTCGCGGCGGCGCGGCCCGGAAATGCAGCGGGGCGAGCCGCTCGGCTCGCCCCGCTCCCTTCGTGGTTGGCTGGTCGGCCTAGAGCACGAAGTCGACCTTCACGAAGTTGCTCGCGAAGTCGAGCGTCGGCAGCACGCGCACCCACGAGTGGTAGACCGTGAGTCCGAGCAGCTCGGGGTAGCCCTGCGGCAGAACGAAGCTCGCCTGCGCGCGGCCGAAGGCGTCGAGGGTGCCGAGCGAGTTCACCAGGATCCCGTTGTTCGGCGACTCGATCGAGAGGACGAAGTAGGCGTCCAGGTTCAGCGGCACGATGAGGCCGCCGCCGAGATCGACGCCCGGCGAGGTGCCGCTCACCGAGCCCGCGACCAAGTAGGTGCTGCCGCCCTGGAAGAGCGTGCCGCGGAGGTTCAGGAGCTGCGTGCCGCCGTTCGTGACGGAGATCGTCGCGCGATCGGCGTAGAGGCTCTGGCAATCATCGGGCTGGCCGTTGCCGTCGAGGTCGAGCGTGAGCCCGTACTGGAGCTCGCAGGCGTCGTTCCGGCCGTTCGCGTTGCAGTCCGTGTTCGGCGTCGGGACGATCTTGAAGATCTCGCCGCCGTTGAGATCGCAGATGTACATCTCGCCGAAGCCGTCTTCGCCGAAGGACGAGATCGAGGCGATCGTGCCTTGGCCCGTCGGCGGGCGGAGCTGCGTCGTGCGCTCGGTGAGCTCGGTGACCACGCCGCCCGTGTAGCGGAAGCTCCAGATGCGCGCGGTGCCGTAATCGGCGAAGAAGTAGAGGCCGTTCAGGCTCGGGATCGCGCAGCCGCGATATACATAGCCGCCGGAGATCGAGAAGCCGACCGAGTGGCTGTACTGATGGATCGGGCGCGTCAGCGCGGCCGCGTTGCAGGTGCAGCCGGTGAGCCCGGTGCAGGCGAGCGCTTCCATGCAGCGCCAGCCGTAGTTGATCCCCCCGGCGCTCGACGCCGGCTGGAAGTCGATCTCCTCCCACGCGTCCTGGCCGACGTCGCCGATGTAGAGGTCACCGGTCTGCCGGTCGAACGAGCAGCGCCACGGATTGCGGAGGCCGTAGTGCCAGATCTCCTGGCGCGCCGCGGTGTTGCCGAAGAACGGGTTCGTGGGCGGAATGCTGTAGTTCAGCGGCGGAGCCGGCACATCGACGTCGATGCGATGGATCTTGCCGAGCTGGTTGTTGATCGCCTGGGCGCGGCCGCCAGGGTCGTTCGCGCTGCCGCCGTCGCCGAGCGCGATGTAGAGATAGCCGTCCGGTCCGAAGTCGATCCAGCCGCCGTTGTGGTTCGAGAAGGGCTGCGTCGCCGTGTAGATCGAGAGCCTCGAGTTCGGATCGGCCACATCGGGGTTCGATGCGCTGCGCGTGTAGCGCGCGATCACCGTGTTCCCGCTGTTGTCGTTGTAGTGGACGAAGAAGTAGCCGTTCGTGTCGTAGTTCGGGTGGAACGCGAGCCCGAGCAGGCCGGCCTCGCTGCTGTTCCCGATCGTGATCGCGTTGATGTCCAGGAAGGGCGTCGGCAGCAGCGCGCCGTTCCGGAAGATCAGGATGCGCGCATTCCACTGCTCGAGGATGAAGAGGCGCGCGAGATCACCGCGGGGCGCCGTGCAGAAGACGGGGCGGGAGAGACCGGTCACGACGCGCGTCGTGCCGAACTGGGCCTCGAGCGAGCTCGTGATCGAAGCGAGGGCAGCAAGGCAGAGCACCGGCGCTCGGAGCGCGCGGAGGTGGGACAGCATGGACGGCTCCTGGTTGGACAAACGCGGACGCGGGGCTCCCCCGGGACGGGGGGAGCGGCGGTGGGGTTCCGTTCGCGGGGGAGAGCCTAGAGCTTAGGCGTCGGGGGCGAGGAACGGGTAGCCATAGTCGCGCGGCGGCACGAAGTTCTCCTTGATCGTGCGCGTGCTGACCCAGCGGAGCAGGTTCAGCTTCGATCCGGCCTTGTCATTCGTGCCCGAAGCCCGGCTCCCGCCGAACGGCTGCTGGCCCACGACGGCGCCGGTCGGCTTGTCGTTCACGTAGAAGTTGCCCGCCGCGTGGCGCAGGCGATCGGCCATGTGGATCACGTCGCGGCGATCGCGGGCGAAGATGGCGCCCGTCAGTGCATACGGCGAGGAGCTGTCGCAGAGCGCCATCGTCTCGTCGAGCTTCGCGTCGTCGTAGACGTAGACGGTCAGGACGGGCCCGAAGATCTCCTCGCACATCGTGCGGTAGGTCGGGTCCTGCACCTGGATGATCGTCGGGCGGATGAAGAAGCCCTGAGACGCATCGCACTCGCCGCCGACCAAGATCTTCGCGCTGGTCGAGCTGCGCGCGCCGTCGATGTAGCCCTGGATCGAGTCGAAGGCCTTCTTGTCGATCACCGCGTTCACGAAGTTCGTGAAGTCGTCGACCGGGCCCATCTTCAGGCCGCGGGTCATCTCGACCAACGCTTCGCCGACGCGCGGCCAGAGCGAGCGCGGGATGTACGCGCGGCTCGCCGCCGAGCACTTCTGCCCTTGGTACTCGAACGAACCCCGCACGAGCGCCACGACCAAGGCTTCGGGATCGGCCGAGGGATGCGCGAAGACGAAGTCCTTGCCGCCGGTCTCGCCGACGATGCGCGGGTAGCTCTTGTACTTGTCGATGTTCGCGCCGATCGACTTCCACATGCCGTTGAAGACGCCCGTCGAGCCGGTGAAGTGCACGCCGGCCAGGTCGGGATGCGCGATCGCGGGATTGCCGATCTTCGAGCCCGCGCCGGGCACGAAGTTGATGACGCCGGGAGGCAAGCCCGCCTCGTGCAGCAGCTGCATGATCTTCCAGCCGGAGAAGATCGCCGTGCTCGCGGGCTTCCAGATCACCGTGTTGCCCATCAGCGCGGGCGCGGTGGGGAGGTTCCCGCCGATCGCGGTGAAGTTGAACGGCGTCACCGCGAAGACGAAGCCCTCGAGCGGGCGCTGCTCGACGCGGTTCCAGACGCCGCGCGAGGAGAGCGGCTGCTCGCCGTAGATCTGGCGCGCGTACTCGACGTTGAAGCGCCAGAAGTCGATGAGCTCGCACGCCGAGTCGATCTCGGCTTGGTAGGCGTTCTTGCTCTGGCCGTTCATCGTCGCGGCGTTGAGCTCCGCGCGATACGGGCCCGCGAGCAGCTCGGCGGCCTTCAGGAAGATCGCCGCGCGCTCCTCCCACGGCATCCGCGACCACTCCTTCCACGCCTTCTTCGCCGCCTCCGCGGCACGCGCGACGCTCTGCGCGTCGCCTTGGTGGAACTTCGCCAGCACATGTGCGTGGCGGTGCGGGCAACGCGCGACATCGGTGTCGCCGGTCCGCACTTCCTCACCGCCGATCATCAGCGGGATCTCGAGCTGCTCGCCCTGCTGGCGCTTCAGCGCCGCTTGCAGGCTCTTCCGCTCGGGGCTGCCGGGGGCGTAGCTGAGATTCGGCTCGTTCACCGGGGCCGGGGTCAGCGGGATCTGGTTCGTCATGGGGCCGCTCGCGCGAGGTCTCGGGTGGATCGAAGGGCGGAGATGCTAGCAGGGGCTACGGAGCCCCGCACGGCTTGACGCTCCCGCCGTCGCCGGGGATCCTCGCCGGCTTTCCGTCCCCCCTCGCGGCTCACCTCGGACCCCTCTCGATCCATGCGACAGATCCTCGCCGACCTCGGCCTCGGCCCCGTGAACTCCGGCGTCTGCGGCAACTCCTGGGTAGCGCGCCCCGGCGGCGGCGAGATCGTCTCGCTGAACCCGTCGACGGGCGAACCGATCGCGACCGTGCTCGGCGCGACGCCCGCGGAGTACGACCAGGTCGTCGCCGAGGCCGCGCAGGCGTTCGAGAGCTGGCGCGAGCTGCCGGCGCCGCGGCGCGGCGAGATCGTGCGCCAGATCGGCGAGGAGCTCCGTCGCCTGAAGGAGCCGCTCGGCAAGCTGGTCTCGCTCGAGATGGGCAAGATCCTGCAGGAGGGCCTGGGCGAGGTGCAGGAGATGATCGACATCGCGGACTTCGCGGTGGGTCTCTCGCGCCAGCTCTACGGCCTCTCGATGCACTCCGAGCGCCCGCGCCACCGCATGTACGAGCAGTGGCATCCGCTCGGGCCCGTCGGGGTGATCTCCGCGTTCAACTTCCCGGTCGCGGTGTGGGCTTGGAATGCGCTGATCGCCGCCGCGTGCGGTGACACGGTCGTGTGGAAGCCGAGCTCGCAGACGCCGCTCACGGCGGTCGCGGTGCAGCACCTCACGAATCGCGTGTGCGAGAAGAACGGCCTCCGCGGCATCTTCACGCTCTTCGTCGGCCGCGGCTCCGCGATCGGCGATCGCATGCTCGAGGACCACCGCATCCCGCTGCTCTCGGTCACGGCCTCGACGCGCGTCGGCAAGCACGCGGCGAAGATCGTCGGCGAGCGTCTCGGGCGCACGATCCTGGAGCTCGGCGGCAACAACGCGATCGTCGTCGACGAGAGCGCCGACCTCGAGATGGCCGCGCGCGCGATCCTCTTCGGCGCGGTCGGCACCGCCGGTCAGCGCTGCACCTCGACGCGCCGCGTCATCGCACACAAGAGCGTCGCCGCGAAGCTCACCGAGAAGCTGCTCTCGGCGTACAAGACCGTCCCGATCGGCGACCCGCTCGATCCGAAGACGCTGATGGGCCCGCTCATCGACGAGAAGGCCGTGCAGGGCTATCTCGCGGCCATCGAGAAGGTGAAGGCCGACGGCGGGAAGGTGCTCTACGGCGGGAAGCGCGTGCAGCGCCCCGGCTTCTTCGTCGAGCCCACGCTCGTGCAGTGCCCGCGCCAGGTGCCGATCGTCTGCGAGGAGACCTTCGCGCCGATCCTCTACCTGCTCGAGTTCTCGACGCTGGACGAGGCGATCGCGCTGCAGAACGGCGTGCCGCAGGGCCTCTCCTCGGCGATCTTCACCAACGATCTCCGCAACGCCGAGCGCTTCCTCTCGGCCGCCGGCAGCGACTGCGGCATCGCCAACGTGAACATCGGCACGAGCGGCGCCGAGATCGGCGGCGCCTTCGGCGGCGAGAAGGAGACCGGCGGCGGCCGAGAGGCCGGCTCCGACTCGTGGAAGGCCTACATGCGCCGCCAGACCTGCACGATCAACTACAGCCGCGACCTGCCGTTGGCGCAGGGGATTCGCTTCGGCGATTGATCCGAGCGCGCTCGGCGTTGCGCGCGCTCACGGCGCGCGCAGCAGCAGCACCCAATCCTGCGGCGAAGGCACGGGCGGCGTAGCGTAGCGCTCGCTGCCCGTGACCTCGCCGAGCGGGAAGCGCCGTCCCGAGGCGGGATCGAACCAGAGCGCCGTGTAGCGGACCGTCGGCGCGAGCCCGCGTACCTCGAAGCCGCTCCAATCGTAGATGCCGCGCTTCGGCAGATACGCGAGGACGAGCTCGTTCGGGATGCCCGCCGCATGCAGGCCGGCATCGACCCACGTGGGCTGCGGCTCCATGCGCTGCCACGGCAGCTCTTCGAGGAAGCGCTTCGCGAGGCCGAGCTGTTGCGCGCCGGGGAAGTCCAGACCTTCGCGCCACGTGGTCCAGTCGTAGACCGGAGTGATCCCCGGATCGCCGGGGACGCTCGCGTGCCAGATGCCGGCCGCGCCATAGGTGTGGCCCGCGGCGCCCGCGAGCATCAGCGTCCAGAAGAGATGGCGCTGCACGTCCTCGAAGTTCGACTGCATGTGCCGCTCGTAGCACGCTTCGCCGCAGAGCGCGGGGCGCGCGGGCTGCTGCGCGAGCGTCGCGCGCAGCATCGCCAAGGTCGCGTTCGCCGTGTTCGAGCCGTCGTGACCGAGCGCGATCATGTCGTAGTCGAAACGCTCGTTGCCTTCGCGGATCGAGAGGCGCGGATCGCCCGGCGCGTGATAGGTGAGCGGGCGTCGGAACGGGTCCAGCGCGCGCACGTCGTTCGCCAGCGCGGCCCACGGTCCGTTCCCGTCGCTCGCTTCTCCGCCGAGGATCCACACGACCGGCGAGGCGCCGAAGCGCGCGATGAGATGACGCCAATGCCGTCGATAGCCCTCGAGCCCGACCTGGTCGATCGTCGAGCGCCCGCCCGCTTGCGGGCGACCCCAGCCGCCGACGATCGCGGGTAGAAGGCCGTGATCGAGGAGCTGCTGGATGCGCTTCTCCGCGGCCTCGAAGTACGCCGGGTTCACCGTGCGGAAGTCGGGTGCTGTGTAGGGCAGCCCCGCGGCGTTCGCTCCGCGTGGATCGAGCAGCTCCTCGTCGGGATACGGGCCGCAGACGATCTGCACGACGTTGAAGCCCTGCGCCGCGCGCTGCGCGCAGAGCGCGGCGAAGTCGCGCTCCGAGAGGCGCTTGCAGAGCCCTTTCCACCACGTGTCGCCGAGCCAGAGGAACGAGGTGCCGTCGGCGTGCTCGAAGCGCCGGCGATCTGCGGAGATGCGCAGCGGGCCGTGCGCGTAGAGCGGGTTCGCGCCTTCCGCCGGCGTTACCTCGATCGTCCCCTCGCGCCCGTGGAGCCCGGGGTCGTCGCTCGCGCTGCAGACGCTGCGATAGCGATGCGTTCCGACCTGCGCCGAGGCATAGCGCACCTTCCAGCGCTCGTCGCCGGCGTGGAATGCCGGCACGCGCAGCTCCGCGCCGTCGGGCGCGGAGAAGACGACATCGAGCTCGACGCGCGCGAACGGCTCCGTATGCGCCTGCGCCGCGGAGAACGAGAGCTCGACCGGCCGATGGGCCGCGACGCTCTGCGCCGAGGCGAGCGACGGGCCGTCGGCGAGGAACGCCGCCATAGCGCAGGTCGCGCGGAGCGCCGCGCGACCGAGGGAGGAGCGGGACATGCGGAGGTGGCTCGAGGGGAGGAGCGGCGGAGCCGCCGCCGCGCCGCGCACGGCAGCGGCTGCGCGGCGCACAACCTGCCTCGCGAGGTCCGACCGAGGTAGCGGAATCTCCGCGGGCTCCCCGTCGCCGGTCCCGCGAGCGCCTGCGGCCTCGGGGGGATGCGGCGCGGCCTCCGCGTGGAGTAGACTCCGCTACCAGCCTTCGCGATCTCTCGACCCCGACCCCGCGTTCCCCCGATGAGCCAAGCCGCCTCGTCCAGCTCCGCGAGCTGTAGCACCTCCGCCGGTTGTAGCAGCCCCCAGAGCGCGAGCACCTTCGATGTCCGTGAGCTCGCGACCGAGATCGATCGGGCGCTCGAGGGACAGCCGAGCTGGGAGCTGATCTGCGAGAAGGTCCGCGCCGCCCTGCCGCGCTTCCTCGCGAACGAGGGCGCGATCCCCGCGACGCACCTCGTCGGGAACCCCGAGCGCTACACCCGGAACCTCCTCTACGCCGACCCGGCGAAGCGCTATGTGGTGCTCGCGCTGGTCTGGGAAGCGGGGCAGCAGACGCCGATCCACGACCACGAGTGCTGGGGCGTCGTGGGTTGCTATCGCGGCGCGATCACCGAGGTCGCCTATGCCACGCCGCCGCCGAACGTGCTGCCGGTGCTGCCGAACTCGCTGAAGCAGACGACGGTGAGCGTGCTCTCGCCCGGGCAATCCTGCGCGGTCGATCCGCCGAACCGCGACCTCCACCGCATGAAGAACGACACCGGCGCGCGCACCGTGACCGTGCACGTCTACGGCCGCGAGATGCTGAGCTGCAACGTGTTCTGCAATGGCGCGATCACGCGCCGGCACTTCGTCTACGATCAGACGACGCCCGTCTGGTCGAAGAGCTGAGCTCGGAGACCGATGCGCCGCGCGCTCGCGGGCGCACTGCTGGGCAGCGTGCTCGGGCTCGCGGCGTGCCCCGAGGATCCGTCGACGCCGGCACCGGAGTGGACGCAGGCGGAGAACGCCTCCGAGCTCGAGTCTCCTCCCTCGCCTTGGGCCGAGCCCTGGCGACCGGCTCTCGTCGCCTGCGCCCCGTGTCACGAGCGCGTCTTCCTCGAGTGGTCGGAGAGCGCCCATGCGCACGCTTGGACCGATCGCAACGCGCGACAGTCGAGCCGCGAGTTCACGCGGGTCGAGTGCCGCTCGTGCCACGCGCCGCAAGCCGTCCTCGCGACGGGGCTCGACGTGATCGCGGTGGAACGCGAGGCGCAGCGCGAGGATGGCGTGCACTGCCTCTCGTGCCACGGCTTGCCCTCCGGCGAAGCGGGCGTGGCCGGCCTGCGCGATCTACCGACCGCACCTTGCCGCCCGCGCCGCGTCGAGGCGCTCGCGACGAATGCGCTCTGCTTCCCGTGCCACGAGCCGCGCCAGGGAACGCTCGCGGAGTTCGCGCGCTCGTCGGCAGCCGCGCGCGACGAGCGCTGCGCGACCTGTCACTTTCCCGCGTTGGAAGGGCGTCCCGGACGCAGCCACGGCGATTGGGGCGGCGCGAACGAGCGATTCGTGCGGACGGGGCTGCGCTTCGCCTGCCGCGTCGAGGGCGAAGCCCTCGTCGTCGAGCTGGAGAATCGGACGCCGCATCGCTTCCCCGCGGAGAGCCGCACGCGTTCCTTGGTCGTCCGCGTCGAGCATGAGAGCGGCGCGGTGGAGCACCGGAGCTTCAGGCGACCGAACGAGGGCGAGTCGTCTCCGGACGAGCGACTGGAGCCGGAAGAGCGACGCGAGCTCCGCTTCGCGCTGCCCGGCGCGGAGGCCCCGCGGCGCGTGGAGCTCTTGTTCAAGACCTTCCCGTTGCAGCCGGACGCCGCCGCGTTCGTGCTCGGGCGCTGGCCCTGAAGCTCCGAGGGCCCTAGGATGCTGCCCGCATCTCCGGAGAACGGTCTCGTTCCATGCACATCGTGATCGGCGGTGAGGACGAAGTGGCCTACCGCCTGGCCGAGGAGCTGATGGAGGAGCACGCCGTCGTGCTCATCTGCCCCGAGGAGAAGACGGGGCCCCAGACCGACCGGCTCGACGTCGAGGTCGTCGAGGGCTCGATCACCTCCGGCGAGGTGCTGACGCAGGCCCGCGCGGGCGACGCGGACTTCTTCATCGCGTGCAGCGAGACCGACGAGGAGAACCTGGTCGCCTCCGTGCTGGTGAAGAAGATGGGGGCGAAGCGGACGATCTGCTTCCTCTCGCGGCCCGGCTTCGAACGCCGCCTCGGCGCGGACAGCTCGCTGGCCGAGATCTTCGATATCGACCAAGTGATCCGGCCCGCCGAGCAGCTCGGGCAGGAGATCCTGCGCATCATGATGGTGCCGGGCGCTCTCGACGTGGAGGCCTTCGAAGGCGGGCGCGTGCGCTTGCTCCGCCACGCGATCGAAGACGGCGCGCGCATCACCTCGGCGCCCCTGCGCGATCTCGCGATCCCACTCGGCGTGGTCTTGGTCATGGCGCGGCGCGGCGACGAGATCTTCCTGCCGCGCGGCGACACGCAGCTCGAGCCGGGCGACAAGGTCACCGTGATGGGCACGCTCGCGGGGATCAATCGCCTGCTCTTCGGCTTCCTGCGCGGGACGGAGACCGCGCGACCGTCGCGGCAGGCCACGATCGTCGGCGGCGGCACCGTCGGCACGACGGTGGCCCTCGGCCTCGAGGAGGCCGGCTGGTCGGTGAAGATCATCGAGACGGACCGCGAGCGCTGCGAGGAGATCTCGGCGCTGCTCGACAAGTCCCTCGTGCTGCACGGCGACGGCGCGGACATCGACTTGCTGGAGCAGGAGCAGATCGGCGAGGACTCGGTGCTCGTCGTCGTGACCTCGAACGACGAGAAGAACCTGCTCGTCTCCTTGCTCGCGAAGAGCATGGGTGTCCCGCGCATCTTGACGCGCGCGACGACGCAAGCGAACGAGCGCCTCTTCGAGCGCGTGGGCATCGACGTCGTGCGTTCCGCGCGCGGCGCCGCCATCCAGACCGTGCTGCGCGCCGTCGTGCAAGGGAAGTCCACGCTGCTCGCCGAGCTCGAGCACGGCGAGGCCATGGTGCTCGAGCTGCGCGTGCCGAAGGCGATCGAGCCGATCCCGATCCAGTCGATGCGCGGCCCTCGCTCCGCCATCATCGGCGCGATCCTGCGCGGCCGGCGTGTGATCGTGCCGCACGGCGGCGACGAGGTGCAAGCCGAGGATCGCTTGCTCGTCTTCTGCCTGGAGCGCGACCACGAGCAGGTCGCGGAGTACTTCCAGACGCACATCGCGAAGGAGCGCTGATCCGTGCGTCTCGCCATCGTCCTCGGCGTGATCGGGAATCTGCTGCGCCTCTTCGCGCTGCTCTTCGCGTTCCCGAGCGCCGTGGGCTTCTACTACGGCGAGACGACCTCAGCGCTCGAGTTCGCGCTGTCGGGAGCGATCTGCTTCGCTCTCGGCCTGGCACTCTCCTGGCGCGTCGAGCCGCCGCGCGTCTTCCGCCGCAGCGAGGCGTTCGGCGTCGTCGCGGGCACCTGGCTCCTCGTCGCGATGGTGGCCGCGGTGCCTTTCGTGCTGGACGGCATGCGCCCGATCGATGCGCTCTTCGAGTCGATGTCGGGCTTCACGACCACCGGCGCGACCGTGCTCACCGACTTCACCGCGCACGGCAACGCCTTCTTCTTCTGGCGCGCGTTCATCCAGTGGCTCGGCGGCTTGGGCGTGATCGCCCTCTTCGTCGTCGTGCTCCCGCGGCTCGGCGTCGCCGGGCGCCAGCTCTTCTTCGCCGAAGCCTCGGGCGCGGCGGGCGAAGCGCTGAGCCCGCAGGCGCGGAAGGGCGCGATCAAGCTCTGGGTGCTCTACGGCGGCATGACGGTGCTGCTGACGGGCCTGCTGCGCTGGGTGGGCTTCGGCTTCTTCGATGCGCTGCTGCATTCGTTCACGACGATGGCCGCGGGTGGGTTCTCGAACAACGGGGCTTCGCTGATGGGCTTCGCGAACCCCGCCGCGGAGTGGATCCTCATCGTGTTCATGACGCTCGCGGGCGCGAGCTTCACGCTGCAGTGGCGCGGCTACTTCCGCGACCCGCGCGAGTTCCTGCGCGACCAGGAGTTCGTGGTCTACGTGATGGCGATGGCGCTCGGCGCGCTCGGCGTCGCCTTCCTCGTCGCGGGCGGTCTGCCCGACCTCGATACGCTGCGCGCGGGCTTCTTCCAGTCGGCGAGCCTGATCTCGAGCACGGGCTTCGCGAGCGTCGACTACGAGCTCTGGAGCGACGCCGCGAAGGTGATCCTGATCTGGGTGATGATGATCGGCGGCTGCGCGGGCTCGGCCGCGGGCGGCGCGAAGGTCGTGCGCCACATCCTCGTGGTGAAGTTCCTGCGCCGCGAGATCACGCAGACGCTGCATCCGCGCGCCGTGCTCTCGATCCGCTACGGCGGGCGCGAGATCCCGCGCGAGATCCTGCGCGCCGTGTTCACGCTGGTCTTTCTGTTCCTCTCTGCGAACTTGCTGCTGGGCTCGCTGATCCTCGTGCTCGAGGTCGGCAACCCGCAGATGAACCTCGCCACCGGCTTCTCCTGCGCCTTGGCTTGCGTCGGGAACATCGGCCCCGGCTTCGGCGCCGCGGGCCCGATGGGCAGCTTCGCCTTCCTCTCCGACGCCTCGACGATCGCGCTGACCGTCGGCATGTGGGTCGGACGTCTCGAGATCCTCGCCGTGCTGGCGCTGCTGCACCCGCACGTCTGGCGCGAGCTGCGCTGGAGGGAGTGAGCGCGGCGCGCGGGCGCGCGGAATCCGAGAAGGCGCCCCACGCGCGCGCCCGTGCTGGCTCTCACCGCGCACCATGAGTCGCCCTTCGATCGCCGCCGAGACGGATGCCGACGCGATCCGCGCCGCCCTCGCGGGCGATCGCGGCGCCGCCGAGGCCCTCGTCGCGCGGCACGAGAAGCTGCTCTGGCTCCTGCTGTGGCGGCTCACCGGCTCGCGCGTCGAGAGCGAGGAGCTCTTCCAAGAGGTCTGGCTCGCGGCGTGGGCGGCGCTGCCGCGCTTCCGCGCGGAGAGCGCCCTCTCGACCTGGCTCGTCGAGATCGCGCTGAACGCCGTGCGCCGACGCGCGCGCCGGACGAGCCGCCGCGCGGATGCGCTCGACGTGGAGCCGCCGGCGCCGGGCGATACCGATCCTGCGCGGCTCCTCGTGGCCGACGAAGCAGCGCAGCTCGTCCAGCGCTGCCTAGCGAACCTGGCACCTCGCGAGCGCGAAGCGCTCGTGCTGCATCACCTGCACGGCTTTCCCTTCGCCGAGGTCGCGAGCTTGATGGGCGTTGCGGAGAGCACCGCGCGGAAGCTCGCCTGGGATGGTCTACAGCGCGCGCGCGACACCGCCGCGAAGCGCACCGGAGGTCTGCGATGAACGAACCTGATCCCCTGCTGGAAGCGCTGCGCTCCGAGCGCGCGTTCGCCTCCGATCGAGAGCGCATCGCTCGCGCGGCGCAGCTTGCGGCCGCGGCGCGGCGGCCGTCGTCTCACGCTCCGCGGCGCTACCTACTTGGCTTCGCTGCGCTCGCCGCGGCGCTCTGCCTCGCGTGGCTCGGCTGGTGGTTCGCCAGCACGCGTGAGACCTCCCGCGGCAGTGCCGCAGTCGAGAGCGCCGATGCGCAGCGCTTCACCGAGATTCCGCCGGAGCTCGCCGAGCTCCTGCCCGCCGACGCCGCGGCGCCGACCATCGCCTTCCTCGCTCCTACGCACGACGTCTTCGTGCTGAGCGCGGAGCGCGCTCCCCGCATCCTGATGATCGAGCGCGCGGAAGCGCGCGGAGATTGACCCATGCTGCTCTTCGCTCTCGCTCTGTCTCTGCCTCTCGTGCTCTCGCAAGCTCCGCAGGAAGCGGAGCCCACGTGGCGGCTGCATCTCCAGCGCGAGGGAGAGGTGTGGCGCTACGTGCTCTATCGCGAGGAGCGCTGCGCGGACCTCGCGACGGTGCGCGCGCGTCTGGGCGCCGGTGCGCCGAGCGGCGGCAAGCTCATCGTGCAGTGCGACGGAGAGGCGCCGTTCGAGCTCGTGCGCGAAGCGGTGGCCGCGCTCGGCGCATCTCCCGGTTGGAAGCTCGAGCTCGCCGCCGAGGCACGGCACAAGGACTATCTCGGACGCGTCGGCATGCAGCTCGAGCGCGAGAAGATGCTCGGCTTCGACGGCTGGATGCGGCCTCACTACGAGACGACCTTCGGCGCCGGCGCGCCGGCGATGGAAGCGATGTGGCGCGACGCGGAGCGTTCCCTCCTCGCCGGGCAGCCCTTCCTCGCGATGAATCTCTTCACCAGCTTGCCGCGCCTCTTGGTCGGCGAAGGGGCGAAGAGCGAGTACGTGCAGCGTCCGGCGAAGTTCGCTCTCTCGGGCGATGCGCTGCGGCGCTACTTGCAGGCGATCGACGCCGAGCTCGCCGCGGGGCGCGAGCACGGCGCGAAGATGCTGCTCGATGAACTCGGCTTCCTCGCCGATGCGCGCGCCGCGGCGTACTTACTCGCGCGCGTGCAGGACGAGAGCTGGCCGTTCTGGGTGCGCTGCGCCGCGATGCGCACGCTGCACCGCGTGCGCGTCTACGACGAGGTCGTCAAAAGCGGCATCCCGCAGTTCTGGATCGCGCCGTACCAGGACACTCCCGCGGCGCGCGAGGAACTCCGCAACGGGCTCGAGATCCTCACGAGCTGGTGGAACGCCGCGCAGGCGAGCGCGCCGGAGCAGGTGCTGCCCGCGACGAAGGAGAAGTCGCGCTGAGCGGGAAGGGGCTCGCTCAGCGAATCGTGAACGCCTGCGGGTTCGAGAAGCGCGCGCTACCCGGAAGCGTCGTCGTCGCCAGCGCCTGCAGCACGAAGCGGCCGTTCTGCAGCAGCGGATCCGAGGGGATCGCATACGGCAGAGATGCGTAGCTCGCGCCACCCAGGCCGAAGCTCGCGATCGCCCACATGCCGAGCGGATCGAGCTCGAGCTCGCCGAGCGGGGCGAGCAGCACGGGGGCCGGCAGCGTGCTCAGCGCGACGTAGAGCGTGGCGATGCTCTGCGGCTGCCACTGGAAGCCCAGCGCGCCGACCTGACCGATCTGGAACTGCGCCGCGTCGTCGGCGATCAGCAGCACGGGCTGGGCCTTGGTCGGATCGTGATCCGCGCTGTCGGCGAGGCCGTCGCCATCGGCGTCGCCCGTGTAGTCGATGCTCGTCATCATGCCCTGCGCCATGTGCATCATGTCGTGGCAGTGCGCGAGCCACTTCCCCGGGTTGTCGGCGGTGAACTGGATCGTGAGCGTGCTGCCCGGCTGACCGGCGGGACGCAGCAAGACGACGTCCTTCGTCGGTGGCGCGCTCGTGCCGCCCGCCGTCCCGACGATGCGGAACGAGTGCCCGTGCAAGTGCATGGGATGCATGTGCATCGGGCTCATCGTGGTGTTGGTCCAGGTGATCTCGACGATCTCGCCCTGCGACACCTGCCACGGCGTCACGTTGGGCCAGGCCTGGCCGTTGATGGTCCAGAGCTGACCGCTCGGGCCCATCGTCATGCCGAGGACCGCCGAGAAGCGACGGGCGGGGTTCGCCGCGATGGGCGCTACCGGGACGTCGGAGGCGAGCTGGGAGTAATCGAGCAGCGTCCCGCCGGAGAGCGCGGGAGGCACATAGGTCGCCGCCGGATCCGGGCCGCTCTGGCCCTGATAGCGCACGATGCCGCGGACGACGGTGGCGGCGCGGTTCTGGAAGGTCGAGACCGCGAGGCTCCAGACGCCGGGGTTGTTGCAGTTCACGATGACGTCGTAGCGCTCGCCGACGCCGATCACGAACGCCGAGGTCGTCACCGGCCGCACGCGATAGCCATCGGCGTGCGTGACCTCCATGAGATGCCCGTCGAGCGCCACGACATAGCTCGTGCGCGCGGAGGCGTTGGCGAAGCGGAGGCGCAGGCGTCGCCCGTTGGTGGCGGGGATGGTGTAGGAGCCGCCGCTCGCGTTCCCGTTCACGAGATGACCGGTGAAGCCGGTCCCGCCCAGCGGGTTCGTCCACTCGTCGAGGACGATCGCGCGCTCGTAGTCGAAGGCCGGCTCGCCGGCCGTGTTCGCGGGCTCGACGATCAGCGCGCCGTAGAGCCCCTTGTCGAGCTGCTCGTGGTGCTCGCTGTGCGGGTGGTACCAGTAGGTGCCGGGCTTCAAGCCCTCGAAGTCGTAGAGGAACTCTTGCCCCGCGGCGGTCTCGGGGCGCGAGATGGAAGCCTGACCATCCATGCCCTGATGCACGGGCTGGCCGTGCACGTGGATGATCGAGCTCTCCGGCAGCTCGTTCACGAAGCGCACGCGCAGGCGCTGGCCTTCGGTGACGCGCAGCGTCGGTCCGGGCAAGGTGCCGTTGTAGAGCCAAGCGTTCGCCGTGACTCCCGGAGCGAGGGTCGCGACGCCGGGGCGCGCGGTGATCGTCGTCTCGACGATCTGGGCGCGAGCCGTGGCGGCGAAGAGGGAACCGAGCCCCAAGAGCAGGAGGGCATCGAGACGCGCGGAGGCGACCGTGGGCATGGGGAGGCGGCCGGCCAGGGGAATGCGGTTGGGGGGAGAACCAGCGAGCGACGGCACCTGGGATGGGCCGTCGCTCGAGTTTGTTCTAGGTACGACCGGGTTCTCTGGCTAGGGGACGAAAAGCGTAGCCCGCGTTCCCCTGAGAGCTCGTCGATGAATCGACGAGCTCGCCGCTCCAACACCGTCAGGTGTTGGGCCAGCAGGCATCGAAGAGCCTGTCGGAGGCATTCTCCGACAGGCTCTGAGAGCTCAGGGCCGGATCTCAGCGTCGAGGCGGCGGCTGAGGTGCGGTCGGAAAGGATCGAGCTCGAAGCTCTGGAGCGGGATCGTGCCCACGAGCGTCGGGTCGATCGGAATGCCGATCGGCAGGGCCGCGGTGCCTGCAGGGCTCAGGCCCAGCACGCCGATCGACACCAGGCCGATCGGAGAAAGCTCGAGGTCGCCGTAGGGCGGGAGCGGGAACGCGGGCAGCGCGGCGATCGAGGCAAAGAGGCCGACCGGGCTGCCGGGGCCACCGGCGAACGAGAGCGTCACGGTCTGCCCGAGGCGCACAGGATTCGGCGTCGCGACCAGGGTCGGACGACGCAGGAACACCGCGCCGCGCGGCCGGATCACGTGGATCGCCTGGCTCGCGTCGTAGACGGTGCCGATCTCGTTCGCCTGGTCGATCGTGCCGCTCTGGTCCAGGTCGCGGAAGAGCATGAGGCGGTCAGGCGTTTCGTCCTCGGCGACGAGGATCGCGCCGTCCTCGCGAGCCAGCACTTCCCACACCGTCGTGTTGGAGGGGCTCTGATAGTAGAGGACCTCCTCCGGCGGGCCCTGCTGGATCTGCCCGTCGTTGTTCAAGTCCTTGCCGCGCCAGATACGCTCCAGGCCGTGGTCGGTGAGGTAGAGCGTGCCGTCGCTGGTGACCTCGAGGCCCCAATAGAACGGATTCCCGCCGCCGGACGGGAGCCAGAAGGGCCGGATCTCGCCTGGGTCGTTGCAGTTGCCGTTCACGACGACATCGTCGCGCATGAGGTAGACGCCCTTCGGGATCACTCCGGTCGAGCCGACCTCGGCGTAGAAGACATCGCCCTGAGGACCGACGCGCGCGCGGGTCGGGATCGAGTCGCCGAGCGCGCCCGAGCCGTAGACCTGGACGATGCCGTAGGAGAACGCTTCGCCCAGGTCGTTCGCGTCGTCATCGGCATTGCCGTCGACCATGCGGATCACGACATCGTCGCCGATGCTGCTCGTGCTCGCGTTGCCGACGATCACGGCGCCCGTCGCATCGACCGTGAGGCTCTGGATGCTCGGCACCGCGATCAGCGAGGCGTTGGTGGCGCTGTCGAAGAAGAGCCCGTGCTCGCCGGCGTCGAGCGCATCGCCGTCGCGATTCAGATCGCGCATCCAGAGGATGATGTCGACCGTCGAGTCGCCGACGTAGACGGTCTCGTCAGGCGCAACGGCGATGCAGGTGGGGTTCGTGAGCACGAAGCTCCCCTGCGCGTCGTCGTAGAACGTGGTCACCTCACCGGCGTCGTCGAAGTCGCCGTCCTGGTTGCGATCCGAGAGGCGCCAGACGCCGTCGTAGGTGGTGTCGACGACGAGGAGGTCGAGGTTTGAAGCGAAGGGGGTGAGCTTCGAGAAGGACTGCGCGGCGAGGGCGCCGGGCAGCAGCGCGCCGCCGAGCAGCGCGAGGAGAGGGAGACGCATGGGTACCGAGGTCGTGGGGTTGGCCGGAAGAGAGGGGCTCCCCAGAGCTTAGCCGCACCCCCCTGCCCGGAGGCAGGGGGGACGTGGCGACCCCGTCGACCTCAGAGCCCGCAGAGATACCCGTAGCGCTCGGTGAACTGCTCCGGCGTCATCTGCGCGAGCTGCGCCAGCTTGCCGAGCATGGTCGGGTTCTCGAGGTCCGCGCGCTCGAGGCGGATCTGGAAGCAGCGCGCGGCGCGGGAGAGTTCGCTGTTCACGTCGACGGGGCGCACCGACATGCGCCGCGTCTTCGGATCGCGCATCTCCTCCAGCTTCTTGAACTCCAGGCTGCCTTCGATGGTGTAGATCATCACCGCATCGGAGGGCTGGTCCGGCGGCAGGCTCATCAGGTAGCGGGCCGCGTTCCAGCCGAGGGTGCGCGTGTAGGCGACATCGAAGCCGATGGGTGCCGCGCAGCGCAGCTCGTAGCCCAAGTCCTTGCTGACGATCGTGACCTTCTGCCCGCGCTCGTGGAAGCGGAGCTGGACGGCCTTCTGCAGCGCGCCGGCCAAGTCGATCTCGGCCAAGCGGATGTGGCCGTGCTCGTCTCGCTCGACGTGGCTGCCTTCCAGCGACTCCAGCGCCTCGGGATCAATGCGCTCGGCGATGCCCTCCGCGAGAACGGCGACGCCGTCCTGGCGACCGTTGGCCATGCGCTTCAGGATCGAGCACTCCAGGATGTCGACGACTTCGCGCAAGCGGATCGACGCGGAGAACTCCTCCGGGATCACCGTCACCGTGGCGCCCGCGGCGTAGCCGATGCCTTGCGCGAGGTGCCCCGCTTGGCGACCCATGCTCACGACGAAGTACCAACGCGTCGTCGTGATGCTGTCCTCCATCAGGTGCTTCACGACGTCGGCGCCGTAGTGCCGCGCGGTCTGGAAGCCGAAGGTGGAGAAGCGGCCCGGCAGCGGGAGATCGTTGTCGATCGTCTTCGGGACGTGCGCGATGTGGATGTTCCCGCCCGACGCTTTGCCGACCTCGGCCGCGGAGAACGCGGTGTCGTCGCCGCCGATCACGACGAGGTGGGTCACTCCGAGCTGCTGGAGCGCCGCGACGGTGCGCTTCAGGTTCTCGGGATCCTTGGTCGGGTTCGCGCGCGAGGTGCGCAGGATCGAGCCGCCGTGGAAGTGGATCCGCGAGACGTCTTCTACCTGGAGCTCGACCACCTGGTCGGTCTTGCCCTTCATCAGGTGCGAGAAGCCGTCGTAGATGCCGAGGGCGCGATAGCCGTGGTTGCGCGCCGCGATGGCTACGGCGCCGATCACGCCGTTGATACCGGGGGCGGGACCGCCGCCGACGAGGATGCCGAAGGTGCCGCGCTGCTGCTGGCTCATGAGGGGAGGGTGCTCCGCGAGGACGAAGAGAAGCAGCGCGGCATTGTCGCGGCGCTCCACGCGCGACTCAAGGTCGGCGAGGTGCGCCGCGCAGCTCGATCGCGCTACTGCTTCGGCGCGGCGACGGCGACCCTGAGCTCGACCTTGCGGGTGGAGGTGCTGTGCTGATGCAGCTTGATCGTGCCGAACTCGGCCTCGTGCTCGGCATCGGTCTCGCTCTCGCCTTCGATCTCGAGCACCACGGAGCGCACGTAGCCGCCGGCCAGGTCGAAGAGCAGCTCGCCCGTGAGCTCCTGTTCCTGCGCGCCCCCACCAGCGTTGATCATGATCCCCATGCTGCCGCTCTCTTGCGTGATGCTGAGCCCGCCCGCGTCTTCGCTCTTCGGCGGACTGGACTTGCCCTTCAGCTCGATTCGCGCGACCTGACGCCCCTCGAGCTCCTCCACGGCGAGGAGCTTGCAGGTGCCTTCCCAGGCGTCGGGCTTCGGCTGCGGCTGCCCTTCGGGGAGGTCGTCCGCGGCGATGCGCATCTCGCCGCCGCCTTCGGTGTGGAAGACGCCCTCGCTGCGCTCGAAGAGCCCGCGCCCGTGGTTCAGCAGCGCGTTCACCCTCTTCGCGTCGAGCGCCCAGGTCCCGCCGACCGCGACGGCCTCGCTCGGCAGGAACGCGCCGAGCTCGGCCCCGATGCGCAGCGCCTTCTGGATCTCCGGCTCGAGCTCCAGGTCCTCGGGCAGCTCGAGCTCCGGTTCCTCGCCCGTCTCGTCGATCCCGATCTCCTGATCGCCGAGCGGCGTCTCGAAGTCCTGCTGATGGTCCTCGCCGAAGGAGATCTCGTGCTCGAGCGTCGAGAACTTGCGCTTCACCGCCGTCGGCCGCCCGTCCTTCGCCGCCTTCACCACGTCGCGCCACGCGAGCTCGAAGCGATTCTCGCTCGAGTGCTCGCTCGGCTGGGGATCCTGGTTGCCGAAGCTGAGCTCCATCGAGTTCTGGTCCTCGCGGAGATCCTTCAAGGAAGCCTCGATCACCGCACCGGAGGCGATCTTCCACCTGAGCTCGTGCTTGGGGGCGGGGTCCTGGGCGAGCGAGGCGGCGGAGGCGGCGAGCGGCAGGGCGCAGGCGAGGGCGAACGCGACGTGTTGCATGACGTGCAGCGGGGCAGGAGGACCGGGAGGGAGGCCGGGACGATGTGCCGCGTGGCCGCGGCGCGAGCCGGAGCATACGAGGAGTGGACTTCGGTCGTGAGCGCGGGAACGCGAATCGCGGCCGCCGCCCCCCTCGCCTAAGCTCTGCGCCTTCTCCGCCCCTCGGCCCCTCCGGATCCCCCGTGCGCACCGGCAAGAAGATCGCCCTCGGCTTCCTCGGCACCGTGCTGCTCCTGGCGACGGGCTTCCGTCTGCGCTACGGCAGCAACGCGCCGGTGTTCGACGAGGCGCTCTACGCGGTGGATGCGGCGCCCTATCGCCCGTTCGACGCGGCCGCCTGGGCGCGCGTGCTCGCGCGGCGCGTGGACGATCAGGGGCGCGTCGACTTCGCCGGGCTCGCGACGGACGGTGCGGATCTCGAGCGCTTCCTCCGCCAAGCCGCGTTCCTCGCGCCCGCCGAGCTCGTCGCGTTCTCCGCCGAGCAACGCCTCGGCTTCTGGATCGACGTCTTCCACGCCGGCGTGCTGCGCGCCGTGGCGCGGAGCTATCCCATCGAGCCCGATCTCTTGTTGCAGATCCCCTTCCCGGCGAACTCGGTGAAGCAGATCCATCGCCTGAAGTTCTTCCGCCGCGAGCAGCTCCTCGTCGCGGGCGAGCGCATCACTTTGCAGGAGATCGAGGACCGGAAGATCTGGGACGAGCACCGCGATCTCCGTTCCCTCTTTGCCTTACATCGCGCGGCGTTGAGCTCGCCGCCGATCGCGCGCGAGCCTTACTTCGGCAGCGCGCTCGGTGAGCGTTTGGATCGCCAAGTGCGCGCGTTCCTCGCGAGCCAGAACGGTGTCCGCTGGAACGAGGCGCGGAAGACCTTGGCGCTCTCGCGTCTCTTCGAATGGAACGAGGCGCGCTTCCTCGAGGCCGCGGGCAGCGGTGAGGAGATCCCCGGCTACAAAGCCGAAGGGGCAGCGATGCTGCGCTTCGCTCTACATTACGCGCCGGCGGAGCAGGCGGCGCGGATTCGCGCGGGTGGGTTTGCGCTGGATGCGTTCGGGTTCGATTGGGCGCTGACCGAGGCGCGCTCGCGCTGAGCGCGCCTCGTGGGCGATAGCGCCGTCATCAGGGAGGGCGCGGAGCTCGAGCTCGTCCTGGAAAGCGAAGCGGAAGGGCCCGCGAGTTCTGCGCGGTGTGGACGTGCGGGTTCACGGATAGGATCGCGAGGGCGGTCCACTGCTCCTTCCCCACTGGCTTCGCTCGAGGCGTCACCCATGATCCCGCGGTACATCGCGATCCTCGTGCTCGGCGGCGCCGGCGTGATGTCGGGGACGCTCGCAGGCCAGGTCCGGCGTGCGATCGAAGTCGATACGCTCGCGCGCTACGGGCCGGCGGTGTACGACCGCGCGCGGCAGCGCGCCGTGATGGTGCGGCAGATCGCATGGCCAGGCTTCGGCACCTCGACCCAGCACGACCTCGTCGCCTGGGATGGTGGCGATTGGGTCCCGATCCTGCCGCCGATCGTCCTGCCGCAGACCGTCGATCATGTCGCGTATGACGGGCTGCGCGACCGCATCCTCGTCCTCGGCGGCACGACGTTGCGCACGGTGCGAGGGACGGAGATCGGCTTCCTGCCGACCGTGCCCATGCCTTCCCCGAGCTTCTTCGACACGCCCGAGCAGCGGCGCCTCGTGCACGACGAGGCGCGCGACGAGGTCGTCGTATTCGGCGGCAGCCACACGACGCGCACGTCGCCTCCGCGCTACGTGGCGTACGATCAGACCTACGTCCTGCGCGGCGGTGTCTGGCAAGAAGCTCCGCTCGCGAGTCGTCCTCCGGCGCGCGATGGCCACGCGCTCGTCTACGATCCGCTGCGCCGCCGCACGGTGCTGTTCGGCGGTGGCACCAGCGTGCCGCTCGTCTCGTTCGGCGACACCTGGGAGTGGGACGGCTTCGCGTGGACGCAGGTCGCGGTCACCGGACCCGCTGCCGGCGGAGCGCACGGCACCTACGATCCGACGCTGCAGCGCGTCGTCGTGATCGATGCACGCGGCGACGTCTGGGCCTTCGACGGCAGCGCGTGGACGCCCCTCGGCGCAGGGACGCCGCGCCCAGGCGCTTGGCTCGCGTTCGATGGCAACGGCTTGCTGGCTTCGGGCCACAGCGTGGGCTACCTCTACGATCTCGAGACCCTGCGGTGGAACGGCGCGACGTGGAACCTCGTGTCGACCTCGGTGCACATGCATGCGAGCTACGACGCGCTGATGGCTTACGACACGACGCGCGACGAGCTCCTCTGCGTGCACGTGAACCCGCCGACGACGTGGATCCCCACGAGCACCTGGACGTGGAACGGGCGTTGGACGCGCCACGCCGGTACGACACCCGGAGCCGGCGCGCTCGCCTTCGACCAGGGCCGCGGCCAAGCGGTGCTCTTCGGTGGGTGGACGGGCAGCGAGACCTGGACCTGGAACGGCAGCGCCTGGACGCAGCGAACGCCGCCGGTATCCCCTCCGCCGCAGGCGCCGCCGCCGCAGCAGGGGCATCGCCTCGCGTACGATCCGATCCGCGATCGCACGGTGATGCACGGCGCCGGTGGAACCTGGCTCTGGGACGGGACGACCTGGGCGCCGAGCGCGGGACCGCAGCCGCCGAGCGTCGGGACGATCTTCGAGTTCGATCCCTCGCGCGGCGCGATCGTCACGACCGGCGGCCTCGGGCTTCCGACGCAGACCTGGGAGTGGAATGGGCAGTGGCAGCTCGCGGGCCCGACGAGTGGGCTCGCCAGCGCATACCTGGCCGCGTTCGATCCGTTGCGCGGAAGGCTCGTCGCGTTCGAGAACACCGTCGAGCACGCATGGAACGGCACCGCTTGGATCGCGAGTCCGGCGAGCTTGCCGTATCGCTTGGAGTACGCGCGCGCGATGGAGACCGATCTCGTGCGCCGCAGGCTGCTGTTCCGCGGAGTGCTGGGCGGACGGGAGACGCTGCTGCTGCACGTGCTCGGCGACACGCCCTCGCTGGTGGAGGATCTCGGCGGTGGCTGCGCGAGCGGCATCGCGCTCACGCTCGAGGAGCGTCCGGCCGTCGGCGCGACCGCCGAGCTCGTCGCGAGCGTCGCACCGCTCTCTCCCGTGCTCTTCGGCTTCGCGCTGCAGTCGATCTCCGCGCCTCTCGGCGCGTGCACGCTGCGCTGCGACGGATCGCTGTCGCTAGAGTTGCTCCACGCCGGGCCGACGGGGCGCGTCGAGGTGCCGCTCGCGATCCCCGCCGAGCCGTGGCTCCGCGGCGCGAGCGTCGTCGTGCAAGCGGGCGAGGTACAGGGCGGGCAACTCGTGCTGAGCCGCGCGCTGCGGCTCAGCGCGGGGGACTGAGCGGGGGACGGGGCAGCCGTCGCCGGCCGATCTCCGTGGCGCCGCGCGGTTCGCTCAGCGGAAGAGCTTCCGGTACTTCACCGCCCGCCCGACCATCGTCTCCGCCCCCTCGCGTTCCAGCGCTTCGTGATAAGCATCGAAGTCGCCGGGCATGAAGCGGATCTTGCCCTCGCCCTCGAAGGCGAGGATGTGCGTCGCGACGCGATTGATGAAGTAGCGGTCGTGCGAGACGACGATCGCGCAGCCGGGGAAGGCTTCGATCGCCTCCTCGAGCACGCGCAGCGTCTGGAGGTCCAGGTCGTTCGTGGGCTCGTCGAGGATCAGGAGATTCCCGCCCTCGATCAGCATCTTGGCGAGCTGGATGCGATTGCGCTGTCCGCCGGAGAGCGTGCCGACGAGCTGCTGCTGGTCGGGGCCCTTGAAGTTGAAGCGGGCGACGTAGGCGCGCGCGTTCAGCGTCTTCTTGCCGAAGGGCAGGTTCTCGCGGCCCTGCGAGATCTCGTCGTAGACGGACTTCTTGGGATCGAGGTCTTCGCGCGTCTGCGAGGTGAAGCAGATCTTCACCGAGGCGCCGATCTTGATCTCGCCGGCGTCCTGCTTCTCCTTGCCGATCAGCATCTTCAGCAAGGTCGTCTTGCCGAGGCCGTTCGGTCCGATGACGCCGAGGACGCCGCCGGGCGGGATCTCGAAGGAGAGGTCGTCGATCAGCACGCGGCTGCCGTAGCCCTTCTTCAGGTTCTTCACCTCGACGACTTGATTGCCGAGGCGATCGCCCATCGGGATCTGGAGGTCGATCGCGTCTTCGGAGACTTCGGCGACCTCGGCCGCGAGCTTGTCGTAGTTCGCGAGGCGCGCCTTCGACTTCTTGCGCCGCGCGGACGGGCTCTGGCGGATCCACTCGAGCTCGCGCTCGAGCAGCTTCTTCTTGGCGAGCTCGATCTTCTGATCGACGCGCATGCGCTCGCCCTTCTGCTGGAGGTAGGCCGAGTAGTTGCCCTCGTACGGCGTCGCCTTGCCGTGGTCGATCTCGAGCATCCAGCCCACGACCTTGTCGAGGAAGTAGCGGTCGTGCGTGACGAGGATGACGAGGCCGGGATACTCGGCGAGGTGGTGCTCGAGCCACGCCACCGTCTCGGCGTCGAGATGGTTCGTGGGCTCGTCGAGCAGCAGCATGTCGGGCTTGTCGAGGAGCACCTTGCAGATCGCGACGCGGCGGCGCTCGCCGCCCGAGAGGTGCGCGACCTTCGCGTCGCCGGGCGGGCACTGCAGCGCTTGGCGTGCGACGTCGAGCTGGTCGTCCAAGCTCCAGAGGTCGCCGGCGTCGATCTTCTCCTGCACCGCGGCGAGGCGATCGAGCGTCTTCTGCATCTCGGCGTCGCTCAGCGTCTCGCCGAGCTTCTCGTTCAAGCGCTCGAACTCCGCGAGCAGCGCCCGCTGCGGAGCCACGGCCTCGCCGAGGATGTCCATCACCGTCTTCGTCGGGTCGAGGTGAGGCTCCTGCGGCACGTAGCCGATGGTGAGCCCTTCCTGGGCCCAGAGGTCGCCCTCGAAGTTCTTGTCGACCCCGGCCATGATGCGGAGCAGGCTCGACTTGCCCGAGCCGTTGTGGCCGATGACGCCGATCTTGGCGCCCCGCAGGAAGGACAGCGTGATGCCGCGCAGCACTTCGGTGCGGTCGTAGAACTTCCGGAGGTTCCGGACCGAGTAGACGATTTCCTGGCTCATGGGGGCGAAGAGGATAACGACTGGAACGCCGCGCGGAAGGGGGCTCCGGTGAGCGCCGCGGCGGAGCCGTGGGCCGGCGGCACCTTTCGCGCGATCGAGCACACGGCCGACGAGGCCTACGCGCTCGAGGGGCCGAGCTACCCCTCGCTCCTCGTCGCCGCGGCGCGGGCGGTCTGCGCGCGGATCGGCGCGCCCGAGCCGGAGGCGCCGGTCCAGGCGGCGGAGGTCGAGGCCGAGGGGCTCGACCGCGAGGACCTGCTCGTGCGCTTCGGCCAGGCCGTGCTCCTCCGCTTCGCGCTGGAGGACCTGCTCTTCGAGGCGCCGGAGGAGCTCCACGTCGAGGCGCGCGCGGACGGTGCTCTCGCGGCTCGGATGCGCGGGCGCTTCCGCCGCGTCGATCGCGGCGCGGGCTCGGCGCTGACCGAGGTGAAGGCCGTGACCTATCACGATCTCCACGTGCGCGAGGACGAGAACGGCGTCTGGCGCGCACGCTTCGTCCTCGATCTCTGACCTGCACGGATCTCTGGTCGCGTTCCGCGCTCGATGGCACGGCGCGAGTCGGCGCGGTTCGTCGCTCGCTCAGCTCTGCGGCCAGAGCAGCACGAAGACCGCACCGGTGACGAGGCCGTACACCAAGGCGTCGAAGAGCTCCTTCGCGAGCACGACCCACGAGTCGCCCTTCCAGATCGGACCCCAGACGAGCGCGCCGCCGTAGACGAGGAAGCCAATCGTGGAGATGAAGCGCAGCACGAGCCAGCGATCGGCGCCGGGTGCGAGCACCATCGTCGCGAGGTACGCGGCCATGAAGGAGCCGAAGATGTTGAAGAGGGTCGACTGCAACATGGAGCGACCCATCTTCATCTCGCCCGTGGGCCAGACGACCAGGCTTCCGGAGGGGCCCTGCTTCCAGCGCGCCATCCACTCCGGATCGTTCATCGACTTCGCGTCCTTGCAGTGCGGGAACTGATACTGCCCCGAGGTGACCCCGGCCTTCCGCAGCGCCTCCATCGCCGCGACCTCGTCGGGGATCGCCTGGAAGTCGGTCTTGTGGTGCTGGACGATGCAGCGCAGGACGAACGATGCGAAGAAGACGGCGACGCCGCCGAGCAGGATCGGCAGCCAGAGCTGAGCCAGGGTGACCATGGAGTTCTCCTCGGCGGAGTTCGCCTCGGGACGGGGAGGAGCGGGTAGGTGCGGCGAGGCTATCCGCCGCTCGTCCCTCGCGTCGAGCCGCTCAGCTCTGCGGCCAGAGCAGCGCGAACACCGCGCCCGTGGCGAGGCCGTACACCGCCGCGTCGAAGAGCTCCTTGCCGAGCATCGTCCACGTCGAGGCCTTCCAGATCGGGCCCCAGACGAGCGCTCCGCCGTAGATGAGGAACGCGATCGTGCCGATGAAGCGCAGCACGAGCGATCCGCTCGCGCCGACGGGCAGGGCCATGGTCGCGAGATAGGCGGCCATGAACGAGCCGAAGACGTTGAACGCGAAGGACTGCAGGAGCGACTTGCCCATGCTGAGCTCGCCGCTCGGGAAGATGTACATGTGGCCGGTCGGGCCCTGCTTCCACTTCGCCATCCACGCCGGATCCGACATGCACTTGGGCCCGGTGGCGTGCGGGAACATGTACTGCCCCTGGCGCACGCCGGCCTTGCGCAGCGCGTCCATCGCGCCGTCCTCGTCCGGGACCTTCTCGAAGTCGTTCCAATGGTGCGGCAGCACCATGCGCAGGACGAACGAGGCGAAGAAGACCGC
This sequence comes from Planctomycetota bacterium, assembly GCA_016793245.1. Classification (GTDB taxonomy): domain Bacteria; phylum Planctomycetota; class UBA1135; order UBA1135; family JADKAF01; genus JADKAF01. The sequence continues at coordinate 55,465 of JAEUHW010000378.1, forward strand.
GACGCCGCCGAGCAGAATCGGCAGCCAGAGCTGTGCTAGGGTGACCAAGGGAACCTCTCGCGACGGGAACGCGTGGGAAGCGCCGCGAAGCCTACGTCCGGCGTCCCACCGGCGTCGAGCGCGAGGCGGCCCTCGCGGAGGATGATCGAGCGATGAGCGATGGAAGCGCGAGCTGGCCCGAGAAGCTGCGCGTGGAGCCGATCGACGGCGTCCGCTGGCGCGTCCCGCGTCAGGGCCCGATGCGCACCGAGGGGCTGATCTTCGCCAGCGGCAAGCTGATCGAGGACATCCAGGACGACCCCTGCGTGCAGCAGGTGGCGAACGTCGCCACCCTGCCGGGGATCGTCGGCCGGGCGTTGGCGATGCCCGACATCCACTGGGGCTACGGCTTCCCGATCGGCGGCGTCGCGGCGTTCGATCTCGAGGAGGGCGTGATCTCACCGGGCGGCGTCGGCTACGACATCAACTGCGGCGTGCGCCTGCTCCGCACCGACATCGAAGCGAAGCGCGTGACGGGCAAGAAGTCCGAGCGTTTGCGCCTCCTCGCGAGCGAGCTCGAAGCCCTCGTGCCGACCGGCGTCGGTCGCGGCAGCAAGGATCTCCGTCTCGGTCCACAGCCGATCCGCGGCGTGCTCGAACGCGGCGCGGCGTGGGCCGTGGAAGCGGGCTACGGTGTCGGCGCCGATCTCCAGCGCCTCGAAGCCGGCGGCGCGCTCGCCGGTGCGGATCCCGATGCGGTGACGCGTGTCGCGCTCGATCGCGGCCGCGATCAGCTCGGCTCGCTCGGCAGCGGCAACCACTTCCTCGAAGTGCAGGTCGTCGACGAGATCTTCGACGAGACCGCCGCCGAGGCGATGGGGCTGCGCGCAGGTTGCCTCAGCGTGCTCATCCACACCGGCAGCCGTGGGCTCGGCTACCAGGTCTGCGATGACTTCCTGCACGAGATGCTGCTCGCCTCGAAGCGCTACGGCATCGAGCTCCCCGATCGCCAGCTCTGCTGCGCGCCGATCCGGAGCCCCGAGGCGCAGCGCTATCTCCGCGCCATGAGCGCCGCGGCGAACTTCGCTTTCGCCAATCGCCAGGTGATCACCGCGCGCGTGCGCGACGCGTTCACTCTCGCCCTCGACCTCTCCGACGCGAGCGAATCGATCGGCGTCGTCTACGACGTCTGCCACAACATCGCGAAGATCGAGGAGCACACGATCGACGGCGTGCAGCGGAAGGTCTGCGTGCATCGGAAGGGCGCCACGCGCGCGTTCGCTCCCGGTCACGCGGAGCTTCCCGCAGCCTATCGCGCGTGCGGCCAACCCGTGCTCGTCCCCGGCGACATGGGCCGCTACTCCTTCGTGCTCGCCGGCCAACCCGGCGCCATGCAGGAGAGCTTCGGATCCTGCTGCCACGGCGCCGGCCGTGTCCTCTCGCGCCACGCCGCGCGCAAGCTCGCGGGCCAGCGCAACCTGATCAGCGAGCTGAAGGGCCAGGGCATCGAAGTGCGCGCCGCGAGTCGCGGCACCGTCGCCGAGGAGATGCCCGAGGCCTACAAGGACGTCGCCGAAGTCGTGCGCACGGTGGTCGAGGCGGGGCTAGCGAAGCTCGTGGCGCGCCTCAAGCCGATCGCGGTGGTGAAGGGCTGAAAGCCGCGCGCGCGCTTCTCGCGCGCGGCCTCCATGCTGCGCGCGCGCTCAGTAGCTCTGCCGCGCGCTGTTCGACATGCGCAGCGGGGCGCCTGGCTCCGCCGGATCGAGGACCGCCATCTGTGTGTAGAAGCTCACGCTGTAGAGCTCGAGCAAGCCGGTGAGCCCCGGCGAGGAAGCCGCGAGCGCGCCGAAGTCGAACTCGTAGATGCCGCTCGACTCGGGCACCGCGATCACGGGGATGGCGCCCGGGTCGAGTCCGAAGCGCGCCGTGGGCGTGATCGACAGGCAGAACGCCGGGCTCGGGAAGGACGAGAGGAGCAGCAGGCCGATCGCGCCGGTGTTCACATCGGCGACGCTCTCACCGCGGAAGCCGAAGCCGTCGAAGCGCCCCTCGCCGAGCGTGTCGACGAGGTCGGGGTAGAGCCCGGCCTGACCGAAGTCGCGTGAGCGCGCGCTGGTGGCGCCGAAGGACACCGAGGTGAACGCGGGAATCGATGCCCACGGGCGCAGCGCGGGGCTGCCGAGGATCAGGGCCATGTCCCAGCAGCGCTCGCCCGAGAGTTCGCTCACGACGCCGCTCACTTCCTGCCAGGCCAGGTTGATGTCGGTACGTGGTTCGCCCTTCGGCAGCTCGCGAATCGCAACGGATATGGGCGTTACTCCCGATAGGCTGTTGTGCACGGAGAGACCATCGCTCGTCCAACTCGGCGCCGGCGGCAGCACGATCGAGAGGTAGCGATTTTCCCCACAGGGCGCGGGCACGACGTCGGGGAAGAAGAGCGTGTGCACCGTGAAGACCGCTCCAGTACCGGCGGGCGCCGCGTAGGGGCCGGCCGTGTACAGAGGTGCGGTGACATCGGGCTTGCCCGTGCCGTCGTCGCGCAGGATCTCCAGGAAGAAGCTCTCCACGGTGGACGCGTTCTGGTCCTGCACGACGACCCGCGCGCCGACGATCCCGTTCGAGCCGTTCAGAAAGTCGGCCGGGAACCTCTGGATCACGCGGCAAGCAATCGCTCCGCCGGGCCTCGAGGTGAAGGCCGTCGAGCCGTCGTAGATGTGAAGGAGACCTGAGGCCGCCAGCGCGCTGGAGTTCGCCGCTGTCGCGCACAGCAAGTTGCCCGGGGAGCCAGGAGCCGGCGGAGCGGGATCCCACGGCAGGAGCGGGGCTCCGCCGAACGGAGTCGATGCGCACTGGTTCGTCACGGCGTCGATCCGCAACGAGGCAGCGAAGGGGCCGGGGAGGCCGGGTTCGGCCAACGCGAAGACGAGGTCGATCGGGCCACAGCTCGGGTACTCGACCTGCACCGTGGAGGCGACGCCGTCGTTGTCGGGGAGCGATGCCGCACGCACCCCTGAGGAGCCGCGGAGCCAGACCCAGGCGGATGCCCCGCCCGCGCTCGGGTCGTCGTAGGCGTAGGTGAAGCGGACGTAGCTGTTGCCGGAGGTACCGGCGAAGTCGGACCAGAAACGCTGCGCGATCGCTGCGCCGCGGGAACTGCCCGCGAGGAGGATGCCAGGCCCAGCACTGAGGAGCGCGGACTGAGCGCCCGAGGAGAGCCCCGGCGCGCTGACGCCCGCGCCTCCCACGGAGTGCCAGCACATCACCGGCGCTGCGGGAGTACCGGGGCGCTCGAAGTCGCCGTTCCGCTGCGCGGTGGCAGCAGAGGCGAGGAGCAGGACCGAAGAAGAGAACGAAAGGAGAGAACGCATAGTCTGGACCTCGGAGACGGGGGACGGGAAAACGGAAGTCATCCCCGTTCACGAGGATCGCCCTTGGATCCGGCAACGGAAATTGCCGCGGCGTACCGAAGCCCACTCCGCCCTGCGCGCTCTAGCCGCGCGAATCCGGACCTTGGCCGCCCGTGAGGATCCGGCAAAGGCGCGCGCGGAGCTCCGGCCAGGGCAGGTCGAGTGCGATCGTCGCCACGCGGAGCGGATAGCCCTCGAGCTCCAGCACCTCCTCGAGCTCACGCTCGGCGCGGGCGTAGAGCAGGAGCCCTGCGGGCCGCCTTCCGCAGTAGCGTTCGGCGGCACGGAGGTAGGTGGAGAGCTGATAGAGATGACCGGCCCGCAAGCGCTCGTCGATGCCGCGGTGCGAGCGGCTGAGCGAGCGCTCGTAGAACTTGCACTCGCCGATGGTCACGCCGCCGTCCCGCCAGCGAAGAAATAGATCGGTGCGCATCGCGGGCAGTAGCGCGAGCGCTCGGGGATCCTCCGAGGTCGCGGCCCAGGAGAGGTTCTTGGCCGTGACCTCGGCGACGCCATGCAGCTCGTGGCGTGCAAAGCCGCGCACGAACGCCTCGAAGAGCTCCGCCATGCGCTCGGGATCGCGGAGTAAGGCCTGCGCTTCGGAGCCGTCCGCTCCTCCGTCGGGCAAGAGGTGCTCCAACGCGAGGCGCGCGAGCCGGAGCGCGACGCGATACTCGGGCAGCGCGCGCGGAGGCGTCGCGTGGAGGCGCAGAGCGGCGCGCGCGTGAATCTCGGCGACCTCGTGCAGCCCGGCGAGATGCGCCCGCAGACGCCCGCGAACCTCGGCTGCGACCTCGGTTGCGCCAGCGAGCGCACGCAGCGCGGCGCGGATCACGCGATTCGCCGCCGTGTCCGCGGTGAGCTCGTCGAAGCGGTAGGCCAGCGCGCCCCGCCGATGGGTGAGCTGGGCGATCGTACGTTCGATCTCCAGCGCGCCGCGCGGGCTCGCGCTCTCCTCGCGGAGCTCTTGATAGCCACGGTCGATCCCGCGGCGGTGCAGGCGCCGCATCACGCCGTCGAGGAGCCGCGCCAAGAGGTCGAGCGGGCGCTCGAACGCGCAGGCACCGATCGTGCGCGCATCGAGGAGCCCGGCGTCGAAGCTCGCGTAGGCGAGCATCGCGAAGAGGTTCCTGATCGAGATCGAGCTCATCGATCGCTCAGGCCGAGGAGCGCCCGCGCTTCCGCGAGCTTCGCGCCGTCGTCGTACCAGTACTCCTCGAGCAGCGGGAGCAGCTCGAAGCGCAGGATCGCGTCGAGCCAGGCTTCGGGATCCGCGCTCCACGGAGCTTCGCTCTTGCGGTCGCCGTGGCAGAAGTAGCTGTGGCCGATCTCGAAGCCCTCCCCGAGGTTGCCGTCTTCGCGGATCCGCTGGTTGAGCGTGCGCACGATGCCGCGCAGGCGCTCGGTCACGCGGCTGGGGAGGCTGCCGAGATGCTCGGAGAAGCGCGGGTGATCGAGGCCGGGGCGCAACGTCACGAACGAGAAGCGCCGGCGCAGGGCGTAGTCGACCACCGCGAGCGAGCGATCGGCCGTGTTCATCGTGCCGATGAAGTGGAGGTTCGGGGGCAGGTAGAAGCGCTGGTCCGACTCCTCGTCCAGCGCCGAGCGGTACGCGAGCTGCACACCCCACTCGGGCGCGCGCTTGTCGGCCTCCAGCAGCATCATGCCCTCGCCGAGGATCTTGCTCAGGTTGCCGCGGTTGATCTCATCGATGATCAGCACGTAGGGCTGCCCGGCATCGGACTTCGCGGTCTCGGCGAGCTCGAAGAGCGGGCCGTTCCCGAGCGCGAAGCCGCCCTTGCCGTCGGGGCGATAGCCGCGCACGAACTGCTCGTAGGTGTAGGCCTGGTGGAACTGCACGAGCTTCACGCGCGAGTCGTCCTTCGCGCCGAGCAGCAGGTAGGCCAACCGCTTCGCGACGAATGTCTTCCCGACGCCGGGAGGGCCCTGGAGCACGAGGTTCTTCTTCCGGCGCAACAGCTCCAGCATCTGATCGAGCTGCTCGTCGGGCAGGAAGAGATCGCCGAGCGCGTCCGCGCGCAGGTAGGCCGGCGGCGCCTCGTCCTCTTCGGTCGCTTCCTCACGCGCGCCACCCGTGAGGAGCGCCTCGAGCTCGCGCAGCAGGTTCGTGCGCTCGCTCGCCTCGGCGAGCGTGGTGATCGGGAGCGAGCCGCGCTCTTGGATCGCGTGGTCTCCGCTCCAGAGCCAGCGCACGGGGAGGCGGTGGGGGAACGGCTCCTCCGCGTGATGCTCGTAAGGACCTTCGATGCGTCCGATCCCGAGAATGCGGCTGCGGCCCTTCTTCGCGAGGATCGGATCGCCCGGGCGCAGCTCGTTCGCGAAGCGCCAGCAAGTGCGCACGGCGCCGGTGGGCTCGCTGTCCTGATCCCAGCCCTCGCGCAGCGCTTCCAACATGCTCTCCGGCGTGGCGTAGCTCCGGAGATCGTCGAGCTGCTCGTAGCCGATGGAGGCGCGCCCACCGCGCAGATCGTTGGCCCAGTTCGAAGCGTTGCGACCGGGTGCGTAGATCCAGACGCGCTCCTGATCGCGTAGGCGGAGCGCGGTGCTGCTCGCCGCGAGGGGCGGCGTCTCGTTCTCCTCGCGTACGTGGAGTGACTCGCTCGCCGTCTCGGCGTCGGAGTACACGACGTGGTCCATCTGCAGGTGGAGCAGGATCGCCGCCTTGGCATCGCGGGGGAGCGCCGCGAGCGTGCGCAGCGCCGCGTGCTCCAGATCGGCGTAAAAGCGGCGATCGAGCTCCGATTCCTCGCCCTTGCCCTTCGGCCGCGCTGCGTAGCGCGCGAAGTTCGATTGCGTCGCGGGATCGCTGACGAGCTCCTCGAAGCGCGCGGCGAGTCGGGAAGCCTGATCGGAGTTCTCGCGCAACCACCGGCGGGTCTTCTGACCGAGCTGCGCCACCGCGCGCTCCGGCTGGTCATCGACCTCGCGGTAAGCGCTCACCTTGTTGTTGAAGAAGGGCTGCTCATGCAGGTGGAAGAAGCCCCAGAGCTCCATGGCGACGGCGCTGTCGGAGAAGTCCTGAGGTTCCGCGCTCGTGCGGTTCCATCCGAGCAGCGGAGCCTCGCGAGGGGAGGCTCCTCCGCGCCAGCGATCGAGAGCGTCGAGCACGTATCCCGTCGGCGTGTTCCCGACCACGGGCCCGAAGTGCTGTGCGCCGGCCTTGCGATAGGAGTTGTGCGACATCGCCGCGCAGTGATACGCCAAGAAGAAGCGCTGACGACGCTCGAAGTCCGCGCTGTCCGTGGCTCCGAGGAGCGGGAACCAGCGCAGCTTCTCGCGGATCTTGGCCTCGTCCTTGCGGAAGCCATCGCGCTGGATCTCCTCGCAGAAGAGCTGGAGGGACTGAGCGGCGCTCGGAGCCGAGATCTGGCCCAGATGGAGCTTGGCCCAGCCCTCGAACCTCGGCGCGCGCGTGCACCACTCGTGCACGCCGGCCAGCAGCGAGGCGGCGCCCTCCGGCGTATCGGATTCCGCGCCATCGGTGACCCTCGGAGCTGGAGCTTTGGCCAGCTCGCGCGCGAGCCAGAGCGCGAAGGTGACCAGCAGCTCCTCGCCATCGCCTGAAGGCCAACGCGGGAACTCGCGGCAGAGGTAAGCGATGAGGAAGCGGCGCTCCACGCGGAGCCAGTAGTCGCTGCGCGGATCGAACTCGATCCGTTCGCGCAGCGCGAGCTCGAGCCCGCCGTGGATGCGCTTCAGGGTGCCCAGATTGTGCCGCAGCTCATCGCGCTCCAGCGCGCGGCGCGCGAGGGCGGTGATATCGAGGAACTTCGAGGTCGGCGTCTCGGACATGGCGGTGAGGCTTCTCCTCGTTGGAAGTGAGGCTAGTGTTGCGTCCGCGGCGCCGCGAAGCCAGGGGCATCGGAGCTCTCGCTCTTCGGTCGTTCCCTCGCCTGTCGGCGCGGCCTGGGCTACGATCCGCACATGCCCATCCGTTTCCTCGCGCTCGTATCCCTCTCGCTCCTCACGGCCTGCGCGACCGCTCCCAAGACCTCCGAAGTTCCCCGCGGCCCTCGCCCGCTCCTGATCGCCACCTGGCCCTTCGGCAAGATCGCCACCGACCACGCGCTGCAGTCCCTGCGCGCCGGTGGCTCGCGCCTCGATGCGGTGGAAGCGGGGATCCGCGAGATCGAGCGCTTGAGCTGCGATGGGTCGGTGGGGCTCGGCGGGCGGCCGAACGCGGCGGGCTATCCGCAGCTCGATGCCTGCATCATGGATGGGCCGGGGCATCGCGCGGGCAGCGTGGCCGGGCTCGAGGGCATCGTGCATCCGATCAGCGCGGCGCGGCGCGTGATGGAGCGTTCGAAGCACGTGATGCTGGTGGGCGAGGGCGCGCGGTGGTTCGCGCTCGAGCACGGCGTCGAGGCGGTGCCGATCGAGGAGCTCGCCGAGCGGAAGAGCCGCTGGGCCGCGGGCGAGCGCCCGAGCGAGACGGATCGCGCGGGGCACGACACCGTGACGCTGCTCGTAATTGATGGCACGGGGCACATCGCGGGCGGATGCTCGACGAGCGGCGCGGGCGGGAAGTTGCCGGGGCGCGTCGGCGATTCGCCGATCCTGGGCGCGGGGCTCTACGTGGATGACGAGGTCGGCGCCGCGGGCGCGACCGGTGTCGGCGAGAACGTGATGCGCTACTGCGCGACGTTCTGGATCGTGGAGCTCATGCGCCAAGGGCGCTCGCCGCAGGAGGCCTGCGAGGAGGTCGTGCACCGCATCGCGCGCCTCGATCCCAAGGGCTACGAGCTGGACATCTGCTTCCTCGCGCTCGACAAGTACGGGCGCTACGGCGCTGCGGCCTCGAACGCGCGCTTTCCCTTCGCGGTCGCGACCGAGACTGGCAGCGAGCTGCTGCACGTCGAGCGCGTGTCTCCGCGTGTTCGCACCGGAGGTGCGCAATGACCACTACCGAGATCCTCTTCCGCGACCTGGCGCTGCCCGAGCCGATCCTGCGCGCGCTCACCGAGCTCGGCTACGAGCAGCCGACGCCGATCCAGGCCTCGGCGATCCCGCCGCTGCTCGAAGGGCGCGACCTCGTGGGACAGGCGCAGACGGGCACCGGCAAGACGGCCGCGTTCGCGCTCCCGCTGCTCGCCAAGATCGAGCTCGAGCAGCGCAAGGTGCAGGCGATCGTGCTGACGCCGACGCGCGAGCTCGCGCTGCAGGTCGCCGAGGCGACGCGCGCTTACGGGCGGCACCTCGGTCAGCGCGGCGTCTCCGTGCTGCCGGTCTACGGCGGGCAGGCGATGCCGATCCAGATGAAGGCGCTCGCGAGCGGCGTGCACGTCGTGATCGGGACGCCGGGGCGCGTGAAGGATCATCTGGAGCGCGGCACGCTCTCGCTCGCGGCGGTGCGCTTCTTCGGCCTCGACGAAGCCGACGAGATGCTCAACATGGGCTTCTTGGAGGACGTCGAGTGGATCCTCGCGCAGGCGCCCGCCGAGCGGCAGGTGGCGCTCTTCAGCGCGACGATGCCGGCGCCGATCCGGCGCATCGCGAGCCAGTACTTGCGAAACCCGGTCGACCTCGCGATGTCTCCGCGCGCGCTCACCGTGCCGGCGATCGAGCAGTTCGGCATGCGCGTCGAGCGGCACGAGAAGAACGAGGCGCTGGAGCGCATCCTCGAGGCCGAGGAGTACGAGGCCGTGCTGGTCTTCGCCGGCACGCAGGTCGCCACCACCGAGCTCGCCGAGCGCTTGCAGGCCCATGGCTACTCCGCCGACTGCATCCACGGCGGCATCACGCAAGCGCAGCGCGAAGTCGTCGTGAAGCGCCTGAAGGCGAAGAAGCTCGATATCCTGGTCGCGACCGACGTCGCGGCGCGCGGTCTCGACGTCGATCACATCGGCCTCGTCATCAACTACGACCTGCCGCGCGACGTCGAGGTCTACGTCCACCGCATCGGCCGCACCGGTCGCGCGGGTCGCGCGGGTCGCGCGATCAGCCTGCTCCTCCCGCGGGACCGCGGCATGTTCCACGCGATCGAGCGCTTCACGGGCCGTCCGCTCGAGCTCGTGCGCATCCCCGGCCGCGCCGAGATCGTCGATCGCCAGCGCGAGCGCCTGCAGGAGCGCGTGCGCGCGCACTTGGAAGGCGAGCTCGAGGAGTTCAAGAACCTCGTGCGCACGATGCAGACCGAGGAGGAGCTCGATCCCATCGACCTCGCCGCGGCGGCATTGCGCGAGCTCTGGGGTGAGGCCCCGCTCTACGTGGCCCCCGATCCCGAGCCCGCGCGCGCTGGCGCGCCGCGCCGCGTGGGCGACGACGACTTCGTCGAGATCCTGATCCCCGTCGGCACCTGGAACCGCGCCACTCCGGGCGCGCTGGTCGGCGCCATCGCCGGCGAGTCCGGCATCCCCGGCTCCTCGATCGGCCGCATCAAGATCCACGACAAGGTGAGCTTCATCGGCATCCCGAGCGAGCAAGTCTCACGCGTGCTCCAGGCCCTGAAGGGGAAGCGCGTCTGCGGCCGCGTCATCTACGCGCGCCTCGCCAGCGAAGCCCGCTGACCCCCGTCGATCAAATAGGGGCCAGGCCCC
>JAEUHW010000383.1 GCA_016793245.1 Planctomycetota bacterium
CGAAGGGGCGGGATTGTAGAGAGCGCCCCCGCGCCGGGCTATGCGGGAACCTGGCCCCCGAGGATCTGCAGCAGGCGCTCCGCGCGCACGGACGCGAGATGCTCGCGGCTCACCGCCCGCGCCCGCGCGCGCAGCGCCTCCAGCGCCGCCGGATCCCCGAGCAGCCGCTCGACGGCGCGCGCCGGTTCTGCGGGATCCTCCGGCCGATAGTAGTCCGCAGCCGCCCCCGCCAGCTCGCGCGCCGCCGGAACCGCGGGAGCCAGCAGCGCGCAGCCCGCCGCCAGCGCCTCGGCGATCTTCACCGGCGAGCCGAAGCAGCGCGCGGCCTCGCTCTTAAGTTCCGCCGTCGCGACCACGAGATCCGCCGCGGCGAGCTCGCGGCCGATCTGCTCGGGAGCGACGAACCCCACCAGCTCGAGATTCGCGGGCAGGCCGGTGCGCGCGAAGCGCGCGCGCTCCGCGGGCAAGCCCCCCACCACGCGCACGCGAACCTCTGGCAGCGCCGCGGCCAGGTCCTTCAAGCGACGCGCGCCTTTCGCCGCATGCAGGTGCCCGACGTAGCTGACCACGCGCTGGTCCAACGCGATGCCGAGCGCACGTCGCGCCGTCGAGCGCTGCAGCGCGGCCCCGAGCAGGCGCTCATCGGCGGCACTCGGCAGCACCGCGAGATCGGCGCGCGCGACGCCGAGGGCGCGCAGCGCTTCGCACGCGAGCTGCGAGAGCGCGATCACGTGGGGCGCCTGGCGCAGCGCGGCGAGCGCTGCCTGCCGCGCGAACCTCCGCCGCGGCAGCTCGTGCACCTCCGCGGCGAACGGGAGCTCGAGCTTCACGGCCGAGCTCCAGAGCGCGGGATCCCGCAGGACGAACCAACGCACCTCTCCGCGACGTCGCTCCGCTTCGCGCGCGAACGCACGGGCGAAGCTCGCGCGCTGCAGCGCCGCCGTCGCCCGCTGCGCCCAGCGCGGCGCGCGATCGATCCAGTCCGTGCACGGCAAGCGCACGATCGGCGGCGCATCGGGCTCCAACGCGACCGCCTCGGGGCTCCGGCCGCGGCGATCGGGGCACCAGATCTCCACCGCGGCGCCGAGACGTTGGAGCGCGATGCCGAGGCGTAGCGTGGCGATGGCGTGGGCGCGCGGGCCGGGGATGCGGCCGTTCACCGCCAGCACGATCTTCCGCGAGGTCTGCATCTTCGGCGCCGCTTCCTACCCAAGCCCAGCCCAGGTCCCGTGATGGTTCTCGGTCTGCGGGTGCGATGCAAGCCGAGAGCGGCGCTCGCCGCGGACATCGAGCGTTCGTCCGTTACCGCTACCGCTATCCTCTCCCGGAGCGACCACCGGAGGCCGCGCGTGTTCGACTTCGATCCGTTCGACCTCGTCACCTTCTTCGCCGACATGCCGCAAGCGGTTCCACGCGAGGAGGCGGAGTTCTTCGCCACGTCCACCTTCGTGAAGAACGTAGATGGTCTGCGCTTAGAGCTCAGCCTCTCCGCGCACTTTGGCGATCTCCAGCTCGAGCTCTCGAGGGAAGCGACCGGTGAGAAGCTCCTCCGCTACCATCTCGAGGGTCTGGAGCGGCTCGCGATCGAGCGGGATGCGGAGGGCCGCGCTTGGCTTGTGGATCGCGCGAAGCTGGTTCAGGGTCTGCGGCTGTCGATCGAACCGACCCTGAGCATCGACATCGCGGCGGCGCGTTGCGCGGAGTGAAGGCGAGGCCGCGGCCTCGCGATGAACCGCGTCGGTGCCCGCGAGCAGGACGCAGGTGGGAGATCCAGCAAGGATCGACGGCTTGGGAAGCTCGCGACCGATGGGAGGCGCAAGACGCCGAGCAGCCAGCCGCGCACACTGCCGGTGCGACGGCCACCGCCAGCGAGCCACGCGAGGCCCCTCTCCTGCACGGCGTCGTCCGTCGCGTGCGGATCCGCGACGAGCTGCGCCGCGAGACGGCGCAGCGCCTCGGCGTTCTCGCTCTAGTCGCGTTCGGCGTCTTCGATGTGCATGGGCTGTATGAGCCGTATGAGCTGCGAAGGGTCGCCGCCGGAACGCGCTTGGTTTCCTGCGCTCTCGAAGATCGAGCGCGCGCTCCGCGCTGGCGGCGCACCGCCCGCCAGCCCGCCGCGACCACACGCGCCTGATGAGCGATCCGCGAACGTGAGCGGCGCAGCACGCGCGTCGCGCGCGAGCTCCGCCGCTTCGCTTCGCCGTCTCCGTCGCCCGTTTCCGTGCTACCTGTCGGCGCAGACGCGGACCCGGAGGCCGCTCGAGCTCGCGACGCCTTGCGGCCCGCCCGCATCGACGGTGAGGACCTGCGTGTATACGGTGGCGCCGTCGAGCAAGCCGTTCGGCGGAACCGGTGTGGCCCACTGCGCCGTCCCGACGCCGGCCTGACCGATCGGGCCCTGCGCCGTCGTAGCGAGCGTGATCGCGGCGCTCGGATCGACCAGCAGCGTCACGCCGAGCACGCTCAGGCTGTTCGGAGCGAAGCCGATCATCAACACGGACGGCGCGCCGCCGACCAGGCTGGAGGCGCGCAGCGCGAAGCCGGCGTTGCCTAGGCTCGGATCTCCGACTTGCGCGAGTGCGGGAGTGAACGCGCCGCTGCCGGCGACGCCTTGCCCGTAGGCGATCGGCGGCATGCAATCGGAGAGGAAGAAGACCTCGACGTCGTCCAGGTTCCACCCGGCGCGATTGCCGGCTCCGTCGGTCTGGAGCTCGAAGCGGAAGACGGCGGAGGGCGCGCCGCCGAGGACCGTGTTCAGCGGGTAGGAGAGGTCGAGCCAAGCGGAGTCCTGGATCGAGCTCGTCGTCGAGTTCGTGTAGATCGGCAGGCCGTTCACCAGGATCCGCGCCTGATCGCGCGAGGCGTCCTCCACGGCGAGCCAGCGGCGGATGCGGAGCTTCAAGTCGGTCCGGGTGCCGACGTTGACGACCGGAGACTGCAGGAAGCTCGTGCTGTTCGTGGAGTAGCGGCCGTCGTTCGCGCCGAAGCCGAGGTCGGTGCCGGCGCACTGCGTCGGCGAATGGGCAAAGCTCGGATCGCCGTTCTTGCCCTGCGGTACGCCGATCTCCCAGTCGTCTTGGCCGAAGCTCGCGCCGTGCGTCCAGCCGTTCCAGCCGCCCTCGAACGACTCGAGGTAGAGCGAGCGAACCTGCCCGATGCGGTACTGGAAGCCGGTCGATCCGTCGCCGGGCCACGCCGCGGTGGACGCGGCGAACTGGAACACGAAGCCGTACTCGACCTCGGCCGGGGCGGAGATCGCGGGGATGGCGCCCACGAACTCTCCGACGAGCGAGCCCGGGGTCATGGCCGCGTTCTGCCACGATCCGCCTCCGACGCGCCAGCGGAGCGTCGCGCTCTGCGGTGCGAGGCCCGACGCCGACGACGCGCGGACGGAAAGCTGGCGCGGCGTGTCCTCGTTCGTCGTGTCGGTGAGCGGCGTGTGCGTCGCGCTGATCGGGTCGGGACGCAGGATGTAGAGCCCGGTCGAGCGATCGCTGACGTAGACGACGCCGGAGGGCTGGTACGGATAGCAGCCCCAGTTGCCGTTATAGCCTCCGGACGCACCGGGCCACGTGTCGTAGAAGCCGGCCTCGAACGGCCGCGCAGGATCGGTGATGTCGAGGAGCCGATAGCCTTCGGTGTAGTACGCGACGTGGACGAAGTTCCCGAGCACGTAGGCGTTGTGTCCGATGGCGGCGGGGTTCGCGGTGTACTCGGAGATCTTCACGGGGTTCCGCGGATCGGCGATGTCCCAGATCGCGACGTGCCCGCCGGCGCTCTCGTCCGTCGTGATGGCGATGCGATCGTCCGCGGTGACGCCGGTGTTGTGCGTGAAGGCGCCCGGCGTGCGCGAGCGCGAGAGGACCGTCATCGTCGGCAGGCTCGAGACGTCGACGATCCAGTACTCGCCGGCCCAGATCGCCGCCATGTGCGCGAGCCCGTGCTGGATCCAGAGGTCGTGGATGTAGACGTCGTTCCACGTGCGGATCAAGGTCGGGTTCGACGGGTTCGCGACCAGATCGACCACCGCGATGCCGACGTTCGTGCCGCACACGTAGCACTTTCCCGCGCCTTGATCGATCGCGATGCTATGGGCGTTGCCCCAGATCGACGTGCCCCACGTGCGCACGAGCACCGGCTGCAGCGGATTCGAGAGGTCGACGATCTGCATGCCGCCGGCGGCCTCGGTGACGATGTACGCGAAGGTCGAGTACGTCTGGATCTCGCGCCAGATCGACCCTGCTCCCGGCACGAAGCCGACGACGCTCGGCTGCGTGGGGTTCGTCGCGTTGATGAACCACGTGCCGTTCTGATCGCCCACGATCGCGATCTCGATCCCGCTCGGACTGCGATAGCCGCAGCAGCCGGCGTAGCCCGCGCCCGGGTTCACGTTCGCCAGCAACTGGACGGCATTCGAGACCTGCGCGGGCGCCGCGGGAGCAGCGAGCGCCAAGGCGCCGAGGGCGGAGAGCAGGACGCGAGCGGTTGCGCCGAAGGCGCGAGGGAAGACGTGGGGCATGGGGAGTTCCACCGAGCTGGCCAGCTGCACACTGTATCCGTTCGAGACGGGCTACGGGAGCGATCGAAGCGTCGATGCGCGAGAGGAGTCGTGGCGTGCACCAAGTGCACCAACCAGGGTCAGCTCCCCGTCGGTGCAGCTTGGTGCGACGGGACGCGACTACCGTTGCCTGTGCTTCTCAGCGCCGGACGACGAGCAGCCGACGGCCGCTCAGCGCGAGATCGAGCTCCTCCGAAGCTGGATCGAGGCGGGAGCGCCGTTCGCGCGGCACGGGTCCTTCGAGCCGCTCGCAGCGGCCACGCCGCCCGCCGCGTCGCCGCGCGCGAGAAGCGCGATCGATCCCGTCGGTGCACCGCAGGCGCACGATCAGCGGCGCAGCGGGCTCCAACATGACCGCCTCGGGGCTCTGGCCACGGCGATCGGGACACCAGATCTACACGGCGACGCCAAGACGCTGCAGAGCGCATCCCCAACGCAGAGTGGCGTTGGCGTGGGCGCGCGGGCCAGGGATGCAGCCGTTGGTGACGAGGCAAAGGACCACCGGAACGGTGCGCGACGACTCCGGTGAGTCGAGAACCTCCGGGACGCGAAGTCACCAGGTCAAACATCGCCGATCGTCAGTGCCGCTCTGCGACGATCAAGCGCCGTCCTGCTCCTCGGGTGGAGAATCCGCCAACTCCTGCACGAGGATCCCGTCCCTCCACAGGCCGATGGACGGCATGCCGTCCTCATCCGGCCCCATGCTGATCGAGCGCTGGTAGTCCCGCGAGATGGCAATGCCCGGGGCATCTCCTGCGATCGAAACGTTGGGACAGCCCTTCCGGTCCGAGAGGACCACGAAGGACCCACTGGCCTCGACCTGAAGGTCGACTCGCGCTCCGCTCACCTTGCCCAACATGAAGAGCGCGTAGCGCTCGTTCACGGTGACGAGCACTTCGAAGGCGCCCGTCTTGGACCTCAACCAGAGCCTGGGCTCGCCATCCGCGCTGCTGAGCTCCGCGAGCGGATGCCCTGTGTCGTCGACCAGGCGGAACGACTTGCAGACCACTTCGTCGGCTTCGACCTTCATGGGGTGTCTCTGGGGTTGGATCGATGAGCGCTTCGCGCGTCGCGGGAAAGCAAGGCTACGGATCTCACGCCGAGACGAGCAAGAAGCTCTTGCCGCTCAGCGCGCCCCGCCGGAGAACATCGAACGCGGCCGCGTCCCCCCGAGATAGCCCGCCGCACGCAGCGCCTGCTCGACCGCGGGATCCGCCATCGCACCGTCTTCGAGCGGCGCGTTCGAGCGTTCCGCGGGCAGCGCATCGATCCGCGCGCGCAAGCGCTCGACGGCCGCACGAAGCTCGGCCTCATCAGCACGCAGCGCCGGATCGAAGGCCCGCGCTTCCGCGGGATCGACGGCGAGGTCGATCACGCGCTCGCGCCGCTCGCCGCTCCGCTCGCGCAAGAGCTTCCAGCGCCGCTCCTGCGCGACGCGGTAGAACGAGTTCTCGCTGATCGCGTGATCGGCATCGCCGGCCGCGCGCAGCAGATCGCGCGCCGTCGGTTCTCGGTCCTCGACCAAGCGCAGGAGCGTCTCTCGCAGATCGACGTGCGAGCACACGGCGTCGAGTGTCGCACGTTCCGGCACGCCGGGACCCGCGATCACGAGCGGCACCGCGAGACTCGAGTTCCACATCCAGTCGTGCTCGACGCACGGGATCCCGTCGATCGCATGCTCGCCGAGCTCCTCGCCGTGATCCGCCGTCACCACGACCAGCGTGCGCTCGCCCTGCGGGGTTGAGCGCAGCGCTTCTAGGATGCGACCGATCTGATCGTCGCTCCACGCCGCACACGCATCGTAGAGCGAGCGGATCTCCTGCCACTCCTCTTCGCTCGGGCGGACCTCGCCGCGTTCGATCGCGCGCGCCTCGTC
>JAEUHW010000390.1 GCA_016793245.1 Planctomycetota bacterium
AGTAGGTGCGGTTTGGGTCGATGGGGAGCAGTGCTAACTGCAACAGCAGCAGAGCTCGAAGAGCGAAGGGCTCGCCGCGCTCCCAACCCTACCTGGAAGGGAGGCGCACGGCGCCACGCCGCTGCGGGAACTCGCTCATCAGAGTCTGGCGTTCGATCGCGGCGACCTCCGGTGAGGAGATCGACAGCAGATCGATGCGGCTCTCCCGGATAGCCGCGGGCTGGCCGCCCGTATCCAGGCGTTGCGATGTGGAAAGGTCGATCGCGGCGAGGAGCGCGAGGCCGGCCTTGGCGTGCTCGCGCGCCGTGGCTTCGTCGCCGGCGTGTCGCGCGAGAAGCGCCTGATTCTGCGCGATCGTCGCGAGCTCGTGCTGCAGCTCCGCCGCCAGCCCGGGCGAGAGGTCAGCGCCACTCGCGAACGCGCGCATGTGCCGCTCGTATTCGAGCAGAGTGAGCCCGAAGGAGAACCCCGCGCGCGCGCCGCCCATGAAGAACCTCGACGCCGCGGACCCGGCGGGCTCCGCCCGCGGCGCGGCCTTGAGCCGATCCGTGAACTCACGATTGCCTGCGTGCGGCAGCACGGTGAACTCGTGCCAGGCCGATTCGCCAGGCACACCGTACTTCGGGAACACCACGCGCATGCGGTACTCGCCGGGCTCGAGCTGCGTCATGCTGTAGCCCAGGCGGATCTCGCCGTGGACTGCGCCCTCCGGCGCCACCATGTGGGTGGCAATCCGCAAGTCAGAGCCGACGATGCCCCTGAGGTAGACAGGCCGCCACTGCTCCCCCTCTTGCCGCTCGAAGACGAAGCCGGGGCGTTTCATGTTGATCGCTAGCTGTCGGTCGGATCGATTGGCGAAGCGGAACGCGACCCACAGTGGATCGCACTCATGCACGGTAGTGCGAGCGAGTTGCAAGGTGACCTCGACCTCTGCTTGGGCGGCGCCCACCGACGCGGTGGCGCCGACGGCGACGAGGATTGCCGACAGGAAGAAGGCGGGTCGCGGGCTCATGTTCCGAGGCGAGTGCGAAGAGGCTCTGGTAGTGACGCCGAGCGGTGCTCCTCCTGAGGACCTCCAGCGCTCTTGCCGCCAGAAGTCCGGCACGTCAGCAGTCGTGCGGGCTTCGAAAGATCCGCGGGTCGTGGTATCCGTTCCTTCGGCCTCCTCTCTTCGTCCCGTTCCATCATCGATCCTCGTTCGCCCCCCAGAACCCGCAGAACGCGCGCCGCGACGATCCGGCCCGGCGAGACGGAACTCCTCGCGAAGTGAGCGGTTCGGCCTCGAGGTGGATTCCCACGTGCCCGAGGCGCGGGCAGCAAGCACCCGCTGTGCGCGCCTGTATCTGGCGCTCGGTCTTCGTTCCGCTGGGGCTGCCGCCGAGCTGGCCTCGGCACATCGCATTCCGAGCGAAGCTCGCGCGCGGGGCGGGGTGGAGTAGGCTTCCTGGCACGGCCGCCCCGTTCCCTCGAAGCTCCGCCCCATGCGTTCTCCCTCTCTCGTGCTAGGTCTGCTCTCGGCCTGCGCGCTGCTGACACCCGCTCTCGCGCAGGAACCCCCGCACCATCTGGTCGAGGTGCGCTTGAGCGGTCCCGGCGAGATGCAGCGCCTGCTCGCCCTCGATCTCGATCTCGCGAGCTGCACGGCGCCGCGCTGGCCGCGGCGCGTCGTCGAGGTGATCGCGACCGACGAGGACCTCGCGACGCTGCGCCGCGAGCGGATCGAGCACGAGGTGAAGATCGCGCGCCTCGAGGAGTGGCACGCGGCGCAGGCGGCGCGCTTCCCGATCACCGCGCCCGAGACGCTGACGCCGCCGCTCGGCCAAGGTGCGATGGGCGGGCATTACACGCTCGCGCAGATCGAGGCGATCCTCGACGCGCTGCAGCAGGCGAACCCCGCGATCGTGACCTCGAAGCAGAGCCTCGGCAACTCGATCGAAGGCCGGCCGCTCTGGATGGTGAAGATCAGCGACAACGCCGGCGTCGACGAGAACGAGCCCGAGGTGCTGTACGACGCGCTGCATCACTCGCGCGAGCCGCTCTCGATGGAGGCGACGCTGCTCTTCATGGACTGGCTCGTCACGGGCTACGGCAGCGATCCGCTCGCGACCTTCCTCGTGAACGAGCGCGAGCTCTACTTCGTGCCGTGCGTGAACCCCGACGGCTACGAGTACAACCGCGCGACGAACCCGAGCGGCGGCGGCCTCTGGCGGAAGAACCGCCGCGACAACGGGAACGGCACCTTCGGCGTCGACCTGAACCGGAACTACGCCACGGGCTGGAGCGCGCCGAACGGCGGGAACTCCACCGCGCCGAGCTCGGACACCTACCGCGGCACGGCGCCGTTCAGCGAGCCCGAGACGCTCGCTCTCGAGAGCTTCTGCCAGAGCCGCTCGTTCGCGGTGGTGTTCAGCACGCACACCTACACCGATGTGCTGCTCTGGCCGTACGGCTGGACGACGACGCTGCCCAGCAACGCTTCGAGCTATCAGCTCCTCGGCGGGTGGCTCACCGAGGAGAACGGCATCGCACAGGGGCCGGTCTCGACGACGCTCTACATCGCCGCGGGCGGCTCGGTGGATCACCACCACGAAGTGCGCGGCAGCTACTCCTTCACGGCGGAGCTCGGGCGCAGCAACGAGGGCGGCTTCTGGCCGGTCGGGCCGACGATCATCGACATCGCGACGCGGCATCAGCCGATGTTCCGGAAGTTCGCGCTCTCCGCGGGCACGAGCTTCGACATCGCCTCCGTCGCCATCGCCGAGGGCCCCGGAGCGAATGGCAACGGCACGGTCGAGGCCGGCGAGGAAGGCACGCTCGTGGTCTCGGTGCGGAACGATGGCATCGCGAGCGGATCCGCCACGCTCGATCTCAGCGCGGTGAGCGCGGGCCTCGTCGTGCTGCAGAACCAAGCGAGCGTTCCCGCGCTCGCGGGTCTCTCGAGCGCCACGAACGCGGCGACGCCGCTGCGGTTCCGCGTGCCGGCCGGCTTCGTCGGACCGACCGCGACGCTGCGCCTCTCGCTCACCGGCGACGGCAAGCTCACGACGCGCGACGTCGTGGTACAGCTCGTCCCGATCCGCGTGCTCGTCGACGATGACTTCGAAGTCGAGCGCGGCTTCGCGCGCGAAGCCGGCGGTACGGCGACGACGGGGCTCTTCGAGCGCGGCGTCACGCAGGCGACGAGCAGCGGCGGCGTCGCGTATCAACCGAGCGCACAGACCACCCCCGGCGGCACTCGTTGCTGGGTGACCGATGGCCGCGCCGGGACCTCGGCGGGCACCTACGACGTCGACGGCGGACACACCTCGCTCGTCTCGCCGCGCTTCGATCTCGCGCACCTCGCGCAATGCGCGGCGGCGTTCGACCTCTGGTACGCCGAGAGCACGAGCGACGATGCGCTCGAGATCGCCGTCTCGCGCGACGACGGCGCGAGCTGGAGCACGCTGCTCTCGCGCACGAGCTCGACCAATGGCTGGACGCGCATGCGCCTCGACCTCGGGACGCCGCTCACCGATCGCATGCGTCTCCGCGTGCGTGCGCAGGATCTGAGTCCCTCGCTGGTCGAGTGCCTGGTCGACGGCTTCGCGCTCGAAGCACCGGCCGCGGACGGCGCGCTGACACTGCTCGGTTCCGGCGCCACGGGCACCAGCGTGCGCGCCGGCTGGCTCGCGCCGAGCGGCGGATTCGCCGCGCTGCTCGGCTCGACCTCGCGCATCCCGCCGCTCCCGCTGCCGGGCATCGGCGGCGCGCTGCTGCTCGATCCGCTGGCGCTGCAGACGCTTGCCAGCGCTCCGGTTCCCGCGAGCGCGCGTGGCGCGCTCGATCTGCCGATCCCGGCCGATCCGCTGCTGGTCGGGCTGCAGTATCACCTTCAGCTCGCGTGGCTGAGCGGTGCCAGCCTCTCCTTCGGTGGGAATGCGCAGACCTTGGTCGTGCGCTGAGAGCGTCTTCGCGTTTCGATGCGGCGGGCTGCGCTCGGTTGCTTCGCGCCTGCTGTGCGCCGTGCGATCGACGCATGCACCGCCGCGCTCGTCTTCCGTTACACTCGCCCGTGTTCGAACCCGGGCCCCCTGCCATGGGGTGACGATTCCGAATCCGGAAGTCAGCGAGGAGAGCGACGGCGACGAGATGGAC
Source organism: Planctomycetota bacterium (assembly GCA_016793245.1). GTDB lineage: Bacteria > Planctomycetota > UBA1135 > UBA1135 > JADKAF01 > JADKAF01. The sequence continues at coordinate 4,135 of JAEUHW010000390.1, forward strand.
CGCGAAGTACTCGAGAGCGTGCCGGAGGACGACGAACAATGACCTCGGATCGTTCCGCCAGCTACCTGACGAGCCTCGTGCGCGAGCTATGTGCCCTTCCGCGCGAGACGGAGTGGGTCGAGTTCAAGGTGGATGATGACCACCCGCAGTCGATCGGCGAGTACATCTCGGCGTTGGCGAACGCGGCGGCGCTCGTCGGGAAGGCTTCGGCGTACCTAGTCTGGGGCGTGCGAAACGCCGATCACGAGCTCGTCGGGACGAACTTCGATCCGCTCGCGGCGCGAGTGGGGAACGAGCCGCTGGAGACCTGGCTGCTGCGTCTTCTCGAGCCGAAGTTGGAGTTCCGTTTCTTCTCCGTGATCGTCGAGGGCCAGCGAGTGGTCTTGTTGGAGATCACCCGCGCCGCGAGGCATCCGGTGCGATTCTCCGGTCAGGAGTACATCCGAGTTGGCAGCAGCAAGAAGAAACTAGGCGCCTTCCCCGAGAAGGAGCGTGGGCTGTGGCGCATCTTCGACCAGACGCCCTTCGAAGAGCTGCTCGCAATGGAACGTGTGGGTGACGACGAGGTTCTGCGCTCGCTCGACTATCCCGCGTACTTCGAGCTTCTGGAGCAACCACTGCCGACGAATCGCGACGGGATCCTCGAGGCCCTGGCGGCGGATGGCTTGATTCGACGCGGTTCCGCCGGCGACTGGGACATCACCCGTCTCGGCGCGATGCTCTTCGCGAGGAACTTGGAGCACTTCCCGGCGTTGCGGCGGAAGCCCGCGCGCGTGATCCAGTATCGAGGCAACGATCGGACCACGGCCCTGCGGGAGCAGGTGTGCATCGAGGGGTATGCCTGCGGCTTCGCGGGCATGATGCGCTATATCAGCGGCTTGTTGCCGGCGAACGAGGTGGTGGGACAAGCTCTCCGCACCTCGGTGCGGATGTTCCCCGAGATCGCCGTGCGCGAGTTGGTCGCGAATGCGCTGATCCATCAGGACTTCTTCTGCACCGGTGCAGGGCCCCTGATCGAGATCTTCGACGACCGCATCGAGGTCACGAACCCGGGGGACCCGCTCGTCGATACGCAGCGCTTTCTCGACACGCCACCTCGCTCGCGGAACGAGACCTTGGCCTCCCTGATGCGCCGCTTCCGGATCTGCGAGGAGCGCGGCAGCGGGATCGACAAGGTGGTCTTCCAGATCGAGCTCTATCAGCTCCCGGCCCCGCTCTTCGAGAGTCCGGAAGGCTTCACCAGGGCGGTCCTGTTCGCCCATAAGCCGTTGGGGGCGATGGACAAGGCCGACCGCGTACGTGCTTGCTACCTGCATGCCTGCTTGCGCTACGTGACGAGGGTGCCCATGACCAACGCTTCGCTCCGCCAGCGGCTTGGCATCGCGGATCAGAACATCGCGACGGCGTCGCGGCTTCTAGGGGAGGCGGTCGAGGCCGGCGTGATCGTGATTGCGGACCCGGAGGTCGGGACCCGGAGCCGGAGCTATCTGCCCTTCTGGGCCGTTCCGCGCTCGAGCCGAGGAGGAATTGCTTGATGACGCGGCCGAACAGACCCTGGGCAGCGCGGGTGATCGCACCGCAAGTTCTTTGGCTTCAGGCGATTACGGGGCATCGAGTTGCTTGCTGGTTGTTTGATGGAGCCGCGAGGTGCCGAGAGCCGAGGAGGGGTGGCGTCGGTGTGGGAGGACCGGTTGCGCGCCGGCTGGCTCGCGCCGAGCGGCGGATTCGCCGCACTGCTCGGCTCGACCTCGCGCATCCCGCCGCTCCCGCTGCCGGGCATCGGCGGCGCGCTGCTGCTCGATCCGCTGAACTTGCAGACGCTGGCGAGCGCACCGGTTCCCGCGAGCGCGCGTGGCGCGCTCGATCTGCCGATCCCGGCCGATCCGCTGCTGGTCGGGCTGCAGTATCACCTGCAGCTCGCGTGGCTGAGCGGTGCCAGCCTCTCCTTCGGTGGGAATGCGCAGACCTTGGTCGTGCGCTGAGCGTGTGCGCGAGATGAAGCGCGCGCTCCCGCTCTTCCTCGCCGCGACGAGCGCGCTCGTCGCGGCGAGGGCCCAGGAGGCGGTCGGCCCGCGCGGACGCATCCTGGAGGCAGCGTCGTTCGCGGCGCCGCTGCGCGTCTTCGCGGTGCCGCTCGAGGCGCGCGCTCTCGAGCGCTTCGCCGACCCGACGAAGGCGCAGATCTACGTCGCCGCGCGCGAGGCACCGCAGCTCGACGTGGCACGGGACGGCGCTTTCGCGCTGCCGAGCGATGGGGCCGGAGCGCGCGTGGTCTGCGGCTACGCCGACCTCGATGGCGACGGGCGCTGGTCTCCGAGCGCGAGCGAGCCCTTCGGCTGGTGCGTGGCTCCCGATTCCCTGCGCTGGCGCCATGTCACGCACACGACGCCGCCCGTCGAGCTCGTGATCCGCCTGCGCGCTCCGCGCTGCTTGAAGAATCGCGAGCGCCGCGTCGAGAACGGCGCGTTGCGCTGGATGCACGGACTGCCCGTGGTACAGCTGCGCGGCGACGCGCGGCAGCGCGGCTTCGCGCACGGGGCGCTGCTCGCGGCGCAGATCGTCGACTTCCTGCGCTTCTACGTGATCGAGGATCGCCTCGGCTCGGCGGCGGCGTATGCGGAGTTCACGCGCTTCCTCGAGAGCCACTACGCGCCGCCGGAGCTCTATGCGGCCGAGTGCCAGGCGGTGCTGGAGGGCATGCGCAGCACGGGCGTCGATCTCGCGCTCGCGGAGCTCGGACGCGCCTTCGAGCTCGTCGATCTCTACGCGATCAACGGCTACATCGAGACGCGCGCGATGCAGTCGAGCTGCACGCAGTTCGCCGCGTGGGGCGAGCGCACCCGCGGCACCGATGTCGACGGCGGGATGATTGCGGGCCGCAACATGGACGGCGAGTGCGATGTGCGGCGCGTCACCGTCTCGCATTGCGTGATCTTCGCCGTCCAGCCGAGCGAGCCTGGCTCGAAGCGCTACGTCTCGGTGATGTGGCCGGGCTTCGTCGGCACGCTTTCGGGGCTGAACGAAGACGGCTTCTATCTCATGGAGAACGCGGGGCTCACCGGGCCCGGTCCGATCGTGGAGCGGATGATCCCGCTCTCCTGGACCATGCGCGAGGCTCTCGCGCGCTGTGGCGCGGAGACCACGCCGCGAGAGCTGCTCGCGTTCGTGCAGCGCTACGCGAACGCCGCCGGCGGGAGCTGTGGGCCGGGCGGCATCCTCCTCGCGGCGTTGCCCTACCGCGAGCAGGCGCAGCCGGCGTTCGTGCTAGAGGGCGATCGCTTCGGCGCGGCGCTGCGCGTCGCTGGCGAGGTCGCGCCGGAGATCCCGCAGGTGCTGCTCGCGAGCAATCATCCGCGCCGCTACGGAGTCGATCCGCGCGAACCCGAGCTCGTGTTCGGCAAGCGGCCGTCGTTCTCCTCGCTCTGGCGCTATCAGGCCGGCGCACAGAAGCTCGAGGCCTGGCATCGCGCCGGGCGCGCGATCGGAACGTACGAGATGAAGGAGCTCCTGCAGCTCGTGGCTCAGGGCACGACCGAGCACGCGATCGTCGTGCGACCGGATCGCCTCGAGCTCGAGGTCGCCTTGGCGTCGATGGCGGCGGAGCCGTGGGATGCGCCCTATCGAGCCTGGAGGGGCTTCACCTTCGACGAGCTCTTCGAACGCTGAACTCGACCGCGGGACTCGCTCCTGGCATCGTCTCGACGCGCGAGATCCCGTGCCCTGCGGCATGCTCGCGTCAGCTTCCGTTCGATCCGCCCCTGGAGCAGAACCATGCGCTACCGACTCTCGATCTTCGCGCTCGTATTGAGCGCGAGTGCGGCCCCTTCGTTCGCGCAGTCCCGCGGCATCGCCTACGTCGTCGATGAAGAGGACTCGGATCATCTCTTCGCCGTCGATCTCACGAGCGGCGCCGCGACCGACCTCGGAGCCGTGGGCTTCGGAGGCGTCGAGGCGCTGGCCTTCCATCCGGATGGTCGGCTGTTCGGGATCGACGAGGACTCGCAGCAGGTCCTGCAGCTCGATCTCCGGACCGGAGAGGGGAACGCGGTGTCGGTCCTCTCGGTGGGCGTCGAGGATCCCGGCTTCGCGATCGATGCGCTGGGACGCGCCTGGGTGACCAGCGAAAACAACAGCAAGGGAGCTCCGACGCTCTTCGCGCTGACCCTCGAGACCGGAGTGCAGGAGGCCGTGATGGAGCTGCCCGCGGACTTCCACGGGCTCGCGGCACTCGGCGCGACTCTGTACGCAACAGGGAGCGATGACGAGGCGTTCTTCCGCATCGACACGCAGCGGCGCCAGCTCGTCCGCGTCGGCGACCTCGTGGATCCCGTCGGGGGGCAGCCCAGCCTCGATTTCGCGAGCGACGGGCAGCTCTGGATGATCGATGACGGCGGCGGCGTGCACCGCCTCGATCCCTCCACGGGTGCCGCGACCGAGGTCGCGACGACGATCACCGGCTGCGATGCGATGGCGATCCCGCTGCGTCAGGTCTGCGCGTACAGCGTGCGCTCGGACGGCGACGATCAGCTCTATCGCATCGACCTCCTGACGGGCACGGCGATCGCCATCGGTGAGACAGGCTTCCCCAGCATCGAGGGGTTGGCCTTTCATCCGGACGGTCGGCTCTTCGGTATCGACGATGCGCAGCAGCAGCTCGTCTCCATCGATCTGCGCACGGGAGCCGGGACGGCCGTCGGTCCGCTGGGCCTGAACTCGTCGAATCCCGGCTTCGCCATCGATACCAACGGCCAAGGCTGGATCGCCAACGACGGCGCGAACCTCTTCTCGGTCGACCTGCAGAACGGAGCAGCGAGCATCGTCGGTGCGCAAGGTCGCGAGATGACCGGACTCGCCGCGATCGGGACGAGCCTCTTCGGGCTGGGCGATGATTCTCCTGCACCGGCGTCCGAGCTCATGTCGGTGAATCCCGGGACGGGCGCCGCGACCTTGATCGGGCCCTACGCGAACATCTCACACACCTGCGGTGGCCTCGATGCGACGCCGGACGGCGCGCTGTGGGGCTTGGACGACAACGGCGAGATCGTGCGTATCAGCACGTCGACCGGAGAGGCCGTCTTCATCGCGCAGACGATCACCAGCTGCGAGGGGCTCGCGATTCCGCCTGGCTGTGGCGCCGATGAATTCTCCCTGCAGGTGACCAGCGCGAGCTTCGATCTCGACTGGACCTTGTTCCTCGATGGCGGCGATCCGAGCCTCGGCAGCTTCCAACTGAAGGGGCTGCTCTCGCGTCATGCACTGCCCGCCGACCTCTCCACGCTGCAGATCACGGTGAGGACGCGCGGGGGAGCCATCTTCGACGGCCTGAGCCTCGACGCGAAAGGCGCGTTCCGATCGGGATCGTCCTCGGGCAAGCTCGACCCGAAGAAGGGTGCGCTCTCCTTCACGGCGCGCGATCTCGACATCGGCGACCTGCTCGAGCTCGAGAACGCCGATCATGCCGGCACCTTCCTCGTGCCCATCGAAGTGCAGATCCTTCAAGGGCTGAGCAGGATCGCCTCCGCGAGCGCGTTGCTGCCCTTCGCCTTCGAGAGCCGGTTGAACGTCGACGCCAGCGGCAGCTTCGCGCCGAAGCTGGCGCCGAGCTACACGGGGGCGGCGATCTCGAGCAGCGTCAGCGCGAAGCAAGGGGCCGGCGATGCGTTCGATCTCAAGCTGAAGGCCACGTTGCTGTCCGACGGCGCGGGCTTCCTGGTGGCGGCCGAGCGTGCGGCGGAAGGCACGGCGCCGGTCGTCACGCTGCGTGTCGGCGGCGCGGCGCCTCTCGAGGTCCCGCTCGCGGCGCTGCAGATCACGGGCGAAGGCGCGAAGTCGAAGTGGAAGCTGATCGGTCTCGTCCCGGGCCTGAAGTCGCTCTCCTACTCCGCGGCGAAGGGCGCGCTCTCGGTGACCTTCGAGGACCTTTCGGGCACGGGGATCCCGCTCGCCGTGAGCGACGCGGGTCCCGCTCTCGAGCATCTGCTCGAGATCGAAGTGCTCGTCTCCACCGCCGGTCTGCCGCAGCGATTCCAGATGTTCCACCTGCTGAAGCGCAGCACGCCGGAGTCGACGACGTGGAAGTAGAGCTCGAGTCGAGCGGGCGCGCGCGAGGAATCGACGCGCGCTCGCTCGAGCAGTTGCGGACGATGGGCACGGTGGAGGGCTGCTCCACCTTGCTGCTCTTCTTCGGCGCGATGCCGCTCAAGTACTTGGCGGGCTATCCGCTGGCGGTGACGATCGTGGGTGCCATCCACGGCGTGCTCTTCGTCCTGCTCTGCGCGCTGCTCGTCCGCGGGATCGCGCGCGTGCCGCTCGCGCCGTCGCTCGCCTCACTCGGCATCGCCGCGGCCATCGTGCCCTTCGGTCCCTTCCTCTATGACCGGAAGCTCCGGGCTCTGCTAGGGTAGGCGCACGGCTCGCTCCGAGGAGCACTGCTCATGCGCCTGCGAACTCTGCGCTCGTTCTCCGCTCTGCTGGCACTCACTTTCGGCGTCGCGGCTCCTTCCGCCTTGCTCGCGCAAGGCCAAGGGCTGCGCTTCGTGAACGGCGTCGACGCCTACGCCGAGATCCCGTACGACCCGTCGCACGTGCCCGCCTCCGGGATCACCGTCGAAGCGTGGATCACCTACGACGACGCGAGCATCCCCGCGGGTACGGCGTGGCTCTGGCCGACGATCGTGCGGCAGGATCCCTCGCCCGGTCGCGCCGGCTACTTCTTGCGCGTCGAAGCGGGGCGCACGGCGACGCGCATCCTGAGCTTCTGGGTCGCGACGGCGAACAGCGGCAACGTGCAGGTGCAGTGGCCGTTCGCCGCGGGCGCGCTGAGCACGTGGACGCATGTCGCGGGCAGCTACGACGGCGCGACGGCGCGCCTCTTCGTCGACGGCGTCGAGGTGGCTTCGCGCCTCGCGACGGGGCGCATCGTCGATCGCGGCGGCGCGCTGCGCATCGGCAAGGGCGACGACAGCGGCGGACCGGTCGAGGTGTGGAACGGCGAGATCGACGAGGTGCGCCTCTGGCCCTTCGCGCGCAGCGCGGCGCAGATCCTCGCCACGCGCATGCAGGAGCTCGGCGGCGTGCCCGCGGGCGCCAGCACCTGGAACCTGAACGGCGCGCTCGTCGACAGCTCGGGTGCGAACCACGCGACGGCGCAGGGAGCGATCGCGTACCAAGCGAATCCGCTGGTGCTCGCGTCGTTCCCCGTCGCGGGTGCCAGCGAGAGCGGGCTCGGCTCCGCGAGCTGCGGCGGTCTGCGCGTGCGGGCGGGCATCGCGTCGGTGCCGCAGCGCGGCAACAGCGCGTTCGCGCTCGTCTGCACGAACGCGCCGGCGCCGGGCACCGGCGTCGCGCAGTTCGCCTACAACGTCTTGCCCCAAGCGCTGCCGCTGCTCGGCTTCGAGCTGTGGGTCGATCCCGCGCAGCTCTTCCTCTCTTTGCCTGTCGGCCGCTCCGCGCTCGGCTTGGCGTCTCTTCCGCTCGCCGTGCCGAACAGTCCCGCCGTCGTGCTGGCGACGACGACGGTGCAGTTCCTCTGGTTGGATGCGTGCGGGCCGCAGGGGCTCAGCGCGTCGAGCGGCTTGGCGCTCGTGATCTTGCCTTGAGCCTGTTCTGCGCTCAGCGCTTGAGGCGCACCGTGATGGCCTCGGCTCCGGGTGCGAAGGGCTCGGACTTGCCGCGCAGCAGCGGCTCGCCGGGGCGGCTGAGCTCGGCGTCGATCCAATACTGCTCCGCCGGCTCGACGATGCAGCGGAATCGACCGGCGTCGTCGGTGCTGACTCGCGCGTAAAGCACGTCGCCACCGCGCACGTCCACGCGCACGCCGCTCGCCGACCGTCCATCGGGACGGAGCACTTGGCCTTCGATCTTCTGGGAACGCCGCAAGCGCAGCACGACATCCTGCGCGCCGAGTGCGACTTCGATTTGATCGGAGCGCACATAGGGTTGGGCTGAATCGGGCGGCGGTTCGGCGTGCACGAGGAGCGGCCCCTCGAGCAAGTTCTCGAAACGCGCCTTGCCGGCCGCATCGCTCCGCTTCGAGTTCTCCGCTGATCCGCCGGAGAGCCAGACCTCGGCATTCGCGAACGGTTGTCCGTCGGGGTCTTCGACGCGCACGTCGAGGAATCCCGTCGCTGCGATCTCCGACGCGCGGAGGACGAGCCCTACTGCAGGCGCGAAGACGTTCGGCAGCTCGCCGCGCCAGCGCGTCGACTTCGACGAGTAGCCTCCCTCGTGCAGCTCGCGACGGATCCCGTTCAAGCGCAGGACATAGCGCTCACCGTGAGCGACCTTCACGGAGAAGGCGCCGTGCTCATCGCTGGCACCCTTCAAGGGAACGCCTTCGGGCGGCACCGCCTCGACTTCGATATGCGGGAGCTTTGCGCCCTGCGCATCGACGATTTCGCCCTTCAGGAACGCGAGGCGCCGCAGCACGACGAGCACTTCCTGATTCGCCGGGATGACCTGCTGCGAAGGTGGACGGAGATAGGCGCCGGGCGCGGAGACCGAGAGCTCCATCTCCTGCTCCGGCAGCGCACGGAAGGTGCAGGTTCCAGCGCTGTTCGTGCGTGCGTGGGCGCTTGGAGCGGTCTCGTGCTGCAAGCTCAGCTCGGCGCCCGCGATCGGGGAAGAGAGCTCATCGACGACGCGCACGCAGAGGCTCTTGCCTGCCGGCAAGCTCAGCTCGACGCCATCTACGTCGCGCTCGGATCCGAGCACGATCTCCTGCGAGACCTCCGGCGCCCCGGCCAGCTCGAGAGCGAGCTGGTAGTTGCCCGGAGCGAGGTCGGGGAATCGGAAGCGCCCGCGATCATCGCTGTGCCGTTCCTCTGCGTCTCCGTAGAGCGTCTGTGCGCGCTCGGTGGTGTGGGTGCGCCGTCGTCCGCGATCGGCGTTGTGGCCCCGGAGAGTGATCAGCGCCCGAGCGAGCGGCGTCTCGTCGGCATCGAGCGCGATCCCCGAGATGCTGCGCGAGATGGGCAGCACGAGATCGCCGAGCTCGATCGTGCCCGCAGCGCTCGGAGCCGGGTCGAAGTCGAGCAGCATGCGGCCGTGTCCCTCCGCTAGCACGATCAAGGTGTGCGGCAGATCGCGGCGCAAGCTCGTGAGCTCGAAGCTCCCGTCGGCCCCGCTGGTCGCCGAGCGCGTGTCGATGTGCTGCTGCTCATGATCGTGCTTGCTCGCGACGGCGGAGACGAGCGTTCCGGTGATCGGCGCGCCGCTTGTCGAGATGATGCGCCCGCGCGCGACATCGCCACGCATGAGCTGGAAGTCGATGGGGCCTTCGCTCGGGACGGTCTTGCTCTGCCGCCCATAGCCCTCGGCGATCACATGCACGTCATCGACGCCGTTACCGCTCCAGCCCGGCAGCTCGAAGCGGCCATCGCTCGTCGTCGTGACCGCGCGTGCGAGCACCCAGCTCTCGCCGACTCGCGCACCGGCGATCGGGAGCTTCGTCTCCGCATCGATCACCGTGCCGTGCAGCGTGTGTCCCGTGGGTAATACGAGTTCGAAACGCGTGATCTCGGCGCTGCCGATCTGGACCTGCTGCCAGCCTGCGTTGCCGAGCACGCTGTGATGGCACACGACCGTGCCTGAACCTTCTTCGATCGCTTCGAAGCGACAGATCCCGTCCTCGTCCGTCTCACCCGAGCGATCGTCGAAGGCGCCGAGATCGTCGCGGCGAGAGAAGCGCACCTTGGCACCGGCGACCCCATCGCCTGCTTCGTCACGCGCGCGGATCTCCAAGATGCGGCCGGGCGGCAGGATCACGACCACGCGCTCGCCTGCTTGGCAGCCGGCGAGCTCACGATGCGCGCAGCCGGGAGCTTCGACCCGGAGCGTCACCACCTCCCCGCGTGAGAGGCGCAGACGGAAGCTCCCATCTGCCGCCGACAGCGCCTCTTGCCTGGTCTGTTTCTCGCGGAGCCTCTCGTACGTGAGCAAGCTCGCGCGTCGCCAAGGATTGGCGATGGCCGAGACGCGCGCGCCCGCGATGCCTTGCCCCGCCATATCCAAGACGAGGCCGTGCAGATCGAGGTCGGGGTCCGGCGCGGAGGGCGCCGCAGCCTCTGCCGCGGCGCTCTCCGAGTTCCGCCGGACGTCGCTCTCGGTGGCTCGCGAGGCGGCGTTCGGCGGGCCGTCCGCGACGAGCGGCGCGAGAGCTGGCGAGGACGCTTCCGCGTCCTCCCGGAGTCCGCCTTCGTTCGGCGCGGCGTACCACGTCACGAGCAACGCGAGGAGGAGTGCCGCACTGCTGCAGAGCGCGATCAGCGTGCCGCGCACCGCGCCGCGTTCGCGTGCACCCGGATGCGCATTGTCGGAGTCGTACACGATCGTCGCTCCTCGAGAAGCAGTGCCGTGGTAGCTACGGGCCGCCGTGTGCCGCAGCGATGGGCGGCATTCCGTTCGGCGTGCGCGCGAAACGAGCGCGCACGATGCGGGCTCAGCGCTTCTGCGCGCGCTTCCCGCTGATGCTCATCCGCGTCACGTAGTCCGGACCGTACAGGATGATCCCCGTGCCCTTGAAGCTCTTGTTCCCCTTCACCTCGCCTTCGGCGAGCAGGTAGTTCCCGGCGCCGGCGGCGGCGGTCGGCTGGCTCGATTCGAACCAGAAGCGGTCGTTGCCGACGCGGCCGTTCGTGATCGTGAAGTTCTCGGTCTTGAAGCCGGGGCACTCCAGCGTGAGGGTGCCGCTCAGCGTGGCGCCGGTCTGCGTGAGCGAGAGCGTGAGGGCACACTTGCCTTTCAGCGACTCCCCGCCTTGGGTCAGATCGGTGTCGAAGTACTTCTTCGAGCCGACCCATACGCCGCTCATGTCGGGCGAGCCGTTCGCGCCGCCGAGCGGCAGGAGGGTCGAGGAAGCGGTCGTGGCGGCGGCGAGCAGAGCGCACGCGGCGAGCGTGAGGAAGCGAGAGGCCATGTTCGATCTCCAGGATCTCGGGACGGTCGGGGGGAGAACCTGCGGCGCGATGTTCGCACGGCGCTCACGCGCGCGCGACGATCGAATGGCCGAGTGCCACGCAGAGCAACCCGCCGAAGAGGTGGAGGGCGAGGTCGAGCAGCGCGAGCGCGCGTCGGCCCTCGACGAAGAGGAGGAACGACTCGTTCGCGAAGGTGGAGTACGTGGTGAACGCGCCGAGGAAGCCGGTCATCAAGCCTGCGCGCCAAGCGGGCGAGAGCGCGCCGCTCGACGACGCGTACGCATGTAGCGCGCCGAGCGCGAAGCAGCCGGCGAGGTTCACGCCGAGCGTGGCGTAAGGGAACGCGGCGCTGGGAGCCAGGCGTGTCGTGAGCTGGATCGCGCCGTAGCGCGCGAGCGCGCCGGAGGCGCCGCCGAGGGCGATGGAGAGGAGGGTGAACATGGGCGGGAACAGGGCACCGGGCTGGGAACTGTCCCAGGATGCCCGTTGGTTCCGGCCCAAAGCCAGAGTGGATCCCCGCGCTATGCGGCGGATACGCTCGTGGACGCGCTCGCATGAACGATCCTCGAGTGCGAGACCTCGCCGCAGCGGACCGAGCGCTACACCTCCACGATGGGATACACGAAGCGCAGGTAGAGGAAGTAGAAGCCGAGCGCGACCGTGAGGAGGAGGATGCCCTGGAGCGAGGTGCGGAGCGCGACGCCCTCCAGGCCGACCTCGATTTGCGTCTGCTCTCCGCTTCTCGTGCGCCGGATGCGTCGCGCGCTAGCGAACTCCAGTCCAGCCGCAACCATGGCCAGAACCAGCATCACGTGGACGACTCCGAAGATCGCCAAGCCGATCTGATTGGTGCGGTCGATCTCCCGCTGGCGTTTCTTCGCTGCCTCGGAGCGCAAGCCGAGCTCGGAGATGAGGCTGCTCTTCCATGCCTCCCGGACATCCACGTTGGAGTCGAGGTAGTTCTGGAGCTCTTTCCAGGTCGGTGCACTCGGGCGTAGGTCGTCGCCCGACAGGCCCGTTGATTGCAGCGGCGCTGGTGATGCCTTCGGCACGATCGACGAGGTCTGCATCGTTGGGCGATCCCAGAACTCTGGCAAGGAGCGCATGTCCTCGATCAGCTTCCGCACCTCCTCTCGCGAGGGTGCGCCGGTGGATCTCGTCGGCGCGACGTTGCCCTCTGGTTCTTGAGCCGCGACTCCCAGCGATGAGGAGATCGCCGCGACGAGCCAGCAAAGAAAGGCAAATCGGGCTGCGAGTCGCGGCGATTGCATGTGGGCTAGAAACGGCTTCATGAGCTGGGACTCTCGGCGGATGAGGCTGCCTCGACGCGGCTGCTGCACGTGTGGAGCGCCGCAGGTACCGATACGAACGTCGAACACCCGGAGGCTCCGCCAGGAGCTCGCCTTTCCCCAGGCCTTGCACGTCGAACGCTCGCGCGTGCTCCAGCGCTGTGCGATCAGCGCACGGGTGGTGCAGCAAGCGCGTTCAACTTCGAGAGCAGGGGCTCCGCACCTGGAGCTCGCAGCGTCCCCTCGAGGAGCGGCTCCGCCAGCCAGGCACGCGCGACGCAGGCCAAGTCGAAGGTTCGCGCGTCGCCCGCCGCGTCGAGGAGTTGCTCGATGCCCTGGGCGAGCCAAGTCGCTGCACGCGGGTCTTGCGCGAGCTCTGCCGCGCGCGCCGCGCGAGCGAGCACGCCCAGCGCGGGCTGCTCCGAGGCGCAGAGCTCGGCGAACGCGCGCAGCCCGAGCACTTGGTCGCCGCGCGCGCTGGCGATCTCGGCGACGCGCAGGAGCGCTTGCGGCTCGCGCGGCAGCGGCTCGCCGCGCTGCGCGCGCTCGAGCGCAGCCTCGGCTTCGGTCTCGAGCTCGCGAGCTTGCCGCTCCCAGAGGTCCCACTCGCGGGTGCGGTCTTTGGCAGCGCGCGCTGCGGCGATGCCCTGCGCGACCATCGGCGCGCCCTCGGCGAAGCGCCCGAGCTCGCACAGCGCGAGCCCGCCCATCGTGCGCCAGAGCCTCTGCTGCGGATCGGAAGCTACGATCTCGGCGCAGACCGCCGCGGCCTCTTCGTCGCGATCCGTTTCGCGCAGGAGGTGCGCGAGCTGTGCGACGAAGTTCAGATTCTGCGGCTCGAGCGCCAGGGCACGTCGGATGCAGCGGATGCCGTCGAGCGGTCGACCGCGCTTCCATTCGGCGCGGGAGAGATAGGACCAGTTGTCGGCGTTGTCGGGCTCGAGCTCGCAAGCTCGCGCGAGCGGGATGTGCGCTTCTGCTTCGCGCGGTGTGTCGAGCAGGGCCTTGCCGAGCTGGCGCAGTGCGACGACATGCCGGGGTTCGAAGGTGATCGCGCGTTCGAAGGCGTCGATGGCTGCACCTTCGTCCTTGCGCGCTTGCTTCAGGAACCCGAAATACACCCAGCAATCGGCCGAGCGAGGATGAAGTTCGAAGGCGTCGCGGAACACCTGCTCGGCCTCGTCGTAGCGCTTCGCCTGGCGCAACATCTGGCCGAGATCGGCCCAGGCTCCATCGTTGTGCGGATGGTACCGGAGCTCTTCGCGCAGAAGGGCGAGAGCGCCATCGATGTCGCCCCGTGCGCGCAAGATCCGAGACAGGTTCGTGTGCGCGCTCGGGAAGCCCGGATCATGCGTGAGCGCTTGGCGATACGCGTGCTCGGCTCCGACCTCGTCCTTGCGAGCGCGGAGGAGGTTGCCGAGGTTGTACCAGGCATGCGCGTAGGTGGGCTGGAGCTCGAGGGCGCGGCGATGCGCGGCCTCGGCGCGGTCGAGCTCGCCCAGCGCGCGCCATTGGTTGCCCAAGTTCGTGTGAGCGCGTGCGTCGTTCGGGCGCTTGCGGATCGCCTTCTCGTAGGCTTCCGCCGAAGCGCGCGCGTCGACCTTGCTGAGCAGGAAGCCCGCCCAGTACCACGTCATGCCCGCGTCCGGCCAGATCTCGATCAGCGCCTCGGCGGTGCGCTTCCTGAGCTCGAGATCGGAGCCATGGCCGACGGCGTGCGCGTACTGGAAGTGATAGAGCCGCCGCGCCACGGGGGTCGCCAGCATGCAGCGCTGCAAGCGCGCCTCCGCGCGTGAGAACGCCGCTGCATCCCCGGCGTGTCCGCGTCGGATCTCTTGGAAGCCGCGGAGGAAGAGTGCCAAGGGGGTCGACACCTGATCGGCTCGTTCTTCGCTGGCGCGGGCCTCGGTGTTGCGCCCCTCCTTGTAGAGCAGCTCCGTCTCGACCCACGCGAGCTCGGGGACCCGTGCGAAGAGCGCGCGGTGCTCTTCCAGCGTGGCGCGCGCTGCGCGTACTTGCCCACTCCAGGCCTGCGCGAGCACGAGCCCGATCACGGCTTCCGGATGCTCCGGCGCGAGGTCCAGCACGGCGGAGAAGTGCATCACCGCGCGGCCGAGCTCTTCCTCGCCGAGATCGAGGAAGCCCTCCTCCAGCTGCTCTTCGAGCTGCACCGCGGCTTCGAAGCGCTTCGCTTCGGCGAGCTCGCCGCGCGTCTCGAGCCAGCGCGCGAGCCCGTAGCCGCCGATCGCGGTCGCGAGCAGCGCCGCGACGAGCAGGCTCGCGCTCAGCGGCTCGCGCTGTGCCCAGCGCCACGCGCGGCGCAGCGGTCCGGCGCGCCGCGCGCGGATCGGTTCGCCGCGCTGCAGACGCGCGAGGTCCTCGGCGAGCTCGAGCGCGCTGCGATAGCGCCGCGCGGGGTCCTTCTCGAGCGCCGTCTGCACGATGACCTCGAGATCGCGCGGCGCGTGCGGCACGAGCTTCCGGAGGCTCGGTGGGGCGGCGTGCAGGATCGCGTGGTAGAGCGCGTCGCGCGTGGCGCCGCTGAAGGGGCGGCGCAGCGTCAGGCACTCGAAGAGCGTCGCCCCGAGCGCATAGACATCGGTGCGCGCGTCGATGTCGGCGATCTTCCCGCTGACCTGCTCCGGCGCCATGTAGTCGGGCGTGCCGAAGATCTCGCCGGTGTGCGTGAGACTCGAAGCATCGCTCTCGAGATCGCGCGCCAAGCCGAAGTCGAGCAGCACGGGTTGGCCGCTCGCGGTGACGACGATGTTCGCGGGCTTCAAATCGCGATGCACGACGCCGGCCTCGTG